>NZ_BAGH01000119.1 GCF_000308715.1 Nocardia tenerifensis NBRC 101015
GCGGCGATGGCGCGGTCGAGCTCACCGTCGGCGGCCACCGCGTCGTGGAAGGCGTCGAGCGGGTCGGCCGAGGCGGCGGCCGTCGCCTTGTCCAGAGCCGCTTGTGCGCTCGCGGTCGCGGCGGCCAGTTCCGGTCCGCCGTAGCCGGAAAGCTCTGTGGCGGAGGCGATATCGCGGCGCAGCTCATCGAGCACCGCGGGCAGTCCGTCGCGGGCCTGCTGAATGTCGGCGGCCGCGTTGACGACCCCGTCGAGCAGGGCGCGGGCCTGGCCGACGGCCGCCTCGGCGGAGCGGATCGCGGCGACCGCGCCGCCCTGCTTGCCCACCGGCTGGGTGAGCGCCGCCCGGCCCGCGTCGATGTTCTGCTCCGCGAAGGCGATTCGTTCGCGCGCCATGGTCACGTTGTCGTGGATGGGGGCGAGCACGCTGGGCGGGTGTGCGGCGGTGAGCCGGGCGAGCTCCGCCTCGGCGTCGGGCAGGCGGCTCTTCAGCTCGACCAGATCCCTTGTGAGCCCGTCCAATCGGTCGGCGGCGTTGATCAGCAGGTTGCGCATGGCGTCGAACTCGGCGACCTGAGCGTCGAGTTCTCGATCGGCTCGGCCGACCGTGCCGATCAGGTCGACGAGCAGGGTGCGCTGCTCGTCCGGCGTCTCGGGGATGGCGTCGTCGAGTCGCTGCCTGATCGAGAACGCTTTGGAGGCCGCGGTTTTCGCGTGCTCGAGCGCGGTGGTGAAGGGCAGCGTCGCGGTCGCGCCGAACTCGCCCGTCGCCAGCTCCAGCTCCTCGGCGCTGGTGCGGATCGCGTTGTCGATCTCGACCAGCGCCTCGCGCGAGCGCGCGTGCAGCGCCTCCAGGGGGAGTGCGGCGAGCGCGGTGGTGTTGTCCGGGTCCACCTCGCGCGCCACGGCGAGGTCGGCCCGCGCGCGGTCGCGACGCCGTTTGCGCGCGAACAGCAGCAGGCCGCCGACCACGAGCACGACCAGCGCGCCGATGACCAGCAGAAACCTGAGGTCGAGGCCGCCGTTCTGCATGTCCGACCGCAGCCCGTCCGCCGTGACGATGCCCGCGTCGGCCCACCGGCCGTCGCGCAGCGCGGGCTCCACCTCACGCGTCAGCAGGCTGTCCAGCTCGGAATCGCTGACGCCGCTGGGCAATTCACCGTCGAGCCGGTACGAGTGCTCCTGCGTGGCGATCGCCAGCAGCAGATCGCGGCCGCCGAACTCGGACTTCGCCGCCGTGCGCTGCGCCCACGCCTCCGGCCCGAGGCCGTCGAAATCGCGCACATAGACGACCCACAGCCGGATCTGCTGATCGGCGTACAGCTGATCCACCGCCGACCGCACCCGATCCATTTGCCCGCCGCTCAGCACCTTCGCCGAATCGACCACATAGGTGTCCATCCGCAGCGGAGCCTCCGCCACCCCGGTCGGCGCGCCGAGCAGGCCACCTCCCGCGAGCAACACACTCAGCACCAGCCAGGAAGTCCAGCGGGCAACACGATTCGGCAGCGACATGCCATGAATCTATCGCGCGACCGAGTCCTCGGGCTGCTGGTCAGCGCCCAACCGGATATGCGACGAGCTCGCCCACCTGCCTCCGATGGCATCCGGTCTCGAGCGACGGCATGCGTAATCCCGGCGATCCGGAGCGAGGGCTGAGTATCCCCATTCGATCGGCCGGTCGGAGCGGGGGTTGGAGTGTCCGCCTTGGCGCGGCTGGCTCGGAGCAGGGCCTGAAGAATCCATGTTGGAGCGGCCGGTTGGGGATTCGCGTCGGCGTGGCCGGATCATGGCGACGGCTGGAGTATCCCTGTTCGGGCGGCCGGTCCGAGCGGGAGCTGGAGTATTGGCGTTGTTTCGAAGCGAGGCTCGAGTATCGGCATCCGTGTGCCAGGTTGAAGCGAGGTTTGGAGCGTCCGTGTTCGTGCGCCCGAGGCTGTGCCGCGGTAGCCGGGCAGCCCGGAGCTGCGGCGTGCCGGGAACGAGGTGGTGTCTCGGCGATGAGCCTCGCGCTCGTGTTTTGGCGTGTCTTCCTGCGTGCCGAGTCGGCGCAGCGCTTTGGCGCGCCCGCCCGAAGCAGCCACATCCTTCCAGAATCAGCACCCTGCAATAGGTGCGCTCCCAGTAAAGAGTGCGACTTCGGCGAGGCGCCCGGTGTGTGGACTGTAAAGCCGACACACGGCAGCAACATGACGGTCGCGGCGAACTGCACGAGCGGTCGTCGCTCGATAGCATCGACGTGTGATCACCATAGACCGCCCGTACACCGGTCACGTCTCGCCGGGTTCCGATCCGCAGCAGCGTGACGTCTCGGGTGCCAGCATCGTCAAGATGTCCGTCGGCGGCATGGACAACAACTGCTACCTCGTGCAATGCGCGACCACCGGGGCGGCGCTGCTGATCGATGCCGCGAACGAGCCCGACCGCGTGCGCGAACTCATCGACCATGTGGCGCCGGGCCAGGTGGGCGTGATCGTCACGACGCATCAGCACCCCGACCATTGGCAGGCGCTGAAGGAGACGGCCGCCGCCACCGGGGCGCCCACCGCCGCACACGAACTCGACGCCGGCCCGCTCCCCGTCAGCCCGGACCGCCTGCTCGCCGACGGGGACCGCATCGACGTCGGCGACCTCACCCTCGAGGTCATCCACCTGCGCGGCCACACCCCGGGTTCGGTCACCCTCGCCCTCACCGACGGCGACGGACGCGTCCATCTCTTCACCGGCGACTCCCTGTTCCCCGGCGGCCTCGGCCGCACCACCGACCCGGCCGACTTCGACTCCCTCTACACCGACGTCACCACCAAGCTTTTCGCCCGCTACCCCGACGACACCGTCGTCTACCCCGGCCACGGCGACGACACCACCCTCGGCGCCGAACGCCCGAGCCTGCCCGAGTGGCGGGAACGCGGCTGGTAACGGAGCTTCGAGACGGTCAGTCGCCCGAATAGCTGGAGTGAAACGCACGTACTGGCAGACTTGGGGAGTGGATTCGCCAACGATGCGCGCTCGAGCCGATGCGGCACCCGGCCCCGTCCCGCAGCGAGGCAACGGGGTGGGGGTGTTGCGTTGGCTACGACGGTTGATCGTCGGGTCGGCTTTGATGGGGGTGGTGCTGGTCGGCGGTACGGCGTTTCGGGTGTGGCAGGTGGCGCGCATCGATGATTATTCGACGGCCGACGCCATCGTGGTGCTCGGCGCCGCGCAGTACTCCGGCACACCGTCCTCGGTGTTCGAGGCGCGACTGGATCAGGCTTATCGGCTGTTCCGGCTCGGCGTGGCGCCGCGGGTGATCACCGTCGGCGGCAAGCAGGAGGGTGATTTGTACACCGAGGCGGCGTCCGGCAAGAACTATCTGCAGTCGCGTGGGGTGCCGAGCGACAAGATCCTGGCCGTCGAGACCGGTTCGGACACCCTGCGCAGCATCGAGGCGGTCGCGACGGCCATGCAGGCCCGTGACATGAACTCCGCGGTGCTGGTCAGCGACCCGTGGCACTCGCTGCGCACCCGCACCATGGCCCGCGACGAGGGCCTCGACGCCTGGACCGCGCCGACCAGGACCGGCCCCGCCGTCTACACCCGCGAGTCGCAGGCGCACGGAATAGCCAGGGAGACAGGCGCTTTGCTCTGGTATCAGCTCACTCATTTCGCGGCGGACTTCGCCTACACGGCGGGTCAGTAGTGCGCGGATACACCGAGCACGACTACGAGCGACTGGTCGCCGAGCGCCCCAAGACCGCCGGGCTCGGTCCGCCGCGCAGCGAGTTCGAGACCGGGCATCGCACCGAGTTCGCCCGCGACCGCGCCAGGGTCCTGCACTCCGCGGCCCTGCGCCGCCTCGCCGACAAGACCCAGGTCATGGGTCCGCGCGACGGCGACACCCCGCGCACCCGGCTCACCCACTCGATCGAGGTCGCCCAGATCGGCCGCAGCATCGCCGACGGCCTCGGCTGCGACCCCGACCTGGTCGACCTGGCCGGGCTCGCCCACGACATCGGCCACCCGCCCTACGGCCACAACGGCGAGCGGGCACTCGACGTCTTCGCCGACGCGCACGGCGGTTTCGAGGGCAACGCGCAGAACCTGCGCATCCTCACCCGTCTCGAGCCGAAGGTGCTCGACGCCGGCGGCGCGAGCGCGGGCCTCAACCTGACCCGCGCCTCCCTCGACGCCGCTCTCAAATACCCCTGGGGCAGAACGGGTTCCGGCACCAAGTTCGGCGCCTACGACATCGACCTCGACCGGCTCGCGTGGATCCGCGAGGGCGCGCCGGACCGCCGCCGCAGCCTGGAGTGCCAGATCATGGACTGGTCCGACGACGTCGCGTACTCCGTGCACGACGTCGAGGACGGCGTGATCGCGGGCCGCATCGACCTGCGCGCCCTCGCCGACCCCGCCGAGCAGGCGGCGCTGGCCCGCCTCGGCCACCACAAGCACTACTCGCTGTCGGCGGACGAACTGGTCGCCGCCGCCCAGCGGCTCTCCGAACTGCCGGTCGTCGCCGCGGTCACCGACTACGACGGCACGCTCGCCAGTTCGGTTGCGCTCAAACGACTCACCAGCGAACTGGTCGGCCGCTTCGCCACCGCCGCCATCTCCGCGACCCGCGAGACCGCGGGCAGCGACCGGCTCTCCCGCTACGGCGCCGACCTCGAGGTCCCGCATGTGGTCGCGGCGGAGGTCGCCGTGCTCAAAACCGTCGCGCTTCGCTACGTCATGTCCGATCCGGACCACCGGCTCCGCCAGGAGGCCCAGCGCGAGCGCATCCACGCCGTCGCCGAGGGGCTGCTTGCCGATGCGCCGCGCAGTCTCGACCCGCTGCTGCTCCCGTGGTGGGACGCCGCTACCGACGACACCGCGCGGGTGCGGGTGATCGTGGACCAGATCGCGTCCTACACCGAGAGCAGGCTCGAGCGAGTCGCGGCGTCGCTCGGTCGGTGATACGCGGAGTCGCGTCGGGCGTGCGGCGCGGGAATGTGATTTAACCTACGTCTTTCTCGCCAACCGCGCCGTCGAGCCGGAGCCCGTAGGTGAAGAAGGTCGGTCTCGACGGGTACGCTCACTGCCGTGCCCGGACGACTCCCTGATCGCGATATAGCGGCGATACGTGACCGCGTCCGCATCGAAGACATTGTGGGGGAATACGTCGCGCTCAAGCGCGCCGGCGCCGACTCCATGAAGGGGTTGTGCCCGTTCCACGACGAGAAGTCGCCGTCGTTCCACGTGCGGCCGAATCACGGCCTCTTCCACTGCTTCGGCTGCGGCGAGGGCGGTGACGTCTTCGCGTTCCTGCAGAAGATCGACCACGTCGGCTTCGTCGAGGCGGTCGAGCAGATGGCCGACCGGATCGGCTACCAGATCAACTACGAGGGCGGCGGCACCTCGGTGCAGCGCGACCGCGGCACCCGGGCCAGGCTCGTCGCCGCCAACGCCGCCGCGCACGAGTTCTACATGGCCCAGCTGCGCGAGCCCGGCGCCGAGACGGCCCGAAAGTTTCTCACCGACCGTAACTTCGATGCCGCCGCCGCCCAGCAGTTCGGCTGTGGCTACGCGCCCGCGGGCTGGGACACACTGACAAAGCATCTGCTGCGCAAGGGTTTCGAGTTCAAGGAGCTGGAGGGCGCGGGCCTGTCCAGGCAGGGGCAGCGCGGTCCGATCGACCGGTTCCATCGCAGGCTGCTCTGGCCGATCCGCAACCTCGGCGGCGACGTCATCGGGTTCGGCGCGCGCAAGCTCTTCGACGACGACACCATGTCGGGGAAGTACATCAACACCCCGGAAACCATCCTGTACAAGAAGTCTCAGGTGCTGTTCGGCCTCGACCTCGCCAAGCGGGAGATCGCCAAGGGGCATCAGGCCGTCGTCGTCGAGGGCTACACCGACGTCATGGCCATGCACCTGGCCGGCGTGAAGACCGCCGTCGCCTCGTGCGGCACCGCCTTCGGCGACGAGCACCTCGCGCTGTTGCGCAGGCTGATGCTCGACGACAACTTCTGGCGCGGCGAGATCATCTACACCTTCGACGGCGACGCGGCGGGCC
Organism: Nocardia tenerifensis NBRC 101015; assembly: GCF_000308715.1. Lineage (GTDB taxonomy): Bacteria > Actinomycetota > Actinomycetes > Mycobacteriales > Mycobacteriaceae > Nocardia > Nocardia tenerifensis. The sequence goes on from NZ_BAGH01000119.1 coordinate 6,040, forward strand.
AGGCGGCGGCGCTGAAAGCCTTTGCGGGCGACCAGAAGCTGGCCGGGCAGACCTACATCGCCGTCGCCCCCGACGGCCAGGACCCGTGCGAGCTACGCCAGCACTCCGGCGACGGCGCCGTCCGCGACCTCGTGGCGCGGCGAACCCCCCTGTATGAGTTCGTGATTCGCGGCCTGCTCGCCGACCACAACCTCGACACTGCCGAGGGCCAGGTCGAGGCGTTGCGCCGGGCGATCCCCGTGGTCGCGCAGATCAAGGACAACGCCCTGCGCAAGGCGTACGCGACGAAGCTGGCCGGCTGGGTCGGCTGGGACGACATCCAGACCGTCGTCCGCCGCGTCGGCGACGAGGCCAAGCGCAACCGTTCCGGTGGTGGCAGTGCGAACGGGCGGCAGGCGCCCGGTGCCCCCAAGCCCGAGGTGGTCGCCGAACACCCTGCGGCGCGGCCCAATCCGAACGATCCGACCCTCATGCCGCAGCGTCAGGTACTCGCCGCGGCGTTGCAGTATCCGGCCATGGCCGGGGCGGTGTTCGACTCGCTCGAGGCAGACGCCTTCACCCACCCCGCCTACGCGGCGGTTCGGTTGTTGATCGCCGAGGTCGGCGGCACCGGGGCCGGACTCGGAGGAGCCGAGTGGGTCAATGCCGTCGCGGACCGCACCGACGACCTGACCATGCGGGCATTGCTCTCCGAGCTGGCCAACGAGCCCTTGCCGGTCAAGAACGAGGCGGGTATTCCGCGGTTCGTCGCAGGGGTGTTGGCGCGCACGCAGGAGGCGTGGGTCGGGCGGCAGATCGCCGAGCTGAAGTCGAAGTTGCAACGGGTGTCGTCCACCGAGCAGCCCGAGGCGTATATGGCGTTGTTCGGTGATCTGGTGGCGTTGGAGCAGTATCGCAAGAGTCTGTTGACACAGGCGATGGGGAGCCACGACGACTTCGCCACGGGAGCTTGAGAACTCGCGTCGGCGAGTTATGAGCTGGGCACGAGCTGGATCAGTCCCACGGCCTGGTCCACGGCGAATGTTCCTATCCCCAGTTGGCCCGAGTACCCGAACGCCGACAAGCCCGACCGGCAGACACTTGCCACTGATCTCACAGAGCCTCCACACCGTTCACAAGGGGTCGGGGCCTTGTGAACGGTGTGCACGGTCTGTGAACGGACCTTCTTCCCACCGTAGCGTCGCACCCACCCACCCACCTACCTCGCCTAGCGGTCAGGAGCGCGTGCTCAGCCCCAGCGTGGTCATCTAACTGTGGTCGCGTCTAGAGCATGAAGATCGACAGAGTCATATGGTCGCTGCTCAAGATCACTTAGCGGCCATATGACTCTGCTCGATGCACAGACGAGCCTCGGGAAGGATTGCTCGCCCTCCAAGAGGTATGCGAACCCCCCGCAGCCAGCGCTGGTTGCGCGGTTCAGCGGCGGAGCTGGTCCTGCGGGACCAGGACGGTGGTGCGCTCGTCGAGCGGCTCCATGGGCTCCAGGCGCGGCTTGGTGCTGAGCTTGTCCGACAGCTTCTGCCGGCCGACGAGCACCAGCTTGCGGGTCACCGGGCTGGCCGACAGCGCACGGGTCGCCGCGCTGATCTGCTCATAGCGAGCCCGCCCGGCCTTGCTGCCGAGTACGTACCCGGCCGCCACGCCGATGATCAACCGCAGCATCTCGATGTGCTCCTCCCAGTTGCCTTGTCGCCGGGTCTATCCTGCCCGACGCGCCGTGGCCGTGTCGATCCGGATGGCGGCTAGTGCTGGACCGGCCACGAAACTCACAGCGCCCAATGAGAATCGACCACATGACTGGCCTCTCGCTGACCACCGAGCGTCGGAACGAACTGGCGGCGCTGCTGGACGACGATGTACGACTCCGCACCGAGTATCCCCAGGTCGCCGACTATCTCGACACGGCGCCGAGGCTACGTGGCGCCGGCGACGACGCAGCCGACGCGGCATTCGATCTGCGTTTCGTGCACTTCATGACCGGCGGAGAGTCGGCGAACCCCTACTGGGACATCGTCAGGCCATCCGTGGTCGGGCGGGTGGTGAGCGGCGGGAGCGCGCGTCTCGCGTACGCGCAGACGATTTTGCAGGCGGTGTATGCCTACGCCGTGCCGTCGCCGGAGACGCTGCGCTGGTTGGAACACTTCGCGCAGGGCCGCCCCGTGCTGGAGCTGGGCGCCAGCAACGGATACTGGGCGGCGCAACTCGCGCGGCTCGGCGTGAACGTCACGGCGTTCGATTCGGCCCCGCCCGACACGTCCGAGAACGTGTCTTTTCCCGGAGCCCACGTGTGGCAGCAAATCGGGAGCCTGGACGAGTACGCCCCGCAACCAGAATCCGTGCTGTTCCTGTGCTGGCCGCCCGGCTGGGGCGATCCCATGGCTTCCCGCGCGCTACGCGGATTCGAGGAGGCGGGCGGTGAGCGCCTCGTCTTCATCGGCGAGCCCAAGGGCGGCAAGACCGGCGACGACGCCTTCTTCGATCGGCTCACCGCCGCCTGGACGTTGGAAAGCCAAGACCCCGACCATGTTTCGTGGTGGAACCTCGCCGACGACGCACAGGGGTGGGTTCGGAGGTAGTCGGTGCCGCTTGGCCGGCACCGAATTGCTCAGGCGGCGAGCTCTTCTCGCTTGGCCCGATGCTCCTCGCACAGATGGCGCTGGCCACGGCGGACGAGCGCCGGGTCCAAACGCTGTGCGAAGGTCAGGTTTTCGATACGCCAGCAATCGCCGCATGTCGTGTCGCGCATGTCGGCCTCCTTATTCAGTTGCTCAGCGGGTTGCCCAGGAGTGCCCACTTCGCCGAGTGCTCAGCCCTGTCTTATCCATACTCACCCCTGATGGTGGCCGGACTGTTACTTTCGCCCGTTTCATCAACCTCTCATCTGCCGGACCCATCGTGGTCGGCATGCCGCACGCCACTCCGAAAGACCTGATGCTCGCCGCGGCCGCCGCACTCCTCGCCGCGCTGCTGCTCGAGCCTCGCCTGGTGCCAGGAACCGCCGGTCAAATAGTCGGCAGCTTCCTACCGTGGCTCCTCGCCCCCACCGTGCTACTCGCCGCTGTCGCCGTCGGCACAGGCTCCAAAATCGGCACGGCGGCGGTCGTACCCCCCATCGCGGCCTGGTCCGTGCTCTTCGTACCCCAACTCGTCGAACGCCCCGACACCGCGACCACCACCCCCGCCTTCCGCGTCGCCACCCAGAACCTCGGCACCGCCGGCACAGCCGCCGAATTAACCGACGCCGCAGTCATTTCCGTCCAAGAACTCACCGACCGCAACCGCCCCTCCGTCGCCGCCGCCCTCGACCCTCGCCACCCGCACGTCGCCACCGTCGGCACCATCGGCCTGTGGAGCCGCTACCCCCTCCACGACATCGAACGCCTCGACCTAGGCCAAGGCTGGGCCCGCGCCCTCCGCGCCCGCATCGAACTCCCCGCCGGCGAAGCGACCGTCTACGCCGTCCACCTCGGCTCCATCCGCCTCGGCGAAACCGCCGCCCGCGACCGCACCCTCCACACCCTCACCGACCTGGTCCGCCGAGACCCCTCCACCCGCCTCCTAGTCCTGGGCGACCTCAACACCGCCTCCACCGACCCCGCCCTGACCCCCCTCACCCAAACCCTCCACGACGTCCGCACCGGCTTAGCCTTCACCTGGCCCGCCCCCTTCCCCCTCACCAACCCCGACCACATCCTCACCCGAGGTTTCACCCCCCTTGACGCCACTGTCCGCCGCACCCCCGGCACCGACCACCGAGCACCCACCGCCACCCTCGCCCCACCCCACATCCCCCCAGGTAGCGACGCGATTTGGGCCCGCGCCCGCCCATACGCTAAAGTTTCTCCTCGGCCCGCCTAGCACAGACGAGCCGGAGGATAGTCCCCTATAGCTCAATTGGCAGAGCAGCCGACTGTTAATCGGCAGGTTTCTGGTTCGAGTCCAGATGGGGGAGCAGAACGGCCCCTGACCAGCGTCACAGCACGCATGGTCAGGGCCATAGTTGTGTTTGGAACCCTGACTGCTTACAGACTCCTGGCGGGTTCGTTCTCCCCTGCTCTTATGTGGTCGTCCAAGCGGGAGTGTCGGATTGCCGGTGGATCTGATCCCGGTGAGGGTTAGTTTCCGGTTGGGGTGATCCGGCCTTCGAAGGTGATCGCGAACGCGTTCAACGCGGGCTTCCACCTCATCGCCCATCGTGCCCGACCACGGCCGGTCGGGTCCAGCGAACGCGTCACCAGATACAGGCACTTGAGCGCTGCCTGCTCGGTTGGGAAGTGGCCACGCGCCCGCACGGCCCTGCGGTAGCGTGCGTTCAATGACTCAATTGCGTTGGTAGAGCAGATAACTCGGCGTATCTCGACGTCATAGTCCAGGAACGGCACGAACTCGGTCCACGCGTTCTCCCACAACCGGACGATCGCTGGATAGCGTGACCCCCACTTGCCGGCGAACTCGGCGAAGAGTTCCTTGGCCGCGGCCTCGGTCGGGGCGGTGTAGACAGGCCGCAGATCCTTGCTCATCTCGTCCCAGTACTGACGGGCCGCATACCGGAATGCGTTGCGCAACAAGTGGATTACACAGGTCTGCACGATCGCGCGATCCCAGACGGTGTTGATCGCGTCGGGCAGGCCCTTGAGTCCGTCACAGACCGCGATGCACACATCGGCGACCCCACGGTTCTTGATCTCGGTCAACACCTGCAGCCAGAACTTCGCTCCTTCACCACCGTCACCGGCCCACAACCCGAGGATGTCGCGTTCACCGTTGACGGTGACCCCGATCGCCACATAGATCGGACGATTGGCCACCTGACCATCGCGGATCTTCACATGCACCGCATCGATGAACACGACCGGATAGACGTGATCGAGGGGCCGGTTGCACCAGTCGGTCATCTCCGCGACCACCTTGATGCTCCTATGGATGTCAAGCTGCGGCGAGCCAAGCCCGATAGGTGTTGGCGAGTTCGTCGTCGCGAGATTGGCCGCGTTCGAGGCGAGACAAGGTGCCTGGCCAGACACCGAGATGTCGGGCGGCGGCGGTCAACGTGATATTGCGCTCTTGGCGCGTTCGGCGCAGGTCGGCATAGTCGGGAGGGGTCACCGCGCGAGTCAGCAGCCGGTAGATCTCACGCGCGATCGCGCGTTTGAGCAACCGCAGGATTTCCGGCTTTGACCGGCCCGCCTGCGACTGTCGCGCCGCATAAGCGCGGGTCGGTGCATGTCTGGCCATGCGACACAGTGCGATGCGATGCAAGGCATTGTTGGCGGCCCGGTCGCCGCCACGCGAAAGGCGATGACGCACTGTCTTTCCTGAAGAGGCCGGCACTGGAGCGGCCCCGCACAACGCAGCGAAAGAACCCTCTCCTCGCAACCGTTGAGGGTTCTCACCGGCGGTGACCAGCAGCTGCGCGGCGGTGTCCGGGCCGACACCATAAGCCGAACGCAGAGTCGGACACAGCACCGCAGTCAACTGGTCGAGTTCATCGGTCAAGAACTCGACCTGGTCATCGAGGAAGACGACCCGTTCGGCGAGTGTCCTTGCGGCCGTGACGATCCCAGCGGCCATCGGATCACCGTGGGTGTTCGACCGTGTTTCGATCAGAGCGTCGATCAGCTGTTTGGCCCGATGCTGGCGAAACCGACTACGCACGACCTCCGGCGCGCTGACCAGCAACGCCTTGATCTGGTTGATCGAGGCGGTGCGAGCCTTCACAGCCGAACGACGAGCGCTCAGAAGTGCCCTGACGACACCGATTCGCTCGTCTTTCGGCTCCGAAACGCCGTGTCCGCACAGCGCTGCTCGAGCGGCGGCATACGCGTCGAGAGTGTCGGTTTTGCCACGGCATCGCCGAGCAGCTCGGTCAGGTCGGTGAACTTCAAGGACCGGAATACCCTTGGAGGCAAGCGCTCTGGTGAAACCGGCACCATAGCTACTGGTTCCTTCGACTCCGACGACGCGTGGCACACCATGGCGGGTGAGGAACTCGATAGCCGAGTGATATCCCGTTTCCGTTGTGGGAAACTCTCGATCGGCCACGGGTTGCCCACCCGCGGAGATCACTGCGACATGAATGGTGTCGGCATGGGTATCGGCGCCGCCGATGATCTCGTCGGTGTCGGTCATTCTCGCTGGTCCTGCCCTTCTCTATGGCGACAGGCACGCCGACCGCGCAGGCAGACAAGACATTGACGAGGGTGGAAGCAAGCCCCTATTAGGTCATCCCCGCCCGGCCGGGCATGCTCGAACGTTCCCGCCCGAGCCGGCGGACCAAGGTCAGGACAACCCAGCAGGGCGTCAGTCAGTGATAGAGCAACGACCCGAGCGGGAACGCATCACATCATCAATGTCGGTGATCGCCGAGACGGTGTCCTTGGACACCGAGGCGCCGTAGATCTCGGCGAAATGCGCCGAGACCTCCCCGGTGGTCAGGCCTTTCGCGGTCAGCGACAACACGATCTCATCCACCCCGGTCAAGCGGCGCTGCCGCTTACGCACGATCTTCGGATCGAACGAGGAATCGGTATCGCGTGGGACATCGATCTGGACCGGGCCGATCTCGGTGACCACGGTCTTCGACCGAGTCCCGTTGCGTGAGTTAGGTGTTCCCCGACCAACCGGATCATGCTTCTCGTATCCGACATGCTCGGTCATCTCCGCTTCCAAGGCGGTTTCCAGCACGGTTTTGGTCAACTGGTTCAGCAGTCCGCCCGGCCCGACCAGATCGATGCCCTGCTCTCTAGCCTGGGCCAGCAACTGCTCGGCCAGCTTCTTGGTGTCCGCCGCGTCCTTGTTCACCACAGCGGCCAGTGTCTCCGACATCAGTCGGTCCTTCCTGCCGAACCGTCAGGTTCGGCCGATCGGACCGGGATCAAGATCCGCCGTTGTTCCGACACTCCCGTCCAAGCGGCTCTCGCTGTACCGACGTGGCGTCGCGGGCGTACACGTGCGAGTGTCGTGTACGTGCGTTGCGTCGCTGCCGGGCCCAACCGCGTAAGCTGAGCCGCCGCAGCGCGGGGTTCACTCGGACTACTGGACCGATGGGCAAGTGTGGCGATACCAACGCCCAACTCATCGGGGTGTCGCGTCATCGGACATGTCTTGCTGTGTTGGCCTGTTGATCCGAGTATGTCGCCGTGTCACGGTACGGTGTTCTGGAATCGGACAGGTAATTACATGGTTGTAGTCCGATGATGGGACCATGCGAGAGGGTCGCGGGCGTCGCGATGCGAATCGTGGTGCGCGAGGCTGCATGTCTCATGTTGGAGAGTAAGTAGATGGTGCCGTTTGGTGCAGCGAGACGAAGAGGATGAGATGCCGAGCTTTTATGAGTTCTTCGCTGGTGGCGGGATGGCGCACGCTGGCCTGGGCGGCGGATGGGAGTGCGTGTTCGCGAACGACATCGACACCAAGAAGGCGGCGAGCTATAAGGTGAACTGGGGCGATGCCCATCTGAAGGTCGGCGACGTTGCGGGGCTGGCCGTGACCGATCTGCCTGAAGGGCGCGCTGACCTGGCGTGGGCATCGTTTCCTTGCCAAGACCTCTCCTTGGCAGGTGCCGGTGCAGGTTTGAGCGGTGCTCGGTCGGGCACGTTCCACCCGTTCTGGAAGCTGATGAAGGCGCTTAACTCAGAGAATAGAGCGCCGAAACTCGTTGTGCTTGAGAATGTCGTCGGTGCCCTTACCGCAGGCCTAAAAGACACGATTACAGGCAAGAGCGACGGACGCGACTTCGTTGAGCTCGGAAAAGTTCTCGCGAAGGAGCACTATAGGTTTGGTGCCCTGGTTGTTGACGCTGTTCATTGGGTTCCACAGTCGCGCCCTCGACTGTTCATTATCGCTGTACACGATGAAGTGCAGATTCCGACACACCTGATTTCCGATGCTCCATCGGATCGTTGGCACCCATCTACATTGAGGACAGCACATCGGCGACTCATGAGTAGTGTCAAGGCGGCAGAAGACAAGTGGGTCTGGTGGAACCTGCCTGAGCCACCCAATAAACGGGTGAGGTTTCAGACGCTGGAAAAGCTTGTTGAAAAGAAAGAAGTCCCAAAAGGGATCGTCTGGCACTCGGAAGTCGTAACTAATGCCCTACTTGATTTGATGAGCGACTTTAACAAAAAGAAAGTCGAACAAGCTAAGCTGGACACAATTAATGGTGGCCGTCGGGTAGGGACGGTATACAAGCGGATGCGTCCGGAGGGCGAATGGGTAGAAGTGAATGGGAAGAAGAGGCGTCAAAATATACAACGTGCTGAGGTTCGATTCGATGACATTGCGGGATGTCTGCGTACCCCTACTGGTGGCAGTAGCCGTCAAACGATTTTGATCGTAGAGGGCGAGTCTGTTCGATCTCGCCTCCTGTCGCCACTGGAAGTCCTTCGCCTGATGGGTTTGCGGGATGACTACAAGTGGCCCGAGGCATACAGCTACAACGATATGTACCATCTCGCTGGTGATGGTGTTGTAGTGCCTGTGGTGCGATTTCTGGCTGAAAACATTCTCGAACCGGTGCTGGCAAACCAAGTTGTCGCCGCCGATGCATCCGAGTCACCTGTCAAATTGACGGCGTGAGTGCCGACGACCTAGTTCCTGCACTGCAGAACTTACGGCGGGGAACCCGTTACGACCAAAGGGCGCTTGCTGTGGGAATCTTGGTTACTGACTTTGGTAGTCGTCTTGCCATTGCCCACCTTGTCAGTCGATATAATGAGACCATACAGAAGGTTGAGACAGATTCGGCGATGCTCTTTGCCAGCAAGAGCCGCAAGTACAGGTCGCGTCGATGAAGGAGAGCGCAGAGCAGCGCAGCAGAACTATGCGTGCAGTGCGCTCACGAGACACCGCTCCCGAAATGGCCGTTCGACGTTATCTGCATGCGGTCGGCTTGCGGTATCGCCTGCATGACCGGCGCTTGCCTGGAAAACCCGATCTCGTTTTCCCCGGTAGGCGAATTGTCTTGTTCGTTCATGGCTGTTTCTGGCATCAGCATCCTGGATGCCCTGCGGCTGCTCGGCCGGCGTCGAATACCGAGTACTGGACTCGCAAGCTCGATGGCAACGTTGCTCGCGATGTACGCCGCCGCGAAGAACTTGAAGCAGACGAGTGGACTGTACTTGTCATCTGGGAATGTCAAATTCGTAACGAGGAAGCGATGGCGGACCTGGTGGCGACGATCGGGTCCAGCTCTCGGCGGGCCGCGAGATCGCATCGCCGACGCCAATGACCTGCTACATCTGAAACGGCTAAGACAGTGTCTTACGTGGCTAATCGAGCCTTTGTCAGTTTCTTGTAGCCGGTCAGTGCCGCGGCGAGGGTGAGGAAGGCGAGATAGTGCGTGGCTTTGCGGTCGTAGCGGATGTTGAGCCGGTGGTAGCCGGTCAGCCAGGAAATTGTTCGTCCGATGACCCACCGATGTTGTCCGAGGCGTTCACTGGATTCGATGCCTTTGCGGGCGATGCGGACCCCGATACCGCGGTCGCGAACCCAGCCGCGCAACTCCGCACCGTCGTAGGCTTTATCGGCGTGCAGCTTCGCGGGCTTGCGGCGACGGGGTCCGCGTCGAGACCGCACCGCCGGGATCGCCCTGACCAGCGGGCGCAGTGCCTCGGCGTCGTTGGTGTTGGCCGCCGAAATGGTTACGGCCAGAGGTATTCCGGCCCGATCGCAGAGCACATGGATCTTCGATCCGGCCTTGCCGCGGTCGACCGGGCTCGGCCCGGTCATAGCGCCCCTTTTTTCGCCCGCACCGCCGCCGCATCGACGACCGCACGTGACCAGTCGAGCAAGCCTTCGCTGCCCAGTTCGTCCAGCACCGCCCGATGTAAGTGCCGCCACAAGCCGGCCTCGGTCCAGATCGTGAACCGCCGATGCGCCGTCGGCACGGTCACACCGAACGACGGCGGCAACATCCGCCACGCACAACCGCTGGTCAACACATACACCACAGCGGTGAACACCGCCCGCTCATCGATCGGGGCCGTACCGCCACCTTGTACACGCGGGGAGAACTTCGGCAGCAACGGCTCGACCAACGCCCACAACTCATCGGGCACCAACCGCCGCGACAACTCGACAACCACGACCAGACATCCTGTGGCACAACTGGTTACGACACGCGGAAAACCGAACTACAACGACGTGAGACACGGTCTAAGGAGTGGACATGCCGGAGTTCTAGCCGGGTGAACTGTCGAAGCGCAAAAAAGATTCTACAGCCGGTCGATCTGTGTAAGACTGCTTGCACTTACGGCAACGACGCATGGAAACCAGTCAGCCTTATACTTGGAGTTAGAGGGAACCGATGTCAAGTCATGGAAAAGCCTCGCTGAACGACGTGAAGAAGGCTCCGAAGCGGAGCGAGCTGCCTGCGGCCGACGTGCAAAACTTTCGCGCCTTGCTTAAGGATTTTTTGAGCGCAAGGGATTCCGAGGGGAGGGTGTGGGCGGACGCGAAGTGGGGAGTCTACGCCTTTTATGATTATGACGGCGAGCCCATCTATGTTGGGCAGACAAACGAGCAGCTGCGTGTCCGGGTCCAGCGGCACCTCACCAATCAGCGCACAGACGCCGTCGCGATGCGAATCCTCGACACGTTCGAGGTGGCTGAGGTCGAGATCTGGCCGCTGTGGGAGTATCAGAATATCGCTCCCAAGAGAAAGGATCCGGAATGCTTCGTTCGGGCCCTGTATCATCTTAACCAGTGTGAGTACACCGTATACCTTGACGCCATTAATAACTCGAAATACAAGGCAATCCTCAATGAAAAAATACCACCGGTCTCGCCGCGCTGTATCCTCCCGCCATCCCTTCGGAAGCCGCTGATTTCAGAGCGCATTCGGCACGAGCGGGAACATCCAGACATCAGGATTGCTCGGCGTGCGGAGGCGATCTCGAGACTTGCAGCTGTGGCGCGCGAACGAGGCGAAGTATCTCCGGGCCTTCGGCGGGCGCTTGTTGTTCAAGCTGTTCGACTCACGTACCTCTCGGCACAGAGGCTTGCTTATGTAGAGGGTCGACGCGAACCGGAACCGACGGCAATCAAAGTGTCAGAGCTCGTCGGCTCGGTGCTGGAAGAGGTTGCCGACACTGACGATGGGCAATACGCGGAAGACAACGAAGATGACGCCCTGAGCGATTAAAGATTTTGCACGGGTTATGCTCGTGACGATAGACAGTGTCCGTCATCGTCTCCGTTCTGCTCCAAGAGTTCCAGAAGAATAACGTGCGGAGATGATTCCTCATTCACTGTAACGAGCAGCGTCGATAACGATGGAATTTCATACATCCCCTCGAATCGTCCGACAGGTGTCCGCGGATGGAGTACTTGAATCGGAACCACTGACTCGCATGCTCGAAGCCTGCCTCGCAGAAAACTCAAGGCCACCTCAAACCTCGGCACCGGCGTCCGGCTTAGCTGCCGGAGGCCATGCAAACCGAGCAGACGGCGGGCTCGACGATATCGGCGCCGGTGTCAGCTATTCGACGAACGAACACAGCGGAGGCCGCAGCGACGGGAGCTCAGACGCTTGGGCGTCCGCCACGGCCGGTTCGCACTGCGCATCGGTGGACGCTCCCAGTGTCTTGTCTGTTTCGATCAGCTTCTGCTTGCGCCATATGTCGATCGTCTGATTACTGTGCCAAATCCGCAGTTACATGCGAGGTGGGCCGGCCGGCGGTCACCGAATGCAGGAGGAACTCTTAGGAAACCGACCTTGAAACGAGCAGGTCATCTGTCGATGACTTCGTGACCAACAGTCGAATAAACCACTATTGAGAACCGGGGAACATCATGCTTCCCCGAATAACGTGAGCTTTAGAAACGTCGTGCGGTATTCCTCTGAGCCGGGGCGCGCCCGTTTGGATTCTCCTGCGTCGTTGCAGTAGATCTGAAAGTGAGTTGACGTCGCGGCTTAGGTAGCAGCTTGCGGTGCCGCGGTTCGCGAGTCCCTGACGCCTGTCGATGTTGGGACCGATATGGGCCGCAGTCTGGGGAAGCGCGGACTCTGTCCATGCCCTGCTGAGTGGCGGCCGTTCAACGTCAGCGAGCAATCGGCCTTCGGCGGAGCATAAAGAACAGTCTCGTTTCACTTCTGGGTCGGTTATCGGCAGCCTCTGGCGGTAGCTGCAAGTGTCGGTGGGGGAGAGTAGGTTGAGTCCGTCAACGTTTGTTGCTGGGCGTGGTTAAGATCGATTGTCCAGGAGCGCAATAGAAGTCGGCTCTCATGGGGTCGCTAGGGAGACAGGGGTAGATGAGTGGATGCTGAGTTGGCCGCACCGTGCCGCCATGTAGGTGTTCCACTGCCTGGCGTAATTGACAGCGTGACTCAGCTCATTCAAGGCTTAGCTGATGACGCAGACGTGCTTAACAAGTACGGGCTGACGATGGAGGAGTACCGACTGGCTCTGCCCGGGGCGATTGAGCAGCTCCGTGGTCGCCAGAGCGCCAGCGTGTCCGAGCGTAAAGAGTTCCTCTACGAACTGTTGCAGACGCTTGTCGAGAACGGATACCTTGCGCGGCTTGAGAAGCCCGATTACGGCAAAGATACTGTGTACCGCCTGACGCTCTCGGGGTTCGGCGATGTCGCGATCATTCAGAAGGGCTGCCCGGATGGCGCTCACAGTAGCAAGCGGTGGAAAGTGCCAGAGTGGGCCCGGGAAACTTACCTGTGGTGGCTGTGTGACAGCACACGCTATGAGCCAGGGGCGCACGTTGACAAGGGCGTTAAGCGCCTACTGGGCGAGTTCCTCGGAGCGCGCCCCGATACTCTGTCAGGCGTCATTTTCCACGACCGCCTATGCGGGTCACCGAATCGTCCGTGCCCGAAGAGCCGATACGCCCTTCAAGTAGGAGAGCGCAGCGTCCCTCCTCCGTGTGTATACGTGATGCCGGATCGCGATAGCGCCGCTGATGCTTGGAACTGGAACGGTGAGGTGCGCCGAGTCTTCCCCGAGGCGCTGTTGCAGGCTTTCGGCATAACACCCTCGCAGGCAAGTCAGTTCATCGGCCACATCGGGTTCCAGCGTCGCCAGGGTGCGATCAGGACGACCATCACCTCGCGGTTCGGCCCCGGCCGCGCAACCACGTTCAGGAGCTGACGAATGCTTCACAATCTTGACCCCGCCCGAAAAGCGTTCCTAGAGGCGCGGACTAAATCCAACACTGTGCCCGTGCCGGCCTGGCCGAGGAGCGAGAAGAATCTTCCACAGGCTGAACTGGAGACAACCTGGGTACGGTTCTCAGTCACAAACCATCGCACTCGCGCTGAACAGGAGCGGGAACGGCGTCTCGCAGGACGAGAAGACCTCTTCACGGCCGACCCGCTCGGCCCAGTGGCGCAGGACGCCCAATACAGGATTCTGTGCGCTCAGCCTAGCTTCGATGAGTTGAAGCGAGACCTGCAGTCTCGGGGCCAGCAGGAGCCCGCGATCGTCACCGCGGACGGCATTCTGATCAACGGCAACAGGCGCACAGCAGGGTTACGTGCGCTGTGGGAAGCCGGTGAGCTGTCGGCGAGGTACGTGAGCTGCCTTGTGCTGCCAGCGGATGCAACGACATATGAGCTGGTCGATCTGGAAGCCGAACTCCAGGTCGCCAACAGCTTGAAGCAAGATTACTCCTGGGTCAACGAAGCTATGCTCATTGAGGAGCTTTACGATCGTGCCCAAAAGAATTGGGAACATGTAGCCAACCGTATGCACCGGACTGTCGCTGATGTTCGAGGAATGTACGATAAGCTCCAGCAGCTACACCAGCTGGTCGAGCTCTCAGGCGGCACCCGCCTCCACCTCGATTTTGTGGAAAACGAGTCTGTATTCGACGAGCTTTCTAAGTACATTAAAAACAAGCCGCAGCAAGAAGCCGACTCTGTGCGAGCTGTATATTTCTTGGGTGCACTGACCGGCACGCCCTATAGACAATTACGGCACCTTCGGCGCGCAGATAGTGCACAACTCGTACTGAACGAGATGGCCGAAGATGTGACGATGCGTCCAATTCTTGAAGCCGCCGACGCCGCAACACCGATGGCATCGGATGACTTGCTCGACGATCTTGTGGGCAGCAGCGAGCCTTTCTCCCCTCTGCACGGGCTGCTTGCTTTTGTGGCCCAGAAGCGACCCGAAGCCAATATTGTTCTGGACGATGGCGATCGAGTCCAAGTTCGAGATGTACTGACAAGTATCGGAAGCTCGATTATGACTGCCGCAGATGAAGCCAAAGAGGAGGACCGTGATCAGTCTGCGCTCCAAGCTCCATTGGTACGTGCCGGCAAGGCGATCGACGAGCTGAAACGTGTAGTTGCCGCACTCCCCAGGGCTCGCCGATACCCGGAATGGGATGAGGCCGAATTTGCCAAGAGGGTCGCTGAGCTTAATGAGCTCCTCGACAAGATTCGGTGATTTATGATTTTTGCCGAGCTTATACGAGACACGCGTCCGATTGTCAAGTTGGAGAAGCGCGAGGACACCAAACCCGGAGCATGGGCACGTTTGCAGGAAGCGCTGTCCAGAGGAATTGTGGGCGGAACGGTCGATACGTCCCATGTGCGGGCCGATGTCTTTTTTGCCGAACTAAAGTCGCTACAGGAGGTGCGAGCACTCTTCGCCGAAAAGTTTGACTTCGGCCCGATCCTCACCGACCAACTCCGGACGCTGTCCAGGGATCGTCGAGACCGTCAGGCAGCGATGGCGCAGACGATCGAGGTCTCTATCGAGGACTTGCTAGAAGAACTAAGAAAAGCCGGTTTTACCCGCCAACTGAAGTCGTTTCAGGCGGCTAATCTTGCTGCAGTCCAACGCATGCCGCATGGTGCTGATTTCTCTGTTCCCGGTGCAGGCAAGACTACCGTTGCCCTGGCTAACTATATCCTCAACCGAGCGCGCGGTATAGTACAGCGTCTGCTGGTGATCGCGCCGATTGCCGCATTTCAAGCATGGAAAGAAGACGCTGCCGCCTGTATCGAACCAGCACCAGGAATTCTCGTTCACGGCGGAGTTGGGACTCTAATACCAGACGACACTGAGATGCTTTTAACCAACTACAACAGGGTGGCTGCTGACTACGACCGCATTCGAGAATACGTAGCAATCAAGCCAACTCAGGTGATTGTAGACGAAGCCCACCGGATCAAACGTGGAGAGAACGGCGTTCACGGCCGTGCAGTCCTCGACCTGGCCTATGCCGCACGTCGGCGAGATGTCTTGACCGGGACTCCGGCGCCACAGGGTGCCTACGACCTCGTCGCACCGGTTAGATTCCTCTACCCCGGACAAGATCACGACATTCTACCTGACACAGTCTACAACCGGAAGGCTGGCCGTGATGAGGATGTAGTCTCAGCCGCAAGTGCCGCGATCTCCCGATACTTCGTGCGCACGCCCAAGACCGAACTCGACCTTCCGCCAACGACGTTTGATATCGTCACCGAGCCGATGCCACCGATTCAGCAGGCGATCTACGACTCGCTTATCGGACAGTACCGGGGCCGCTTTAAGCTCGACACCCAGGACCGCCGAAAGTTCGATCGGCTTGGCCGGATAGCCATGTATCTGCTTGAAGGCGCAACAAATCCTATGTTGCTCGCCGCTGGATCGGATGTTGATGATCAGGAAGGATTCGAACATCCGCCCCTGGAAATAATGGGGAACGAGACAGTGGCCGACCTTCTGCTGAAGTACCGAGATCTCGAAGTCCCCTGGAAATACAAGAAGGTCGCGGCGCTCGTCGATGCTGCCGCTGATAAAGGTGAGAAGGTAATCATCTGGTCAACCTTTGTTCGAAATCTAAAGCTGCTCGCAAACTACCTTCGCGTGCATCAGCCCGCGCTGGTACACGGCGGGGTACCCTACGCCGATATCGCTAAGACCGACCAGGTCACCCGTGATATGGAGTTTAACCGATTTCGTTTCGATTCTAACTGTCATGTCCTGCTGGCAAACCCCGCAGCATGTGGAGAAGGCGTAAGCCTGCACCACTGGTGCCATCACGCGATCTACCTAGACAGAACCTTCAACGCCGGCCACTTTCTTCAGAGTCAGGATCGAATTCACCGGCTTGGTCTCGCTGACACAGTCACAACGAAATTCACGTTGCTCATGAGTCGCGGGACCATCGATGAGCTGGTCGACGGCCGCCTTCGAGAGAAGGTACGAGCCCTGGCCCAACTGATGGCTGATCCCGGCCTTGTGAAAGTGGCTCTACCCGAGCCTGACACCGACGCCAGAGAGCGCGCCGGGAACGATGACGACATCGCGGCGGTCGCCGCAATGCTGCAGACGGGACGCTGATGCTGCCCATCCACGGTGCCGCATATAGCACACTGTTGTTGACGCACGTCGCCCTTATGACCGCCAGGCGCAACGTCGACGAATGGGTCGACGCGGCGCGCATCCACGGTCTGCAGCACGCCTCACAAACAGAGATGCACACCTACGCACAGCACTTGATTGACTGCGGCCTCGCGACCTTGGACGCTCACATACAGATCTCACCACGGTTGATAGCTGCCGCGAGGTTCCCCGATGGACGCGCAATGAAACATATCGCTCAAGTGCTGCTACGAGCGCGGCCGCCATTTTGGCTGTATCTAGCGGTGAACGGGAGGCACGTGCAGCGTGAGCTTATCCCAACCGACGATTTGAAGGCGCTGCAGTGGCTGGAACCTCGCCTTGATCAAATTCTGGTGAGGTCCGCGGCCGATGTGAATGCTGAGGCCGATGACAAGGTAGCAAAATTTCTTGGAGAAGCTGCTGAGCTGCTGCTGGTAGCTGCTCTGGAATACGAGGGCAGACAGCCGGTTCATGTCGCAAAGCTCAGTGACGCCCACGGCTATGACATAGAGGTACCAGGGAGGGATGTCGACTGCATCGAAGTCAAGGCAGCGAGCTCGGCATCCTCGGAAGAATTTCATATTACGCGGAACGAATTCGAGACTGCCGTTTATTGCACGAGCCGTTGGAGGCTTGTTCAGGTTGTCTTCGACAATGCGGCTCTTTTGGCCGACAAGATAGGGGTAAATCACATCGAATCTATCCGTGAACTTGGCCATGAAGCCTTGCAGCAGTTGATACCCGCCGACACCGAAAGCTTCAGATGGGAAAAGTCTGCACGGATCTCTGTGCCGCTAAATGCTTGGCGGGACTCTGAAATCCTTCCCGATCCGGATTTTATTATTCCTGGACTGGCCCTTCGCGCTGCCACTCATCTGTGACCGCCAAGACATCGTAAGAAAACGGTAGTAGTTGTACTGATGATAGGTTGGTAATTAGTTGAAAAAGGTCTTTCGGGAATGGTATGCTCCGACCTCTGATGAGCTCGGGGATTTCTATAAACACGGCACAATCGCGCTGGATGCCAATGTGCTGCTTTCTCTCTATCGCGTCAGCGGTTCTCAGCGGAGCCAGATCCTCGCAGCGTTGGGAAAGATAGGTGAGAGGCTGTGGATTCCCTTCCAGGTCGCTTATGAATATCAGAAGAACAGGCTCGGCGTAGCTTGGGATGTCAACGCAAATTTCGATGCCATTGAAGCGATGCCCGAGTTGGTGATGAAAAGTATCACCGATTCGATGCGGGAGACGCTGGGCGATTACTCGCTGAAGGCGGGTCAGCGAGTGCGCGATCGTGAGATACGACAAACGATTCAGCGGTATTTCAAGGAGGTGCAGGATGACATCATTTCGTTTGCTGAAAAGCATCTAGTTAAGCTAGAGGAAGAATTTAAGACTATTCGGTCGGCGCATACGATCGGATTCGATGACGTGCGCTTCGATGATCCGGTGCGTGATGCGCTAGATACAATTATTGGTGAGTCGAACATGGGCGCTCCGCTGACGGCTGAGGAGGATGAAAAACGTCGGAAAGCCGCGCAGGCGCGTATGGAGGACAAGGTTCCACCCGGTTATAAGGACTTCAAAAGTAAACCTGATCCATTGGGGGATTGCCTCATATGGTTTGAGCTTATAGAGCACGCGAAAGCTACGAATAGAAGAATTCTTTTTGTCACCGACGATGTTAAGGAAGATTTTTACGTAAAATTGCATGGGAGGACGATTGGGCCGCGAATCGAGATGGTCACGGAAATGGCGGAGAAGTCTGGGCAGTCATATCATCAGACCACGTTGGAAGGGTTCTTGAGATCAGCTAATAAGTATCTGGATGCCGAGGTCGCGGAGGAAACTATTTCGACCGTACGCTCGGCTAGGGAACATGCCAGCAGTCAAATGGTGAACTTCGGGCCGATTGATCGTGTGGAGACGACATCGATACCGGATCAGTCGGATCCTTCTGCTGTTGAATACGAGCTATTACTGACTCTCGTGCAAAAAGTAGAAGCTGATGTCGGGGAAGACGCCGAAAATTTCCAGAGCGTGGGTATGCTTGGGTCGGTGACCGCAGCTGCGGAAGCACGGGGTGATATCGAAACTCTCAAGCGAGTCCTCAATATCCACTTCAGTATCGGTTCGAATTTGTCTACGGTTTTGAACACTCAGATGTCGATAGCGCGGGCCCTTATGAAAGCCCAGCAGCCCGCCGAGGCCGCTATATACCTTGAGGGCGCGTATGCTGATGCTCGACGAGCGCAAAGTGATCGTAGGTTCCAGATCGGCCGTCTCCTTGCCGATGCACTGGTGAAATCAGGCCAGAGAGAGGCAGGCCGCCGAGTATTGACCGAGGTTATCAGCGATATCGAGGCGAAGCCCGCGGGCCACAGCCGCCTTGTAGTTAGCGAGGGAAGACGATCCTCGGAATTATATCGGGCGATGTTTGGTAAAGATTTTCAAACGGGTACAAATTTCGAATAAAGCTAACGGTTTGAAGTATGATATCGGTGTCGGGGATGGGCGTCAGCGCGTCGCGACCGGTATATCTGCTGCAAGCGTATCTGGGCACCAAATCTGCAGGCATTCCGCTCACGTGTGCGATCTCCAGACTCCAGCTCGATTGGGGGGCGGCGTTCCTCCTTTCTGGGGCAGCGTCACGAACGGCTTGGGCAATCATGCAGCGGTTGGATCGAAGCCAGCACGCGCGCACAGCTTTCGTCGCCGTGTGTTCGCCTAGGTTATGGCCTCGAAGCTCTGGCCACAGCCGCCACGACCGCGCTAGTGAAACTTGCAATAGGTCTAGAGGGGTGAAAATTGTCTATATGTGCACGTTCCTACTTGGGCATTCGGCACTCGCCGAGCGGTACGAAAAACTAGACGCTTCTCGTTGGGAGCTGACTGGTTCCGGCAAAGCTCCCTCAGGGCGAACGCTTCCATTTATGCTCAGACCGCAGTTGAGAGAATAAGCTTGTGAACAGGACACACTGCGGATCCGCAACCGGCGGGTTTCTGGTTCGAGTCCAGACCGGCATATGTGGCCGCTTTTCCAAGGTTATGTCAGGCGGATCGGCGCGATTCGCTTAGAAGTTAGCGATCACGGGTGGCGGGTTGCGAGGACGCAGAATTCGTTACCTTCGGGGTCTGCTAGGACGACCCAGGGGGCGTCTCCTTGGCCTACATCGGTGTGGTTGGCGCCCAGGGAGAGGAGGCGAGCTACTTCTTCGGATTGAGAGCGGTCGGTGGGGTTGATATCCAGGTGGAGGCGGTTTTTGGTGGTTTTGGGTTCGGGGACTTGGGCGAAGGTGAGGGTTGGAGGGATCGGGCCGAGGTGGGATTTGGGGTCGGGGAATTGAGGGGAGCCGATGGTGATCAGGTCGGGTTCTTCGGATTGGGTTTCGTAGTCGAGGACTGCGCACCAGACTTGGGCGAGGAGGGTGGGGTTGGTGCAGTCGATGGCTAGTTCGGTGAACTTGCTGGCCATGGCGGCTCCTCCGGAGGGGAGAGGCGGGTTTGGCAAAGGAGTCACGGTAGTCGTGGGGGCGGGTGGGCGCCTTTGAATTTGTGGCGGGGTTGGCGGGCTGTGGTGGCTGGGCGCGGGGAGGTTTCGAGGGCAGGGTCGGGTCCTCGGCGGTTCGTTGCGATCAAGCTGGTGTGCGGTGCACTCCGAATCCATGGTGCAAGCGAGTCGAGTAGCGGCTGTGGTGACGGCGGCGGGCGGCACAGCGTTCGCGGCGCGATCGGATTCGCCACCGTACCCTCGAACGCAGGACCGTAGACGAAGGGATTGACGGGATGGCCGAGCCGGCATACGTCACCATCGCCGAGGGGTATGCGCGGCAGATTCGCAATGGGGCACTCACGGATGAGGCTCAGCTGCCTAGTCATGCGGAACTTGCTGCACGACATGGGGTTTCACGCTCGGTAATTCGGCAGGCCATTCAGTTGCTGACCAGTCAGCAACTCGTACGGACGGTTCCGCGGCGCGGCACCTTTGTCATCGGCCAAAGGCCGGTAGCGAGGCCTGAAACCCCGGCACTGGATGACGATGTCGATGAGATCCGTGCGGTCGCCCATCCGATTCGTCGCGCACAACTCGCCGGCAATCTGATCACCCACTACCAGTTGCGCATCGCCGAACTCTCCGGCATTCGGCAGACCGCGATCGAGGACGCACACGACCATGGCATGAGCATCGCCGACATCGGCGAACGACTCGGCTTGAGCAACGGCCACCTTCCGAGGGTTAGCCGCTAGTGTGCTGAGTCGTTAATTCACACCCAGTTGTAGGGTGTGGTGGTGCCGACCCCGGGTCCGCGTGTCGCGGAGATCGTGTTGACCGAGTCCGAACGTGCCGAATTGAAGGGTTGGGTGCGGCGCCGCAAGACCTCTGCCGGGCTTGCGTTGCGGGCGAGGATCGTGTTGGCCGCTGCCGATGGTGGCTCGAATTCTGCTGTGGGGCAACGGATCGGGGTAGATCGTTCGACGGTGCGCAAGTGGCGTAACCGGTTCATCGAGCAGCGTTGTGACGGCTTGCTCGACGAACCGCGTCCGGGTCGGCCTCGGTTGGTCGGCGACGCGAGGATCGAGGCGTTGATCACCGCAACTCTGGAGACCACACCGAAGACCGCGACGCATTGGTCGACACGGTCGATGGCCGAGCATCTGGGTTTATCGCAGTCGATGGTGTCGCGGGTCTGGCGGGCGTTCGGGCTGGCTCCGCACAAGCAGGACTCGTGGAAACTGTCCACCGATCCGCTGTTCTGCGAGAAGGTCCGTGATGTGGTCGGGCTATATCTCGACCCGCCCGAGCGGGCACTGGTGCTGTGCGTGGATGAGAAGACCCAGATTCAGGCACTCAACCGCACCCAGCCGATCTTCCCCATGCTGCCAGGTACCCCCGCACGCGTCAGCCACGACTACGTCCGTCACGGCACATCCAGCCTCTACGCCGCGCTGGATCTGACCACTGGCAAGGTCATCGGATCGCTGCACGCCCGCCACCGCGCCACCGAATTCCTTGCCTTCCTGCGAAAAATCGACACCACCGTGCCCGCGGAACTCGACGTCCACCTGGTCCTCGACAACGCCTCCACCCATAAGACGCCCGCGGTAAAGCGTTGGCTTACAAGCCATCCCAGGTTCGTGCTGCACTTCACCCCGACCAGCAGCTCCTGGCTCAACCTCGTAGAACGCTGGTTCGCCGAACTGACCACCAAGAAACTACGACGCTCGACCCATCGATCCGTGCGCGAACTCAACAAAGACATCCGCGCCTGGATCGACGCCTGGAACGACAGCCCCCGACCCTACGTCTGGATCAAAACCGCCGACCAGATCCTCGAATCCATCGGCAACTACTGCCAACGAATTAACGACTCAGCACACTAGCCAGAATGCAGCGAAACCGGCTCCAACCGCTAGCCCGGCAATGCGATCGCGGCGGCGAGCGCCTCCTCGGTCGCACGAACTAAAGGTCTGTACCAATCCCCGGCTCCCAATTGTGCACGCGAACAGTCTTTTCGGGCATCGAGCCGAACCCCAAGATAGCGAGTGATCATTCTCTACTCTGACCAGAGTGGCACTGAAACGACTGCATAGCCAGCGGCTCGACGGCAAGGTGGCGGTGGTGACGGGCGCGGCGTCGGGAATCGGCGCGGCGACGGCGCTGGAACTCGCCCGCCGCGGTGCGCCGCTGGCGTTGGCCGATATCGACGAGATCGGCATGCAGGCGACCGCCGATCGGGTGGCGGGGTTGGGGGCGGAGGTCAGTACGCATGTGGTCGACGTCGGCGACCAGGACACGATCTACTACTTCGCCCATACCGTCGAAAGGCAATGGGGAAGAACGGATATCGTGATCAACAATGCCGGAGTCGGCGTGCTGGGCGACGGCGTGACGATCAGCGACGAGAGTCTGCGCTGGATCGTGGACATCAACTTCTGGGGCGTGGTGCACGGCACCCGCGCGTTCTTTCCGGTGCTGGAGCGAGCGGGCGGCGGCACCATCGTGAACGTGTCGAGCGTCTTCGGCCTTCTCGGCATGCCTTGCCAATCCGCCTACAGCGCAACCAACTTCGCGGTCTGCGGCTTCACCGAGTCGGTGCGGATGGAGTTGCGGCTGGCGGGGTCGCCGGTGCGGGTCATGGCGGTGCACCCGGGCGGTATTCGAACCAATATCGCGCGGTCCACCCGGATCGAGGGCACAGGTGTCGCCCGCGCGGAGTCCGCCTCGGCCAACGCCGAGATATTCGATCGGCTGGCGCGGACGACGCCGGAACAGGCAGCGTTGGCGATCGTCAATGGGATCCAAAGCGGCAGAACACGAGTGCGGATCGGTGCCGACGCGGTGCTGATGGACCTCGTTCAGCGCATGTTCCCCGTGGGATACCAGCGGATCATGACCGCGGCGATCCGATTCGGACTTCGCTTCGACCCGATGCTGAAAACCGAAGGGACATCATGATCCGTACCGACCGAGACGGCGCGGTCTTGACCGTGTGGCTCGACAACCCGCCTTACAACTTCCTCACCGGCGAGATCATGACGGCCCTCGCAGACTTGCTCACTTCACTCGAGGGAGACGACTCGGTTCGCGCCGTAATATTCACCAGTGCGGTCGAGGACGTATTCGTGAGCCACTACGACGTCGCCGAAATCCTCGAAGGCGCACAGGCTTCGCCGATCACCCTCACCCGCCGCAAAGCCGCCGCAGCCCTACACGCGAGCCGTGCCGCAGACCGTCTCCCCGGCGCACAGGCCGCCCTGGCTCGCGCGGGAGCCGGCGGCATCGCAGATCTGCGCCGCTATCACGAGGTGTGCCGCCGAATGCGTAACTCCGACAAGGTCTTCGTGGCCGCGCTCAACGGCCGCACCCTCGGCGGCGGCTGCGAGCTGGCGCTGTCTTGCGATATCCGCCTGATGGCCGACGGCCCCTACGAGATCGGCCAACCTGAGATCCTGGTGGGAATCATCCCGGGCGGCGGTGGCACGCAACTGCTTACGCGCGTGCTGGGCGCGGCGCGTGCGCTGGAACTGTGCCTGGAGGGCGCACCGATCACGCCCGCCCGCGCCCGTGACATCGGCCTCGTGCACCGTCTGGTCACACCGGCCGCACTGCAGAACGAGGCTCACCGCACCGCCGCCCGCCTCGCCCGCCGCTCACCGGTGGCCGTCGCGGCCCTCAAACGGGCCGTCTACGAGGGCGGCTCCGAAAGCCTAGACAGAGGAATGCATACCGAGCGCACCGGCTTCCTGGAGACCAGCTCGATCGAGACCGCCAAGCGCGCCATGGCCCGCTACCTCGAGGAAATCCGCGAGGTCGATCGCGACGGCCGTGACCTCGCCACCTTCATCGCCGACCGCCTGCCCCGCTGGATCGAGGGCAGCGTCGTCGAATTCTGAACTCACCCACGCTCATCGGGCCGGGGCAGGACCAGGGTGAGCCCGACCGCGGCGAGCGGCACGAAGCACATGACGGTCAAAACAGCCTGTGGCCCTGAGTGATCGGCGATCATGCCGAGCAACGGCACGAACAGTCCGCCGGCGCTCACCGCGAGCCCGAGGGTGACTCCGGCGGCAGTGCCCGGCCGACTCGGCAGATAGTCCTGCCCGAGCTTGACCAACACAGCGAACGGAATGTTCACGCACACACCGGTTATCGCAGCCACCGCGAGACCACTTGCGGACTCGGCACAAGCCGCAGCGCGGCGAGCGCGGGAAGTGCTGCGGCACTGCCGATTTGCAAGGTACGCAGCGTTCCGACGCGGTCCGCGATACGCCCACCGAGCAACGTGCCCGCCACACCACCCGCCATGAAGGCGGTCAACGCGGCCCCGCCGAGCGTGCGCGATCCACCGAGCGAGTTGATCCAGTACAGCGCGAGAAATGTGCTCAACCCGAACGAAATAATCGCGCGCACAACGGCAATGGCGGTCAAAACCAGAAACGGCATCCATCGATCACGGCCGCCGTTCGAGTTAGCGGTGTGGCCCACAGCAAGCTGCCGCAACTGATGCCGCCACAGCACGAATCCCATCAGTACCGCGGGCGGAATGAAGAACGCGGTGGCCCCGACGCCATAGGAGACGAGCGCCGGCGTCGCGAGCGCGGGCGCGAGGAAGAACCCGACGCTGCCGCCCGCCGCGAACAGGCTCATGGCCGACGCGCTGTTGCCCGCGTCCCGGCGCGCGTCCCGCCCGGCGGCCGGATGAAACGCGGCGACACCCACCCCGGACAGCAGCAACAACACCCACACCACGGGATACGTCGGCGCGAGCCCGGCCGCCCCGGCGCCGAGCCCGGCGACCGCCACCCCGACGGGCGCGAGCCACAGCAACCGCCACCGATCGGCGAGCAGGCCGAGAAAGGGCTGAGGCAGGGAACTGCCCAACGCCGCAGCCATGGCAAGGCCCGACGCGGCGACGTAGCTGTAGTCCCGCTCGAGCACGAAGAACGGAATACTCGCGGGCACCAAACCCTGATAGAAATCGTCCACCGCGTGCGCGATCACCCAGTACCGCATGCGTTTCCACGCGGATACCGTCGTCGGCCCCACAACCCCTGTACTCACCATATGAGCAGCCTAGGAAGGCGCGAGCCAGCAGGCTTCCGATAAACTGCCATGATATGTCGATCTTCAGCCAGGATTCGACGGTGGCGAAAACGCTCACAAACGGATCGCGCATCCCTCGCCACCACCACGCCGAGCATCAGATTGTCTACCCGAGCGAGGGCGTGGCGGAGGTGCGGACGGAGGCGGGCAGCTGGATCGCCCCGGCGGATCGGGCGATCTGGATCCCCGCCGGCTACCGGCACGAGCACCACTTCTACGGTCCGACGCGGTTCCACACAGTGGGCTTCCCGTCCGAGCTGGCTCCGGACTGGACGACGCCGTCGGTGCTCGCGGTCCTGCCGCTGGTCCGCGAGCTGATCATCACCTGCTCGACCTCGCCCGACCTGCCCGACGCCGAACTCGTCGCCCTGCGCCGGGTCCTGCTCGATCAGCTGCGCCGCAGCCCCGAACAGCCGCTGCGGTTGCCGGCCGCAAGCGACGAGCGCCTCCGAAAGGCTTGCGCCCTGGTCGAATTCGACCTCACCCAGGTGTGGACGCTGGCGGGGCTCGGCCGCGCGGTCGGCGCGGGCGAACGCACGCTGACGCGCCTGTTCCGCACCGAATTCGGCATGACCTACCCGCAGTGGCGCACCCAGCTGCGCCTGCACAACGCGGTGCAACTACTCGCCGAGCAGATACCGGTGACCGTGGTCGCGCACCGCTGTGGCTGGTCGTCGGCCAGCGCGTTCATCGAGGTCTACCGTCGCACGCTCGGCCATACCCCCGGCGCACGCCTGAAATAGACCTATTCCTCGAACTGCGCTCGCTTCCAGTCACCGTACGGCTCATCGCGTTCCCGCACCGCTTCCCGGAAACCTTCTGTCGCCGCACGCAATTGGAACGCGTAGCCCTCGCGCGTGTGCCGGGAGATGCCGTCGAAGACGGTGCTGATCATGCCGGAGTTCGCGACGCCCTGCGCCAGCAGTGCGCTGTTGAGCGCGAGTTTCGCCATCACGAGCTGGTTGATCGGCATCCTGGCGATGCGTTCGAGCAACGCCTCGGTGCGCTCGTCGAGTTCGTCGGCGGGCGTGGACTCGACGGCGAGCCCCCACTCCTCGGCCTGCTTGCCGGACAGGCAGTCGCCGGTGAACAGCAGGCGCTTGGCGCGCTGGTCGCCGAGGCGGTGCGCCCACATGCCCGCGGCGGGGATGCCCCAGACGCGGGTGGGCGGATAACCGATCTTGGTGTCGTCGGCGCAGATGATCTGGTCGGCGTAGAGCGCGATGTCGGTGCCGCCGGCGACGGCGAAGCCGTGCAGCTTGGCTACGGTCGGCTTGTTGGCGTGCAGCAGGCTGGAGAAGCCGCGGTTGAACCGGCTCATCATCGCGTAGTCGACCATGGGAT
Organism: Nocardia tenerifensis NBRC 101015; assembly: GCF_000308715.1. Taxonomy (GTDB): domain Bacteria; phylum Actinomycetota; class Actinomycetes; order Mycobacteriales; family Mycobacteriaceae; genus Nocardia; species Nocardia tenerifensis. Next base: position 32,317 of record NZ_BAGH01000119.1, read on the forward strand.
CCCATGTGCCCCAAGGGTTGTGGTTGCGGGCCTGAACCACGGGATCCAGCACGGTGCCGGTGGGGGAGTCCGCGGGCTCGCCGGGATCGAAGCCGTTCTCGGCGAACAGCGACAGGTCGTAGCCGCCGCAGAAGCCCTTGCCGCGGCCGGAGACCACCATCACGTGCACGCGCGGGTCGAGGTCGGCCCGCTCGACCGCGTGCGCGAGCTCGACGGGGGTGTCGGAGGTGATCGCGTTGCCGTGCTCGGGGCGGTTGAAGGTTATCCGCGCGATGCGGCCGGTGACCTCGTAGGTGAGGGTGCGATAGGTGATCTCCGCCGGCGGCAGCGGGCGGTCGACCAACGGGGAGTCGGGGGCCTCGGTGAGTCCCTCGTACCAAGCGGCGGGGCGGGTACCGGAGTGATTCTCGAAATCTGACAAGTGGGATTCCTGACTAGGCGATGGTGAACTGCTGACAGATATTACATACTTGTGTCAATCGTCGGAACGCTGTAATACTGATTTCATGCCCACCCACGTGGTTACGAATCAGGTCCCCCCGCTCGTCGACTATGACGCCGCCGAGCAACCGGTGCTGCTCGAGGCTCTGCGCCGCGCGGGCGCCGAGCACGCCCTCGAAGAATTGCACGAGGTCGGCCGGTTGGCGGGCAGTGCGGAGGCTCTGGAACTCGGCGATCTGGCCGAGGCGCACCCGCCGATGCTGAAGACGCACGACCGTTACGGCAACCGGATCGATGAGGTCGTCTACGACCCCAGCTATCACACGCTGATGACGCACGCGGTCGGCTTCGGACTGCACGGCGCGGTGTGGGCGGACACCCGGCCGAATCCGCATCTGACGCGGGCCGCGAAGTTGAGCGTGTGGGGCCCCGTCGACGCCGGCCACGGCTGCCCGATCTCGATGACCTACGCCGTGGTGCCCGCGTTGCGCGCCGCCCCCGAGCTGGCCGCGCAGTACGAATCCCTCTTGTGCACAAAGGAATACGACCCCGGCCTGCGTGCGCCGCTGACCAAGCGCGGTCTGATCGCCGGGATGTCGATGACCGAGAAGCAGGGCGGCTCGGACGTTCGGGCCAACACGACCACCGCGACCCCGACGCCCGACGGAACCTATCGGATCACCGGGCACAAGTGGTTCACCTCCGCGCCGATGTCGGATGTGTTCCTGGTGCTCGCGCAGGCGCCGGGCGGGCTCTCCTGCTTCTTCGTCCCGCGCGTGCTGCCCGACGGCACCCGCAATACCTTTGCGCTGCAACGACTCAAGGACAAGCTGGGCAATCACTCCAACGCGAGCAGCGAGGTCGAGTACGACAACACGGTCGGCTGGCTGGTCGGCGACGAGGGCCGCGGCGTGCCGACGATCATCGAGATGGTCAACCTGACCCGCCTGGACTGCGTCCTCGGCACCGCGACCGGGATGCGCACCGGCGTCGCCGCGGCCGCGCACCACGCCGCGCACCGCAGCGCGTTCGGCGCGACGCTGGCCGACCAGCCCCTGATGCGCAATGTGCTCGCCGATCTGGCGATCGAAGCCGAGGCGGCGACCACGGTCGCGCTGTGGCTGGCCGACCTCACCGACCGTGCGACGGCGGGGGTGGACGGCGCCGATCGGTTGCGCCGTATCGCGTTGGCCGTGACCAAATACTATGTGTGCAAACGCGGCCCGATCCACGCCGCGGAGGCGCTGGAATGCTTGGGCGGCAACGGTTATGTGGAGGAATCGCGGATGCCTCGGCTCTATCGGGAGGCGCCGTTGATGTCGATCTGGGAGGGTTCGGGCAATGTCGCCGCCCTCGACACCCTGCGGGCGATGGCGAAACAGCCGGAAACGCTCGACGCCTATTTCGAGGAAGTCAAACACGCCGCGGGGGCGGACGCGCACCTCGATGCCGCGATCGCGCGGCTGGAACGGCAATTCGGTGACTTCGACACCATCCAGCATCGCGCCCGCCGCGTCGTCGGCGATATGGCGCAGGTACTTCAGGCCTCGTTGCTCGTGCGCCACGGTCATCCCGCCGTCGCGGACGCGTTCACCGTCAGCAGACTCGGCGGCGAGCACGGCGATGTTTTCGGCACCCTACCGACAGGTATCGACAGCGCCGCCATCATTCAGCGCGCGACACCCAAGACGGGTTAGCGGAAACCGGGCCGTGGCGTGCATCGATAGCCACTACACATCCGAAGTCGCGAGCAGATGCTCGGCGAATGCCATGAATTCGGTTCGGAACGCCGCGTATTCGTCGCGCAGGCGCGAACCGGGCCAGTCGGCGGGCAGCAGCGGATCCGGCAGCAGGGGGTCGTCGAGAATATGCCGTACCGCGGCCGCCGCCACCTCGAACCGCTCCCGCAACGAGGTCGAACTCGCGAACTCGCGCAGCAGCGACTCCGCCTCGCGGGCCCAAATCCGTGGCGCGAAAAGGGATTCCGCCATCGCGACCGGCGATTCCCGCGGCGTCGCGGTGAACACCGAAACTCGTCGGCTCGCCTCCGGCCCGAGCGCGATCTCGATGTTAGCGGGCCGGGTCCACACGCCCTCACGCAATTCACCGAGTTTGCGCGCGCGCATCGTGTCGCGGAAGGCGGTGCGCGCCGCGGCGTCCTCGCCGACGACGGTCACCACCGCCAAATACCATTCGCCGTCCCAGGTTTTCACCACGGGACTCACCGCGGCGTCCTGCCTGCGCTGACGCTCGATCAGCCGGTCGGAGAGCCGATAGACACCGGGCGCGCGTTCCAGATCGCCCATCGCGACCATCCGGGTGAGCGCCACCCGGACGGCCGATTGTTGCAGCCCGAGTTCCTCTGCCACGGAAACGATCCAGCTCACCGGTGCTTCCGCGGGATGCGCGCCGAGCAACGCACTCAGAATGGCCGACCGAGCGGTCAGCTTTCGTACGCGCATCGCCACACACCCGTCCTCTCCGAGTCGAGGCCGGCCGACGGCCGACGAACCCGAAATTCTACAGACGAGCCCACTATGACCCACCGGTCGCGCCGCGGGACAGCGCCCGCACGAAGTCCGCGGCGACCGCCGTGCACCGGCGATGGTTCGGGCCGAGGCGTCAATCGGCGTGGTACCGCTAGTTCGCGTTGTTATATGCCGCCACAATGTCGGCCGGGATCCGGCCTCGGGTCGATACGTTGTGCCCGTTCTTCCTGGCCCATTCGCGGATCGCGGCGGTTTGCTCGCGATCGGTCGCGGAAGTCGCTTTGCCGCTGCCTTTACGCTTCGCCCGGCCCGTCTTGCGCGCCTTTTCCGCCCACGGCTCCAGCGTCACGCGCAGCTTGCCCGCGTTCTTGGTGGACAGATCGATCTCGTAGGCCACGCCATCGATCGAAAATTGAACTGTTTCATTCGCTTTCGACTTGCCGTCGTAGTCGTCGACGAGGGTCACGGTGACTTTCTTGGCCATGGGATGCGTCCTTCGCGTAGTCACGAGTAATTGCTCGAAATACTAATACCGTATCGCATCCAACTCGGCGAGGAGAAAAGGACTGTGCCCCGAATGCGCGTGCATGTGCACGATCATCGGATACGCGGTAGTCAGCGCAGCGATTCCGCGGCGGTCGCGGCTATCGCGGCGGCCACCGCACTCAATGCCGGCGAGTCGAGCCGCCATTGCTGCCAGTACAGCGGGACATCGATGAATGCCTCGCCGTCGATGGCCACCAGCTCGGTGCGCCGATAATTGTGTGTTTGCAGGTCGGGCAACATGCCCCAGCCCAATCCGAGCCGAACCGCCGCCAGGTAACCGGCCGAGGACGGGACGTAATGGCGCGGCGGATCCAGCGGTTGGCGGCTGCGGCGGCGCAGATGGCGGTCTTGCAGATCGTCTTTTCGGTCGAATAGCACGACCGGCGCCGCGGCATAGGCCTTGGCGGTGGCGCCGTCGCCGAACCAGGTGCGCGCGAATCCGGGTTCGGCCATCGGCCGATAACGCATCGCGCCGAGCCGCTCGACCTTGCAGCCCTGCACCGGGACCGAGGTGGAGGTGATCGCGGCCATGACCGTGCCGTCGCGGAGCAGCCTGGTGGTGTGTTCCTCGTCCTCGCGGTGGATTTCGAAGCAGACCTCCGGCGGCGCGGCGGCGAGCGCGGGCAGCACCCAGGTCTCGAGCGAGTCGGCGTTGACGGCGATGGGCAGTCTGGTCGGCCGGCGCGCGTCGCCGAGTTCGCGAGCGGTGTCCCCGGCGAGCAGCTCGATCTGGCGCGCCAGCCGCAGCACGGCGAGCCCGGATTCGGTGGGGCACACCGGTTTTGTGCGCTGGACCAGCACGCGCCCCGCCGCGTCCTCGAGCGCCTTGATGCGCTGGCTCACCGCGGACGGCGTGATCCGCAGGCTCTTGGCGGCGGCGTCGAAGGTGCCCTCGGTGACCGCCGCGTTCAGCGCGCGGAGCTGATCCAACTGCAGGTCCATGTTAAGAAATCGTAATGGTAGTGCAGAAACTTTAGTTTGCCTGGAGATAACGAGCTGCCTAGCTTCGGTGGCTGTGGATGTTTCATCGGCCGCCTTGGCGGCCCTCTCCGGTCTGGGTTTCGGGCTGTCGCTGATCGTGGCGATCGGCGCGCAGAACGCGTTCGTGCTGCGGCAAGGGGTGCAGGGGCAGCACATCTTCGCGGTGGTGACGGTGTGCGCGCTGTCGGATGTGGTGTTGATCGCGGCGGGCGTCGGGGGATTCGGCGTCGTCGTGCAATCGGTGCCCGCGGTGTTGACGGTGGTGCGGTACGCGGGCGCGGCGTTTCTGCTCGGGTACGCCGTTCTCGCGGCCCGCCGGGCGTTCGCGTCGTCGGCGCTGACCGCGGGTCCGGCGGGCACGACGGTCGCGCTCGGCGCCACGGTCGCCACGTGCCTGGCGCTGACCTGGCTCAACCCGCACGTCTACCTGGACACCGTGGTCCTGCTCGGCTCCTTCGCCAATACCTATGCCAGCCCTGACCGCTGGTTTCTCGGCGCGGGCGCGATGCTCGGCAGCATCGTCTGGTTCACGGCGCTCGGCTACGGCGCCCGGCTGCTCGGACCGTTGTTCGCCCGTCCGATCGCGTGGCGCGTGCTGGATTCGGCCATCGCTGTGGTGATGACGCTGCTGGCGCTCGGTTTGTTGCTCGCGGGTTTCTCGTCGTGAGGTTCGACAACAACTCGAGGTTTGCCGACTGGCCGGTGATGAGTGTTGTTCTGCGAGAACAGAGTTGACCGGCTCTGCGGCGTGATGCGAGACACAGCCTCGATGATGTCCCGTGCTGATTGACGCCGAGGGGGCCGGGTATGCGGCGAATGACCGCCCACACCGCGAGTTGGAGGAGTGATCATGACCAAGCACGACAGTGGACCGCGCGAGGCCGTCGAGGGCGTCGTCGAAGACGTCAAGGGCAAGGCCAAGGAGGCCGCGGGCATCGTGACGGGCAACGAGGGCCTGAAGAGCGAGGGCCGCGCCCAGCAGGACAAGGCCGAATCCGAGCGCGAGGCCGCCAAGAAGGAGGCCGAGGCCGAGAAGGCCCGCGCCGAGGCCAACCTGGACGAGGCCAAGCAGAGCGCCTACGAGAGCGGCAAGGACTCCTAGTCGATACAGCTTTCGGCGGCGCGGGACGCATTTGCTCCCGCGCCGCCGCTTTACGTTGTTTTGCGGAACATTTGGGCGGCCGCGCCGCGCTCGGCGAGAATCCGCGCCCTCCGCTCGGCCATAGCGGTGGCCGGCGAGCCGCCGGAGAGGAGAGCCTCGGCGAGCGCCGCCGCGTCCTCGATGGCGTCGCGTGCGCCGACTCCCGCGGCGGGTGTGATGGCGTGATCCGCGTCGCCGCAAAGGATTACGGGTGCCTGTGGCGGAAGCGCGTCGGCGAGCGGCACCGTTCGCGCGTTGGAGACGTGCACGGTCTCGGTGGCGGCCAACATGGTCTCGACGAGGTCGAGGGTGGGGGCGGCGGCCAGGATCGGCTCCGCCCATCCGTCGAGTGGCTGAGATCCGGTGTCCTGCACGGCCATCGGCTCGCGGGTGAGGCGGGTGAACCACACGGACAGCTCGTCGTTCCAGAAGTGGCCGAAGGTGGTGACCGGCCGGCCCTCGGCGTCGAATCGGCGATCGAAGTGCAGGACGGACGGGTCGGTGTGCGGCCGGATCGGCCGGGTGGTGATCCCGTAAACGACGATCTGCCCGGCGTATTCGGCGCTGCGTCCGGGTTCGAGATGGCGGCGGGCGAGCGAGTCGATGCCGTCGGCGGCGATGATCACCTCGTCGGCCGGGATCGGTTTCCCACCGCTGAACAGCGTCCCCTCGGTGCTGTTCAGCTCGGTGACGGGGGTGTCGTAGTGCAGTTCGGCCGCTGTGGCGGAGGCGAATTCGGTGAGGGCACGCATGAGCTCGGCGCGCAGATACAGCCGGCGCTCGGTGCGGGAATCGCTGCGCACCACGCCGGTGGGGTCGGCCGCGCTCCGCGCGGCCAGGGGATGGGAGGCCCCGTGCAGCCGGTCGAGGCCGACCCCCAGCCGCGTCAACGCGGTGTGTGCCCGATCGTCCAGTGCCAGAAAGTGTCCCGCGCCGATGCTCGGCTGGCTCTCGTAGACCGTGACCGGCGCCGCCCGTCCGAGCGCGCCGGCCAACAGCGTCCCCGCGATTCCACCGCCGATGATCGTGACCATGCACCCACCATAGGTGCCGTCCCCGAGGCGTGGTTCATACCCGGCTCGGGGGATCGGCGATCAGCAGTTGCTCGGCGCCGGTGCGCCGCGGAACCGTTCCTCGAGCCACGCCACCGCCGCCGGGGCGCCGAGTACCGCGGTGCTCATGTGGTCCGGGCTCGGAAACAGTTCCGACTGCACGCGCACGCCCGCCGCGCAATACCGTTGCATCGTATTGTCGATCGAGTCCACCGGTATCAACGCGTCCACCGGTGAATGCCATTGGTAGATAGGTGCTTTCGGGATGCCGTCGTACAGCTCCAGGCTGTTCTCCTCGATCACGGCGCGTGCGTCCGGGTCCTCGACCAGCGCGATGGAGCTGGCCACGTCCATGACGCCGTGCCCGGCGCCGGCGGCCAGAATCTCGTTGGTGCAGCCATTGGCGATCTGGTCGCGGATCGCCAGGCCGGCGGCGTTGAGGCTGTCGCTGATCGGCAGCCGCTGCGGATACTCGCGCTCGAGCCCGATGGCCGCCGCGAATGCGAGGCCGAACGCCGGGTGCCTGGAGTAACCGAGGCCCGCGATCATTTTCACCAGGTTCATCGGGACGCCGCCCTCGGCCGTGCCGATGATATTCAGCTCCGGTGCGTAGGTCGGCGCGAGCGCGGCCGCCCACCCCGTCGCCATGCCGCCGCCGGAGTAGCCGAACATCGCGATCGGGCTGGCGTCGAGGCCCAACTCGGCGACCTGTTTGACGGCGCGCAGCCCGTCGAGGGTGATCATTCCGCCGAGCTTCGCCGCCCCGTAGGCGCTGTTCGGTCCGAGATGGTCGGGCAGCGCCACCGACCACCCGCGCATCAGCACCGTGTTGAGCGCGGGCGCCTCGCGGACAACGAGATTCGGGTCGCCGGTGTACAGCACGTGGGAGACGGCGCACTGGGCGCCGAGTCCGTTGATGATGTGCTGGTAGGACAGCAGTGGGCCGCCGGGGACGTGATTGGCCGGGGTCAGCACGGTGGTGGTGGCCGCGATCGGGTCACCCTTGGAGTCGGTGGACCGGAACTTGATCATCGTGACGCTGCTGCCGGGGAACACGGGCAGGCCGGGCATCGGGCGAACGGCGAGCACGTCGCCCGGCTTGGCCTGATCCAGGTCGGGCGGCGCGGCGTAGAAGGGGTCGGGGTCCGGCCACGGATAGATCGGTTGTGCCGCAGCGGTACCCGCCACGACGGCTACATGGGCGACCGAGATCAACAGGGCGACAACGGCGAGCGCGGGACGGATGCGTCGAAACATGGCTGTGGGCGACTCCCATTCATCACGACATTCACGGGGGATTGTTGGGCATGTGGAAAGTCGAAGAATCCGAAAACCGGTCGTGCACAATTGCTTGGCCGGTGTCCGGACGAGCGACACGATATGGGAAAAAGGGAAATATGAGAGGGAGCCGCGCCGTGCGGTTCGTCCGATCTGTGCGCGGGGCGACGACGCATCGCTGCGAGGTTGCCACTGCGCCGGTTACGGTGGCTGAGTGATGCTGCTCGTTGTCGGACTCGTCCTGCTCGGTGTGTTCCTGCTGCGGTTCCGGAAGGATCGGCGGCGGCTGAGTAACGGGGTGTTCTTGCTGTTGGGGCTTGCTTTCACCGGTGTGTGGGTGATCGGCTCGGGCGTCAAGGGCGACCTGCCGGTGGTGCTGGCCGGCCTGCTCGTCGTGCTGTCGCCGCTGCTGGTGCTCGTGCTTGCCGGGTTGCTGATCGTCAACGGCGGTCAGATGGTTCGCCGGGAAGGGCTGCGGCTCGCGAGCCTGTTGCCGCTCGGGCTCGGGGTCGTCCTGCTGGTGCCGTATGTGTTGCTCGCGGTGGTCATATTCACCGGCGATATCTGGTTCGTCGTGATTCTGGCGTCGGGAACGATGGCGGTGAGCTACATCGGATTCCTTTTCGCGAGTTTCCTGTTGTATTCGCTTTTCTACGGGGCGTTGCCGTACCGGCCCGGTATGGACGCGATCGTGGTGCACGGCGCGGGCCTGGACGGCGATCGGGTGCCGCCGCTGCTGGCGAGCCGCCTCGACCGGGCCGTGGAGGTCTACCGCGCGGAAGTCGCGGCGGGCAGGAGGCCGCTGCTGATCACGAGCGGCGGTAAAGGCTTAGACGAAGCCGTCTCGGAGGCGGCGGCGATGGCGGACTACCTCGTCGCCCGGGGCGTGTCCGCCGACCGCGTTGTGCTGGAGGACCGTTCGACGACCACGCGGGAGAACCTGCTCTACACCAAGCGATTACTGGGCGAGCGCGGCGAGACCACCCGAATGGTGCTGGTGACCAGTAACTTCCACATCCTGCGCACGGCGATTCTGGCCCGGCGCCTCGGCCTCGACGCCGAGGTCACCGGCGCGCGGACCGCCTTCTACTATCTGCCGTCGGCGATCCTGCGCGAGTTCGCGGCGATCCTGGTGTCGTACAAGTGGATCAACGCGATCACCTGCCTCGCGCTGACGGCGCTGCCGGTGCTCGCGCTGGTGCTGACCCGTGACCTACCGCATCACTACGGCGACTGAGGCGGCCCTCAGGAGTCGAAGGGCTTGTGCGGGATGCCGACGGTGAGACCGCCGTCGACGACGAACTCGGCGCCGGTCGAGTAGGAGGCTTCGTCGCTGGCGAGGAAGGTGATCAGCGCGGAGACTTCGGACGGGGCGGCGGCCCTGGCCATCGGGATCTGCAGGAACTCCGCCGGGATGCCCTCGGTCATCGGGGTGGAGATCAGTCCGGGGTGCACCGAGTTGACGCGAATGTTGTACTGCGCCAACTCGAGCGCCGTCGACTTGGTCAGGCCGCGGACCGCGAACTTGGTCGCGACGTAGCCGTGCAGCCCGATGCTGCCGCGCAGGCCCTCGACCGAGGAGATGTTGATGATCGAGCCGCCGCCGGCCTCCTTCAGCGCCGGCGTCACGGCCTGCATGCCGAGGAAGGTGCCGGTGAGGTTGATGTCGATGATGCGCTGCCACTCGGCCAGCTCGAAGTCCACGAGCAGGTTGCCGTTGGCGATGCCCGCGTTGTTGACCAGCACGTTCAGCGATCCGAACCGCTGCACCGCCTCGGCGACCGCGCCGTCCCAATCCGCCCGCTCGCGCACGTCGAGGTGCACGTAGGCGGCGTTGTCGCCCAATTCCTTTGCGACGGTGGCACCTTCGTCGTCGAGCACGTCGCCGAGGACCACGCGCGCGTCCTCGGCCACCATGGCCTTGGCGTGCGCCGCGCCCATGCCGCGGGCCCCGCCGCTGATCAACGCCACCTTGCCGGTCAACCGCCCCATCGAGGCACCTCCATCGCTCGTTCGTCACGCCAACGTACTGAGAACGCGTTACAGAAATGTGCCGCGATTGTTGGCCTCGCGTCCGATGGTGCCACATCGGGACCGCCGCCGGGCGGCTCGGTTTTATGGTGGGCCGTATGAGTGAGCCCACCCCCTTCACCATGGATTCGCTGCGCCATGCCGCGGGCGCGGACCTCGGCGTGAGCGACTGGTTCGAGATCGGCCAGGACCGCATCACCGCCTTCGCCGAGGCCACCGACGATCGGCAGTGGATCCACGTGGATCCGCAGCGCGCGGCCGAGGGCCCGTACGGCACCACCATCGCGCACGGGTTCTTGACCTTGTCGCTACTGCCGGCGGTCACCCGGCAACTGCTCCGGATCAGCGACGCGGGCGCGCGGATCAACTACGGGCTGAACAGGGTTCGGTTCCCGTCGCCGGTGCCCGTGGGTTCGCGGATTCGCGGACGAGCCACGATCGTCAGCGTCGACGAGGTGCCCGGCGGGCTTCAGGTAGTGCTCGCGGTCGTGGTCGAGCGGGAGGGTTCGGACAAACCCGTCTGCATCGCGGAGTCGATCATGCGCGCGCTTGTCTAGACCTGCGTCGAAGTCCTATTTGACGCCTCCGGTGGCTGGATCGCCGCGTTGAACCCGGTATCGGCTCCTCCTCAGCCTTGCCGGGCGACGATCTAGCCACTGGATGTATCCGGGCCTTCGGCATAGGGCCCAGCGCTTCACTCTGCCCCTCCGCGCGACGCAGTGTGGCATCATCGTGTAGAACACGTTCTAATTCTGTCCGCGACCGGCGGGAGGCGCGATGACGAACTCACGATCCGCAGCGGCACTGCGCCGCTTCGCCAGGCGGGTGCCGGATATCGCCGAGGTGCCGGGCGGCCGGCTGGTGGAGTTGCCGGGACGCGGCCGCACCTACGTGGTCGATATCGCCGGGCCCGCGGGCGCGCCCACGCTGGTCCTCCTGCACGGCACGGGGTGCACCGCCTACCTCAACTGGTTTCCCGCGCTGGCCGCGCTGGCCGAGCGATACCGGGTGATCCTGTTCGACCAGCGCTGGCACGGCCGAGGCATCCGCTCCGAGCGGTTCACGGTGGACGACTGCGCCGACGATGTGATCGCCGTGCTCGACGCCCTGGACGTGGAACAGGCGGTGTGCGTGGGGTACTCGCTGGGCGGCGTGGTGAGTCTGGCTGCGGCACATCGGCACCCGGATCGGGTGAGCGGACTCGTGCTGTGCTCCACGCCCTATCGGTTCCAGGAGAAGTGGCGCGAGCGGGCCTTTCACCGAGCGTTCGGCGCCTTCGCCGACGCCGTCGGTCCCTATTCCTTCCGGCGCCTCGAGGAATTCGCCGGGCGGCTGCCCGAGCTGCCCGAGATCGCTTGGGCACCCGGCAGATTGGATCGCTGGGCGCTCACCGAGTTGCGCAGTACCAGCGGCTGGGCCATCGCCCAGGTGATCGGCGAGGTCGGTCGCTTCGACGCGACGGAGTGGCTGTCCACGCTGAAAATGCCTACCGCCGTGGTCATTACGACACAGGACCGCGCCATTCCCGTCTATCGGCAGTTGGAGATGGCGACAATGATCCCCGGGGCGAGCATCCATCTGCTCAAAGGTGGGCACGCGGCGTGCGTGCTGGAGGCGGATCTCTTCGTGCCCGCGCTGCTGGACGGCTGCGCGGCGGTCGCCGCGAGACTCTGAGGCGCCTGTTCGGCGGCGGTGGCGAACAGGGCCTAGGCGGGTGTCAGCCCAATTTTCGTGCGGCGGCCAGCAACTCGGCGACGACGTCGGGCACGGCGTCGGCGAGTTCGGTGATGTCGGGCACCAGCTCCTTGCAGGCGATGAAACCGAAGTCGAGGTCGCCGTTGTTCGAGATGACGGTCACCGTGAGTCCCGCGCCGTGAAAGACCGGGCCGAACGGGTACATACCGTCCACCCGCACGCCGAGGAAGTAGAGCGGTATCGGCGGCCCCGGCACATTCGACACCACGAGGTTGTGCACGACCGGGTGTCGCTCGGCCAGCTTCAGCGACGAGTACACCCGCGCCGCGAGCTGAAAGGTGTTCGGCGGGGCGTACTTCGACCAGTCCTGGAGGAAGTCCGCGCCGATGAGGTCGTGCTCCTCCTTCGCGCCCCGGTTGTCCTCGGCGACCTGGCGCAGCCGCTGCACCGGGTCCGCGATATCGGTGCCCAGCCGCGCGAACAGTGTGGAGACCTTGTTGATGCCCGCGGTGTGCCGCGACGATTCGTGCACGGAGACGGGCACCGACGCGATCAGCGAGCGGTCCGGCAGTTGGTCGTGCTTCTCCAGGTAGGCCCGCAGCACACCGGCGACGACGGTCAGCACGACGTCGTTGATTTTCACGCCGAACGCGGACCTGATCTCCTTGACGGCGTCGAGCTCGGCCTCGGTGAACGCCACCGCGCGATGCGGGGTGATGGCCAGGTTGAACGGGGTGCGCGGCGCGGAGAACGGCAAGGCCATGCCCGCCTTGTCTTTACGCCGCCGCTGCGCGAAACCCGCCACCATCCCTAGGGTTTTCGGCACCATGCCGACGATGCCCGCCTTGGTCGGGAACTTCACCACCGCCTTGGCCAGCAACTGCCAGTCGTTCGGGCTCGGCTCCGGCCGCCACTGCTCCGCGGGCGGAGTCTTGGCCGCGTTCGGCTCCAGATCGCACAGGTGCATCATCATGTTGGTGCCGGTGATACCGTCCACGGCCGCGTGGTGGTACTTGCAGATCACCGCGACCTTGCCGTCGGCGAGGCCCTCCACCACCGACATCTCCCAGAGCGGGCGGTCGCGATCCATCGGGCGGCTGGCGATGTCGCCGACCAACTCGGCCAGTTCGCGCCGGCCCGCCGGGGCGGCGATGCCGATTCGCCGAATGTGATAGTCGAGGTCGAAGTCGCGATCCTCGACCCAGACCGGGTGGTCGAGATTGAAGGGCACCTCGTACACCCGCCTGCGCATCTGCGGGATCAGCGGTAGTCGCCGGCCAAGCTCGGTCTTGAACTTCTCGAAGGAGTAGTCCCCGGAACTGGGGTCGAGGATCAGCAGCGCGCAGACGTGCAGGTGCTGGGTTCCGGTTTCGAGGTAGAGAAAGCTGGCATCCAATCCGGTTAGTCGCTCCATAGCAATAGACTACTAGAACGCGTTCTAGTTTTGGGTCGAACCGGCGCGAGGTGGGTCACAGTCGACGGCTCTATTGTCAAGGGGGCTAACGGCATTGGGGGACATGTGTCCGGCACGTGGTGTAGGCGCTTCGTGTTCAATCCGAGCGCTCGCCACATCTTTATGTAACCCGTGGTTGCATGTATGTGTATGCTCATTGCTACGGCCGTGAAGGAAGGCGTGCGACGACGTTGTCGCGGGAGGAGTGCCGATGAAGCTACTTCGTAGAAGTGCGCGGCGTCCGGACATCGATCCGGGCGAGGTCGCGCTGCACGCGCGCAACGTGCGGTTCGACTGGGCCGGCACGCCGCTGCACTGGATGCCGAACGAGCCCATCGCCTCCCACCTGATCAACTCGCTGAACCTGTTGCTGCCCGAGGGTGAGCGCATGTTCTGCGCCACCTACGCCGAGGCGCTGCCGCTGGTGCAGGACGACAAGCTGCGCGAGGCCATGCTCGGCTTCATCGGCCAGGAGTCCATGCACGCGGAGACGCACGACAAGGTGCTGACCGAGGTGCTCGTCGCGCACGGCATCGATCCCGAGCCCTACGTCCGGCAGGCCGAGTATCTGTTCCGAAAGACATTGGGCCCCAAGGACAACGAGGGCATCCAGCGGCGTCAGACGCTGGTCGAGCGGCTGGCGTTCATCGCCTGCCTCGAGCATTTCTTCGCCTACCTCGGCGACTGGGTGCTCAACGCGGACCTGGAGAAGTTCGGCGCCGACCCGCGGATCGCGGACCTGTTCCGCTGGCACGGGGCCGAGGAGGTCGAGCATCGGCACGTCGCCCACGACGTCGCCGTCTACTTCGGGGTGGGCTATGTGCGGCGGGTGGCGATCATGACGCTCGTCTTCCCGATTTTCCTCACGCTGGTGGTGCGCGGCACCAAATTCATGGTGCACCAGGACTCTTCGTTGCCCGACCTCGGTTACCCGCGGCTGCTCACGCGCGTGTTCGGCGCGATGTGGCGAGGGGCGCTGCCCGGCGTGCCGTCGCTGCTGTGGAGCGCGCTGTCGACGGTCAAGCCCGGCTACGACCCCGAGTCGGTCGGGTCGACCGCGCAGGCGGTGGCCTATCTCGCGAAATCGCCTGCCGCGCAAGCGATCGCGTCGTGAGCATGCGTCGGCGACCGAAACCGATGCGGTGCATGGCAGTTCGAGGTCTGGGCGAGGTGGGATCGTGAGCCTGCGGCCCGTTCCCGAACAGCTGCCCGCGGACCTGTTCGGCAAGCGCGCACCCGACCGCGCGGTGCGGGTGCTCGACGCGGTCGCCTCGGCGCGGCTGCGCTGGACCACGATGATCAACCGGCGTGACCTCGCGCCGCGCGTGGCCGATCATCGGCTCGCGCTGGTGGTGACCGGGCGCCGGATCGAGGCGCACGACCAGGACGTGGTGAGCCTGCGGCTCGCCGCCCCGGATCGGCGGGAACTGCCGCCGTGGCGGCCCGGCGCGCATCTGGATCTCGAACTGCCCTCGGGGCGGCTGCGGCAGTACTCGCTGTGCGGCGATCCGGCCGACACGCGCTCCTATCGCATTGCGGTGCGGCGCATTCCGGACGGACTCGGCGGCTCGGTCGAGGTGCACGACGAGCTTCCGGCCGGCGCGCCGCTGACCGTGCGCGGGCCGCGCAACGCCTTCCCCTTCGCCGTGCCGGGTTATGGATCTCCGGCCGCCCGTCTGCATTTCATCGCCGGCGGCATCGGGATCACGCCGATCCTGCCGATGGCCAGGCTGGCGCGGCGGCTCGGCCTCGACTGGTCGATGGTGTACACTGGCCGCAACCGCGACACCATCCCGTTCCTCGACGAGATCGCCGGCTTCGGCGACCGGGTCACGGTGCGCACCGACGACGAGCACGGCCTCCCTGACGCCGCCGCGCTGCTACCCGGTGTCACGGCCGACACCGCCGTTTATTGCTGCGGGCCGACGCCGATGACGACGGCCGTAGCGGCGGCCGTGCGCGAAATGCCCGGCGTGGAACTGCATTCCGAGCGGTTCTCCCCGCCGCCGATCGTGAACGGCGTGCCGTTCGAGATCCAGTTCGCCTCCACCGGTGAGGTGGTGGAGGTGGCCGCGGACCGCTCCGCCCTCGACACGATCCTGGCGTCGCGGCCGGATCGCCCCTACTCGTGCCGCCAGGGTTTCTGCCGCACCTGCAAGGTGCGGGTGCTCTCCGGCGAGCCGGAGCATCGCGAAACCGTGCTCACCCCAGCCGAACACGAGGCGGGCGAGATGCTCGTCTGCGTATCCCGCTCGCCCGGTGGGCGACTGGTGCTCGATCTGTAACCCTATGGTCAGCAAGGAGAAACCGATGACGACCAGCGAACCCGGGCTCGTGGCCGCCGAGCGGACGGTGCGCAGCGGCGAATTCGACCTCGCCGTCTACGAATACGGCGACCCGAGCGCCGAGACCGTGCTGCTGGTGCACGGCTGGCCGGACACCAACCACCTCTGGGACGCCGTGGTGCCGTTGCTCGCGCGGCGGTTCCACGTCGTCACCTACGACACCCGCGGGCACGGGCGATCCACCAGAACCCGGCGCACCGAGGACTTCCGGCTCGACGCGCTGGCGGAGGACTTCTTCGCCGTCGCCGGCGCGGTCAGCCAGGACCGGCCGGTGCACGTGCTCGCGCACGACTGGGGCTCGGTGCAGGTGTGGGAGGCGGTGTGCGAGCCGCGCGCGGCCGAGCGGGTCGCGTCCTTCACCTCGGTGTCCGGCCCGAACCTCGACCACGTCGGAAACTGGATGCGCGACAGGCTTTCTCGGCCGACGCCGCGCAATGTCTGGCAGCCGTTCACGCAGGCGTTGTCCTCGGCCTACACGTTCTTCTTCATGACGCCGGGGCTACCGCGCGCGGTGTTCGGCCTGCTCGGCACCGAGCAGCGGTGGCAGCGGGTCGTCTCGATCATGAACGAGACGCCGCCGTCCAACGTGACGCTCGGACCCACGTTCCGTCAGGACATGGTCGACGGCTTGCTGATCTACCGGGCGAACATCGTGCAGCGCCTGCTCTCCCCGCGCGAGCGGCACACCGAGGTGCCGGTGCAGCTGATCGTCGCGGGGCGCGACGTCGCGGTCCGGCCCGCCGGGTACGACGACGAGCGCAAGTGGGTGCGGCGGCTGTGGCGCCGCGACGTGCCCGCCGGGCACTGGATGCCGTTCTCCCACCCCGAGTTGCTGGCCACCGCGACCACCGAGCTCATCGATACAATTAACGGGGCGGCTACGCCGCGCGGGCTGCGCCGAGCCGAAGTGGGCCGCAGCGCAAGACCTTTCGAGGATCGGCTGGTGGTGATCACCGGCGGCGGCAGCGGCATCGGCCGCGAGACGGCGCTCGCCCTGGCGCGCCAAGGCGCCGAGATCGTGCTGTCGGACATCGATCTCGGTTCGGCCGAGCAGACCGCCGAGCTGATCGCCGCCGAACACGGTGTGGCGCACCCGTATCAGCTCGACGTGTCCGACGCGGACGCGGTGACGGCGCACGCCGGGATCGTGCTGGAAACCCATGGGGTGCCCGACATTCTGATCAATAACGCCGGAATCGGCCAGGCCGGTGGGTTCTTCGACACCTCGGCGGCGGAGTTCGACCGGGTCATGCGGATCAACCTCGGCGGGGTGGTGAACGGCTGCCGCGCCTTCGGTCCCGCGATGGCCGAGCGCGGACTGGGCGGGCACATCGTCAACCTGTCCAGCATGGCGGCCTACACGCCGCAGCAGGGGTTCAGCGCGTACTCCACCAGCAAGTCGGCGGTGTTCATGTTCTCCGACTGCCTGCGCGCGGAACTGGCCGGCCGCGGGATCTCCGTGCACACCATCTGCCCCGGCATCGTGCACACCAATATCGTTGCCAACACGAGGTTCTCGGGCGTCAGCGCCGAGGAGGAGAAGCGCAAGCAGGAGCGTTACGACAACCTCTACCGGATGCGGCGCTACGGGCCGGAGAAGGTGGCCGAGCGGATCGTGCGGGCCGTGCGCAAGGACCGCAGCATCGTCCCGGTGACGCCGGAGGCGCGGTTGCAGTACCACGCCAGCAGGCTCGCGCCCGCGCTCGGCCGGTTCGTCGCGGCGCGGGTGAAACTCACCTAGCCGCGGCTGAGGCTCACTCAGCCACGGCGCGCAGCTCGGCCTCGATGGCCGCGACGCGCTCGGCGTCGACGCCCCACGGATGCTCGACGCCGACCCTGCGGTCCATGTCCCACAGCACGCAGGTCTCGTCCGGTTCGGCGACCAGCGACCACGCCACCACGGTGCGGCCGAGCTGCTCGCCCATCGAGCCGTGCGAAACCTTCGGCGGCCCAGCGCCTTCCGGGAAGTGATGCAGGAAGCGGCCGTAGGCGGTCCCGCAGAACGCGGCGTATCGCTCGGTGCAGAGGATGAATCCGTGCCACGCCTCGTCCACGGCGTGCGAGGGCATGCCGATGACCCGTCCGTCGCGCATGGCCGCGCCGCAGCAGCGTAGCCACTGGCGTAGGCCGGTCTCCACGAGCTCCCGTGGCTGCCACGGCGAGGTCTTGTAGACGGCCTCGGGTAACTCCAGGGCGGCGACGGCGGCGTTGACGGCGGCGAGATCGATCGGTCGCTGCCGGGATCTGCGGAGGCGGAAAGACGGCACAGTTCACTGTACGCAGGCGCGAGGGGCCGTTACGGTTCATGGATGGGTGAGATTCTCCTGCTTCTGGTGGTGCTTCTGGTGGTGCTGCTGGTCGTCGCGTCGCCGTTCCTGATCATCGGCGTGATCGTCCGGGCGGTGCGCGGCAGCAGGAGGCGGGTTCCGCCCCGCAGGGCGCGGCGCGGTGGTTACGGCGGGGGTTACGACAGCTCGGATCCGTACTGGGCGGCCGGGGGCGCGGGCTTCGCCGGGACGGATGCCGGGTCTTGTAGTGGCGGTTGGGATTCCGGGCACGGGGGAGGACACCACCATCATGGCGGTGGTCATCACGACAGTGGGGGTAGCAATTGCGGGGGTGGCAGTAGCTCGAGCTGTGGGGGTGGCAGCAGTTCCAGCTGCGGGGGAGGGAGCAGCAGTAGCTGTGGCGGCGGAAGCTCCTGACGGCCGGGCGATTTCGCGCTGGGCATAATCACTCGGCTTGACCTCAACAATACTTGAGGTTCCATGCTTGTCCTGTCAGACGGAAACAGGACAGTGATGGAGGTTGGTCATGCGGGCTGTGCAGGCAGTGGAATTCGGTGGACCCGAGGTGCTCACCATGCGTGAGGTGCCCGAGCCGGTCCCCGGGCCGGGCGAGGTGCTCGTCGACGTAGCCGCCGCCGACGTGATGTTCCTGGACACCAGGCTGCGCAGCGGGTGGGGTGGCGAGTTCTTCCAGTTGGCGACGCCGTATGTGCCCGGCGGCGCGGTCGCCGGGGTGGTCGGTGCGGTGGGGGACGGCGTCGATCCGTCGTGGGTCGGCAAGCGCGTCACCACCGCCACCGCGGCCAGCAAGGTCGGCGGCGGCCAGCCGATCGGCGGTTACGCGGAGAAGGCACTGGCCAAGGCAGACGCGCTGACCGCCGTGCCCGAGGGCTTGAGCCTGGCCCAGGCCGTCGCGCTCGCGCACGACGGCAAGACGGCGCTCGCGGTGTTCGATCGTGCCGCGATCGAGCCGGGCGAGTGGGTGTTGATCACCGCGGCCGGCGGCGGCCTCGGCACCCTGCTGATCCAACTCGCGCGGGCCACCGGGGCGCACGTCGTCGCGGCCGCGCGCGGGCGGGCCAAGCTGGCGCTCGCCGAACGCCTCGGCGCCGATGCCGTCGTGGACTACTCCGAACCGGGCTGGGCGGACAAGGCGCGGGCGGCGACCAGCGGAGCAGGCGCGAACGTGGTGTTCGACGGCGCGGGCGGCGCGCTGGGCGAGGCCGCGCTCGGGATCCTCGCGGACAAGGGCCGCTTCCTCGGATACGGTGCCTCCGCAGGCGAATTCGCGTCCTTGGACGCCGACGCGGCGGCGGCGCGGGGCATCACCGTCTACAGCCTGTTCGACGTCGCCGACCCCGATACCGACTGGTCCGCGTTGGCCGACCGATCGCTGGCCGAGGCCGCGGCCGGGCGATTGGAAGTCGTGATCGGCCAGACGTTTCCGCTCGAGGACGCCGAAAGTGCGCACGCCGCCATCGAATCCAGGACCGCCGTCGGACGCACCCTGCTGACCATCGGATCCACCGTCTGAGACCTACCCTCGACCATCTAGCGGGCACCCTGGCTCGGCGCTAGGGTGCCTCGGGTGGAGACTCTGATCGTTGTCGGCGTAGTCCTGGCCGTGCTCGCGGTCGTCATCCTCGTCGTGCAAATCGCCAGCAGACCCCCGGCCGACGAGAGACGTTGGGGCAGGGACGATCCCGAGGACTACGACGACGACTACGAAGGCGACTGAGCCGGCGCTAGCTCACCGGTGTCAGCACCACCACCGGGATGGGGCGCTTCGTCATCTTCTGATACTCGCTGTAGCGGCCCTTGTTGACCTTGTCGGCGATCGCGAACCGGCGAGCGTAGTCCGGATCGTCCGGATACGTCGGCCGCGCGACCACCCGCATCCTGCGCCGCCCGATCTGAATCTCACACTCCGGCTTGGCTTTCACGTTCGCCAGCCACCCCGGCGGCCGCGGCGAGCCGCCGTTCGACGCCGTCACCAGATAGCTCGTGCCGTCCTCCCCGTACGTCAACGCCGACGTCCTCGGCTGCCCCGTCTTACGCCCCACCGTGCGCAGCAGCAGCGTCGGGTTGCCGAACAGCAACCGATGCCCCACCCACCCGCCACTGTGCTCATACACCCACTGATGCGCCTTCAGCACATTCGCGAACACACTCGCCATGGTCGACCCCTCCAGAACAATTGCCGGACCCCAACCCTAACCGCCACCCGGGTCCAAGTGGTGCAAGCCCCACCCGAGCCGGTAGCATCCCCCACGCCTGCGGTACACCCGCAGAAGAGGGGCGGTAGCTCAGTCGGTTAGAGCCGTGGACTCATAATCCATTGGTCGCGGGTTCGAGCCCCGCCCGCCCCACAATGGCCATCTACCAGCGAAGATGCTCGCTGTGACAGCGAGTGTTGTCCAGAACAACGCTGACTCACCAATGCATTTTGCGAGTAGAAGGCGGGTAGTTGACGGAGATGCACAGCCGGTGTGTAGGCATCTGGCAAGCCGTAGGCGTGCATATTGAACGATCATCTCGTCGTCGAACCGAAACACCGAGTTGTAGTCGTGTCGTGGTGACGGAAGCGCTACGCCGTAAACGCCGCCGCCCTCACGTCTCAAGGGCGCTATGCGTCCCCGTCGGCGATGACCCCGCAGGCCACCCATGACGCGTGAGCTTTACGCGGAAATGCGGGCCTTATGGGGCAGTCGGTGCCTGGCCTGCCTTCATGCGCTTGGCATACCGGTGCCGATACAGGTAGGGGGTCACATGTTGCACGCGTCGCCGTTGCTTGCCCTCGCCGACATACGCGATCCGACACGACGCACGCAGAGACTTCCGCAACTCATCGATCGAAAGTGGTCGCCCGTTCTCCTGCCGAAGCAACAAGCCCGTGGACAGGGACCGCGAACGGCGGACGTAGGTAACCTGCGTGGGGGTTCCCCGTATCCGTTCTTTCCTGATCCGTCGTTCTTTTACTCGGGCCGCAACGTTGCCGTACCGCACGGGTTGAACCAAGGTCCAGCCCCGGCTAGGCGGATTTGAGGTTTCGTACGCGAAGTCAGTATCTATTTTGTTCATATTGTGTTGCTGTCGAGCGAGCCGGTCGCCCTCGCCACCCAGCCGCCTCATGGCGACTGATCAATCTCCGACGGCGACGATGTTGTGTACCGCCGCTGTTTCCGTGGCCGCGGAAGGAGAACCGCACCACATCGTGTCCTGCAACTGATAGCTGCTCGGCCAATCGCACGAACATTCCGCCGCCCTCGTCCATGTCCACGGCGATGCCATGCACCAAGAGCGCCGTCCCTCGGTCCATTTCGCCAGATGCGGGGTGGATCACAGTGTCCAGTCTCAGCCCGTCGACAGAGATCGACTCGACGCGTTGCACTCACCAGCTCCGTTCGCTCGGTTCCCGGCATCGGCTGCCGGTCCGTCAGGTCAGCGGCTGTGTCCCCACCCTTGGTTCATCCGGTCGAAATAGGCATCATCGGCTGCCTGGATCTGTTCCTCGGTCATCGGCCGACCGGAGTCATCCCGGCGAGGAAGTCGAGTCGTCTCGCCCTTTAGTTCTCGGATCTGGTTCTGCAGCCGGGGATCAACGGCCTTTAAAATCCTTTCGGCTTCGGCTGCCGCGTTCGCGCGAGCCTGTCGATGGCAATCGAGCAGCGTGCTGGTCAGTTGCGTACTCGACCACCGCATTACACCGGGTGCGATCTGCAAGTTGGTGATGTCGCCTTCGGCGTTCACCTCGACGACGACGCCCCGGGCCTCACCGCGGCCACGGATGGCAGTGGCGGCTTTCGCCAGGCGGTCGCCTTCGCGGCGGATCTCGGCGAGTTCACGTTGCGTGCGTTCGTTCCACTCGGCGAGGCTGGTCATGGTGTCTGGGGATCGGTTGATGCGTGACTGGGCTGACTGACCAGCAGCTGGCCGATCCGCACGTTACTGGTGTCGCGACGGTCGACAACGAGTGTGAATTCTCCCGGATGTCGCCCGCCATGGAACTCGACCCCGATCACACTCACTGTCGCGCCGTTGGCCGAGTCGTAGAGGACATCGCCTACCTTGATGTCACCGGAGGCCAGTCGGCCGGTGACCAATAGTCCAGCGCGGTCTTTGATATCCCACACGTGGGTGACGGTGAAGTCGACATCATTCATCACTTCGCTCCTCTGAATCGGGCCAGTGGACCGGCTTCACTGGCATATGCCTCGGCCTCGAGATCGCGTATCGCCCCGGTGCCGAGGTCCACCCCTTCACGTAGCTGACGGACGTGAGTCATTTCGTGTGCGATCGTTGCCACCATGGTCTCCTCGTCCATGAAAGATGCGGGGCCGAAGCGGATCTGGCGCCCCGCTCGTTCGGTCGGGGTCTGCGCACAAGCATCCCAATAATCGAGATAGCGGGCCTGTTCGGTGTCGCGGACGATGTTGATCTCCACTCCGGTCATGTCGATCCCGGCCTTCTGGGCGAGCGCAATGATCGACTCTTCGGTCATGGCCACGTCACCGCCGTGCTCCAAAACCTCCATGTTTGTTCTTGCCGCACTCCGGGAGAACAACTGGGGTGCTGCCTCATTGCCCCGCCAGATTTTCGCGACGGCCTGTTCGAGCCACCGGCCGAGTCTGGCGAACATCGCCTTGAGTGGGCTGGAGATGACACTGCTCACGCGGCGGGCGACTACAGCAACCTTGGCGACGAGCTCCGTGATAATCCTGCCGATCCGCGCGGTGTACATGCTGATTCGCGCCGCCACACCGAAGTTACCCAGCTCCGACAGCCCTGCGGTGAAGAACGCACCGACCGAAATAACGGACTCCACGGCCGCGGTCTCGATCAGCATCTGCCGGAGCTCAGCCAAGATCTCGTGATGAGCGTCGTCGAGGTGTTGTGCGTACTCACCGCAAGCGTCACCGATCGCCCGATAGGACGAAGCCAGCTGGTCGAGATCTACTCCCATCTCGTTGCATGTTCTGATCGCGTTGGGGATCTCGGGTGACTGCTGGTTTTCGAGCAGCCCGATAGCCCCCGGTATCGGTGTGGCGGAGTTGCCCAGGGCCGCGGCCGCGTCGTACCACACGGTCTTCGCCTCGCGCAGCTGATCTTGATGACCGTCGGGCCACGCCAACCCGGCGGCAGCCTTGACCAGCGACCAACCGAACGGCTCATCACCACTCGCCCCGGACGCCGAGGGTGTGAACAGCGCCAGGCACGGCTCAGAACTCAACGTCGGTGTCGCAGGAGGAGAAACCGCACCGAGATTGGCACCCGCTTCGCCCGATGCATGGTTGTAGGCACCAGCGATAAGTAGATCGCCGGTACGCCCGCACGCGGCGACCAGCTTCGCCGACGCCTTCAACGCAAGGTCCACCGCCTCGTCGTATGCCGTGGCCCATTCGGTGCCCGCGTCATCGGTGCCAGCCATTCCCGCGTAGCCGGTTAGCGTCCGCACCAGCGCTGAGTGCACCTCGGTGCCGCCGTCGCGGACCGATCCGAAGGCTGCACCGGCAGAGTTGTAGTCCTCGTGCCGACACACGATGATCGGGAACGTCGGTGCCACTAAGGCCACATCCCATAGTTCGTTTCAGCGGCTCCGGTGTAGTTCGTGTGCGCCCGGCGCGCCACCGCGCGCAGTTCGTCGAGGTTCTCGCGCATCTCGTCGGCACCGGCCATCCACCGATCGTGCGCCGCACGCTGCGCGGTGGCGGCTTGGCTCGACCACGACAAATGCAGATCTGCGACGTGTTGGTCCACTTCACGGAGCCAACCCTCGACGTCGGCACCGAATTTTGCCATCGTTGCGATCGCGTCGTCGAGCTGGGTGAGATTCACCCGGTAGCTGTAGTCCTCGCCCGCCATGATCTACTCCTACTCACCAGCTCGGACGATCGCGTCCTTATTGCCGACGTCCCGCATCTCGTATCGGATTGCCGCATCGACCAGATTCCGCGCCGAGGCCTCGAGCGCAGCGACGATCTCTTCCGCCCCCTGCTTCCACTCGACCCAGGACTCGTCGTATGCAGAGGCGGCCTTGCCCTGCCAGCCATCGGCGAGAAGCTCCTTGCCGATGGTGTTATCCAGCCGCACAACCCCATCTTTGATGGTCTGGGCTTTGTCTGCGATGAACCGAGCAGCATCACGGAGCCGGGCTACTTCGACCTGGAGTTCATCGGACATGCAGTCTCCCCTCGTAGGGCAGGCGAAACAGCGCCTACGAACTATAGGACGCACCACTGGGCCGCCGGGTTCCAACTCGTACCTCACCTTGCTGCGCAAGCGGGGAACCCGCTGTCGACCGTACGGGCGTGGGCGCGGTTTCGTCCGGGGTCGTCGGTCAAGGTCCCCGCCTGAAAGACACCCCGGCGCCGCTGGCTAATCACGCTCACACCGGCGGCGGCGCTGTCGCCGAAGGCGCCCGTGTCGGCGGAATGCGTGGGCGACGCATATGACCACGGAGTCGTCTTCGCGGGTGGCCGTGGGCGGGGTCGGTTTGGACATGTCGACCTGGTCGGTCGTCGTCGCACCGCCCAGCTTCGCCGACGACCTCGCCGCCGGAACACTCTGCCGACGAGCGGCTCTCAGCCTCCATACAGATGGCCGGCGATCTCCTGGCCGCCGCCATCGTGCTCCCGCCAATCGGGGGAAGCCACCGACGCATTGTTGCGCCATTTGTACCAAGTGGCGCTGCTGGCCTGGCATGCGGTCAAATCCACTGCCAGAGAACAGAACTGGGGCTGGTCCAGGCTGTTCGAATACCTCGCCGCCTCACCGGGCCGTGCCTACACGATCGCGGCAATGATGGCCCTGCGCAAAGGCTTCCACGACACCCGTTCGTGGTTCTCCCACGAGATCACCGTGCGCGACGGCGCACCCTTCGTCATCGGCGAGGGCGGGCACTGGTTCATCGGTGACCGCATCGGCGCCACCGCGCCAGGTGATGACACCTACTCCATCCGCCTCGACCGCGTCCGCGAACTCACTTTGGCCTGGGATCGTGACCAATACCCCGAATGGCGCCCCCGTCGTCGGCGATCCCACCGGCAACAAAGACCGCGGCCAACGCACCCTCGCATGGTCTCCGACCTCGTCGCTGGTGTACACGAATTGGGGGTGCTTGCATGAGACCTTGGTCGCCGCTGGTTGCTGTCGCCGCTACGGATCGACCGTGGAACGCAGACGGTCAATGCGCTGTTGCCGCGCCAGCGGATCAGGGACAAATGTCAGGCACTGCTCAGGGGCAGGGTTGACGGGATCCCAGTACACCACTTGCGCATCTATCAAAATCTGGGCAATATCTATCCGACTATCAGCGCCGACGGCATCGATATGAACTCCACTCAGCGCAACTCTTCTGCCCGGCGTCAGAGCCGATGCAAGGGACGATGGCTGGATCTGCAATCGCCCTTCGGCCCCGATCCACGCTCCTGTCAGGTCGTAAGACTCGCCACTGTGTTCCATGTTGAGGACGATGAAAAGCCTTCCGCGGATATCGATTCGAAGCCCGGAAATCCTCCCGCCTGCCGCCTGCATTAGCACTAGATGCGCCTCGTCCTCGATCACGAACTCGTCGAAGGTCGTCTTGCCGCCGAGTACACAATGCTCGATCCGCAACAGGCCGCCGTCCCCGATCCTGGCCTGATCGAAATCGGCGCCCTCAGCGAATTCGGCCTTGTCCATCAGACATGTGCGGGCAAACATCGCTTCCCTGAAGTTCACTCTGCGCCGAAACACCGTGTCGGAGAAGTCGAGCTGGTCGAGATGGGCGTAGGACAGGTCGATTCGAAGGTCTGACCAACTCACTTCGGTCGTATCGCGGCGTAGATGGGCTGCTAGCACGTCAGTTATGGCTGCACGAACCTCCGGTTCGGACTTCTCGTTGACGGGCGGCATCTTCAAATAGCCGCACAGCACATCGACGCATACTTGCCGTTGCTCGGGCCAGTCGTCGGCCAATCGCGCCATCGCATATACACCAGCACGGCGTACGGCTGCGCGGTCGTGACCAAGGAGCGCCGCCGCGTCCTGGTAGCGCTTGGCAAGTGCGTCAGCGGCAGCCCGATTGGCGACTGTGATGGAAGTTTGTTCGTTGACACGAACTGCTGCTGTCGCGGCATCGGCGGAGCGCTCTGCTGCTTTCGCCGATCGCTCTGCGGCGGCAGCGGATTCGCGTCCAGACTTGCGTTGTAACCACACCCCAATGCCCGCCACTAGGGCCGCAATGATAGCTGCGATCAGCGTCGCGATCGGCATCCAAGGATTCTGTGTTGCGGAGCCCTGAGTAGGCACCGGAGTCGGGGCGATCGACGGATCGAGAGCAAAAATGGCTTGAGTCAACGAATACATCGTGTTGTCTCCCCTCACCAGCCGACGCTGTCGGAAGCATCGGCGGCACGTCGCGACG
Source organism: Nocardia tenerifensis NBRC 101015 (assembly GCF_000308715.1). Taxonomy (GTDB): domain Bacteria; phylum Actinomycetota; class Actinomycetes; order Mycobacteriales; family Mycobacteriaceae; genus Nocardia; species Nocardia tenerifensis. The sequence continues at coordinate 58,461 of NZ_BAGH01000119.1, forward strand.
CTGAGCCGAATAGTACGCGCGATACCGAGCAGCTCGATGGGGACAAGACATCATCGTGCGCGCTAAACAACTCGAGCGAGTCCTCCTAGCTCAACGCTGCTGATTGGCAGACACCAACAGGGTGCAGGCGACGTTGTCTCAAGGCCATAGAGGTCAGGTGATGAAACCATGTCCTCCGACGGACAGTTCCCAATTCGAGGCAACTGCGACCCTGCCAATCCCGAAGAAGCCTTCTTGTGGATGCTCGTCGGGCTTCCCGGACTCAAGGGCGCGCCACTGCTGCTGCCGGTTCAACACCTGCGGGCGGTCTCGCGCCGGCTGTGGGACTGCGGTGCACGCCCGGTCGAAGAACCCATCATCAAGTACCGGCCACCGCGCGCCGGTGACCCGCACTGGCTGCTCTCACCCGGCACGTGGGCCGACATCGACGAGCCCGACCCCGAAGACGTCTTCGACGTCCGAAGATTCGTCGCCGAACTTCCGCTACGGCAACGCCAACAGTTCGCCGCCGCCCTCGGGTTGACCGGCACCGTGCCCGAGGAGCCACCGCCCGCGCCGATGCTGCCGGTCACCTACCCGGTCACCACCGAAGCCAGCGCCTCCAACGACGCACCGCCACCTTTCGACCCGACCCGGCGCAGCGTCAAAACCGTCCTGGCCTACCTGCGCACCGCCGAACCAGACGAACGCGAACGAGTGCTGGCCATCGAGACACACCTCGGCAAGGCCCGTCCGGCAATCCTGTCGCGCTACCAGCGCGCGTGACTGAAAACGACTAGCCGAGAAAGGTGTTCGCATGTCTGCACGCTATTGGCCGCTCCCGCGAGGTCACATCGTGTCCTCACCGTTTGGGCCACGCGAGGACGGCTGGCATTTCGGTGCCGACTTCGGCTGGCCGGGGGGGCTCGGCAGGGTTACCGGTCTACGCCTGCCAGGGCGGCACCGTCGTCCACGCCGGCCCGGCACGAGGATTCGGCCAGTGGGTAGTGATCGACCACCCTGAGGCCGACGGAGCAGGAACCACCGTCTACGGCCACGTCCGCCCACACGTCGCGGTCGGTGAGCGCGTCGAAGCCGGGCAGTCGATCGCCGAGATCGAACCCGACCGCACCCGCAACGGCAATGTCGCCCCGCACCTGCACCTCGAATGGCACCGCAGCGTACTCAGCCCGCCTGGCCCCGACCGCATGGACCCTGTGCCGCAGCTCGACGGAGCGGCCTATCCACCCGTACAAGGAGACCTATTGACCGCGTTCGGTATCGACATCAGCAACCATCAAGGCGAGTTCGACTTCGCTCGCGCGGCCGCCGAAGGCATGAGCTTCGCCACCCACAAGATCTGTCAAAGCACATGGCGAGATCCGTTGTGGCCCAGAGCCCGCGAGCAGATGGGTGCGCACTTCGAATTCTGGGGCGGCTACATCTACTGCCGCCTGGACACCACCCCCGACGCTGAGGCCGACGCCGCCCTGGGCTACCTCGGCGACACCACCATCCCGATCCAGATCGACTACGAAGACCCCAACGGCACACTCACCATCACCGACCTGCTCGCCCGCGTCGACGCCCTCACCGTACGCGGGTTCACGCTGCTACCGATCTACCTGCCGCGCTGGCACTGGCGCGACCACATGGGCGCACCCGACCTGTCGGGTCTGCCAGTGCCGATCTGGAACAGCCACTACGTCACCGGCGTCGGCACCCCCGCCCAGCTCTACCCCGGCGACGCTCATCCCGGCTGGGAACCGATGGGCGGCAAAGACATCGCCATCCTCCAGTTCTCCTCCACCGCCGCCATCGGCGGACAACGCATCGACGTCAACGCCATCCGCGGCGGCCGAGACCAACTCGCCCACCTATTCAGACAGGACCCCGATATGCAGCTCACCGACATCATCATCAACAAAGACGGCAACCCCGTCACCCTCGCCGACCTGCTCGCCTCCATCGACATGCACGCCTCCTGGGCCGTCGATCAGCTCGCCGGCCCCGACTCGCGTCACCAGCGCGGCCCCGGCCTGGACCCCACCGGCTGGCCCCAGCTCGACGGCAAATCCGTCGTGGACTCGGTCGCTGCCGCGCACGACAAGATCGACGCCGTCACCACCGTGCTCGCCCAGGTACAGGACAAGATCCAGGTCATCCTCGAAACTCTGGACTCCGACCCCTACGTCGGCCGTCACCGCGCCCAGAAGCCGGAGTAAGGCGATGGGATGGCTCAACGCCGACCTCGTCCAAGCATTCGGCGTGGCGCTGGCCACCGTGATCGGTGCGTTCACCGCCCGCCAAGCCGCACAGGTCCGCAAACTCCGCTACCGCGTCACCGAACTGGAAACCCAGGACGGCACCGACATCGAACGCTTCCGCACCATGGTGCGCCTCATCCGCGCCCTGCTGCATCACCGTGCCGAACTCACCGGCCTGCTCGCCCCGGACGTGAAAGCGCCCGAACCACCGGTCATCCCGGAGTGGCTCGCCACCGAACTATGACCACACCCAACCAGCCCACACCCGATGGATCCTGGAACCTCGGCGCCTTCCGCCGATTCCAGGACCAATCACCCGAGGACGCCAAAGCCGCCATCCGCGCCGGAGTCATCGGCGCCTACACCGGCGCGCAGAACACCCACCGCCGCGAAGTCCGCCAACCCATCCAAGCCCGTCCCACCTACGACGAAATCCCCACCGACATCCCCCTGTGGGCCAACCTCACCGCCACCGACGACACCACCTTCCCCCTCGCACTGCTCACCCGCCAACCCAACGTAGACGGCAAACTCACCGAGCCTCCCTTCTACCAACCCGCCACCGGCGCACTCGAACTCGGCATGATCCGCGCCACCCGCGACCGCGAATACCGCCAAGTCGGACTCATCATCGGCCCCGCCGGATGGTCATTCGTCAACAGCGCCTTCGTCGCCGTCTACCGCCTCAACCAAGACAACGGCGACCTGTCGCTGATCTGGGACAGCGGCGACATCAAAACCGTCCTCAACTACGCCTCCACCCAATACCGCTGGGACATCCCCACCATCAACGCCCGCCAAGGCGAGGTCTACGGCGTCGGATTCCTCGCCAACTACCTCGGCATCGGTTACCAACTCGCCACCGTCGCCCGCTGGATCATCAACCAGCCCTGGGGAACCCAGCCCGCCCACCCCTACTACTGGACCCGCGGCTACAACGGCGGCGGCAACGGCCCCGGCCTCCCATTCCCGCCACCATTCATCAGCGCAGCTCACCTCGGCACCAACCACTGGTGGCCCTGGTTCCTCCTCGGCTGACCGCCCACCCAACCCGCACACCTGGAAGGCGCACATGCCCGAAACACTCTCCACCACAACCGATGACACCGAACGACTCCACCAGCCACCGCGGCTACGCACCATCCGATTCGGCTGCTACCGGCTCACCGACATCCCCGACGGTCACGTCGGCCTCAGACCCCGTGACTCCTTACCCGAGACCATTGACGAGGACTGGACCGCCAACGCCGAATATCTCGACGCGAACGGCACCTCGTCGCCGGGCTCGGTGGCCTACTCGTACAGCGCGGCCGCCGTGCCCCGCTCATCGACGCCGGAGCCGGGCCGATCACCTTGCCAGAAAACCCTGCCAACCCGATGACCGGCGCCACGATCTCCGGCAGTGTGCTCGACAACCTCGCCGGCGTCGTCGGCTCGGACGCATCGACGCATCGCCATAACCCACCTGCACTTCGACCACCTCGGCCGGACCCCGGCAATGACCGCCCGCCATTCCACAACGCGCTCATCCATATCGGCGAATACGAATGGAGCTGGTGGCGCTCACTGACCCCGGCGATGATGACACCTTCCCCGGCTGAGCGAATGGCAGGTTCCTTAACCGGCAGGTCCTCGACACCATCGCAGGCCAGCCCCCCGATCACCCACGGCTCCAGGATCTTCCCCGGCGTTCGGACGATGATGATCCCCGGACACTCCACCGGCCACACCGCATAGGTGATCCGGGCCTGGGGACGCCGCATGGTCGTTTTCGGCGAAGCTCTGCACTCACCGGTGCAGGTAACCCAACCCGACTGGGTTTCCGGCTCCGACTACGACCAACACGAAGCTGTGTTCCATCGCCGTTCGCTGGTGGACCGGCTCGCGGACAGCGGCGACCTTGCCTCCGGTATCCACTTCGCCGATGTGCCCTTTGGCTGCGTAGGGCCCAATGACGTCGGCCGAACCCGTTGGGTTCCCTACGACTTACCCACGCCACGCCGAATTCCGTACCGCACAGCCCACTCCGTCGCTTGGAGATCGCATGGTTGACTACCTCGGATATCGCCCCAACAAATCCACGATCATCCTCAGCCGCTCTGCGGCATTCACTCAGCGCTTCGAGGTCACCGGCACCCCGCTACCGAATGGGACAACCTCCTGGATCGACATCTACGACAGCGACGACGAACTGCTCACCACATGGACCGCGACCACCATCAGCGGGACCGTCGTCGACTACCTCATCGAACCTCAACACACCGAAGATGTCGCCGTCCGCACCCACGCGAACTACAACCTCTACCTCAACTATCCAGGCACACGGTTGCCCTATTGCTGGTTCCGCGGACCGATAGTCCGCGAATAGCCAGGTGGCGAATGTGCCGGAAGCTTTGAGGGCGAACCGCGAATAGACCTCGGGAAACGGTGACTACCGCGACCGTTCAGATAGTCGCCGAGGGCTGTAGCCGCGCGCACGCATGCCTATCCGAGCTGTGCGCGCAAGTCGTCAGAGGCGACCACCCACGGCTTCGACCGCGTCCCGAAATCGATAACTCATGACCAAGTTAGATGAGCGCGGTCCCAGGCGGGCGGCTTGATGTCCACGCGTGTCCGCACCGAGCGCGCTCGCCGCCCTCAGCACACCCGGGATGGAGGTTGATGTCCCTGCGTAAGGCCGAGCCCATCCCTCATGCCGCCCCGCCGACCGTCAACGTGGTTGCCGCCCCAGCTCCCCGAGCTCCAGCACGCCGTACGCGCATTCCCGTAGCACCCGCGCGACCCGAGCAGCCACACCTCGACGGGTCGGCGCCAGGTAAGGCTGCCGAGACGCCGTAGCGCGCACCATGTCCTAGCTTATGGACTACACAAATCGCCGGCGTCATGAGCGCTAGGGGTCGTAGCCGCATGTCAGGCCCCATAGTCTGCATGCTAGGCAATACACGAAACTGTATTGTTCGATACAGTGGGACCGTCAGGAAGCGGGGGCGGCCGCTGCTCCAACAGCGACCAACCCCCAGATCACCTCAGTGCAGCAATATGATCAGCAGCAGGATGATCAGCGGACCTGAACAACGAATCGAGACCTCGGCAGCCAGATCCGTGGCTGCCGAGGTCTTCTCCGATACCTTGTCTGACTTGTTCGGCATCGAACACAACTCCTCTTCTAGGACTGCGGCTACGATCCAACCGGGTGTCGAATCGCACTCCGCTCCCACAAGAGGAACTGTGGATCTCGACTTCGCATAGCGCTGAGTTCGAGGTCGCGACCAGGCTATCCGATGGGCGCACCCAACTACTGCGTGAACACCAAAAAGCCGCCGAAACCGCTTTCCTAACAGCGGAGTTAAGATACATGTATCCGAACTCCGCCGCTTGGAACATAGCCGGAGGTCATAGCGCCGTTAGGCAGAACATGACGTGTCAGCGGCCGAGCGAAGGCACCCCGAATTGTTAGGTGGGTCACATTTTCTCGCAACACGGCTGGACGCTCTGCGCCCCGGTAAGGCAAGCACTCCCTCAACGTAAGACGATCCGCGCATACCGTAGGCGCGATATTCATCCAAATACCCGTGGCCGCACCGCGGTCAGCGCGCCGAGCGAGAACGCCTGAGCGCAGAACGGGACCGAGCTCAGCACGTCCTCGACGAGATCGACTCAGCTGCAACCTAATTGACAGGAAAGGAGGAAGCCGTGAGAGTTACCGATCGGCAGCGCCGGCAAGCCGAATACCGGATCCAAGCGGCGATGGACAGGCTGTTGCGCGGTGAGATCCCCCCGGCGGAAAGCTCGATCTGAAAACCCTCGCCGCACAAGCCGGAGTGAGCAGGACCGGCTTCTACCCCAAGAACGGAGTAGACGGCCCCTACCAACATCTCGCCACCGAGTTCAACCGCCGCCGAGAACTACACGAACACAACAACACCCACGGCCCTGACTCACGCGATACCGAAATCTCCCGGCTCCAGCACGAGAACACGCGGCTGCGAGTCAGGATCGCGGAGAAAGACTCCGCCATCGAGGAGCTGACCACATTCAAGACCCTGTCCATTTCCCGGCTGGCGGCTCAGCACGATGAAATCACGCGACTTCGAATAACAGCCGCCTCGCAAACAAACCTCGGCAGCCGACCGGCCTCGGCCAACGACTCGCGACCACTGATCGGCCCGTGCTAGCCTTCCCGGCCGCCGAGCTCGGCCCCGAGATCCGGCTCTGGCGCCAGCGGTCCCGGTGTCATGGGTGCGGAGATAGGTCGACGCGGATGCTGTCGTTGTTGCTGATGATGAAGACGCGATGGCGTTGCGGTTTTCGCCATTGGTGGCCGATCAGGAAGTAGCGGTCCGGGGTGCGGGCCAGCAGGAGCAGACCGCTGTAGGAGTAACGGAATTTCTGGTCGGGGGCGGTGATGGGGCGGACCGTGGCCCCGCCGCCTTCGATCAGCAAGGGGTCCACGCTGAGTAGCAGAACGACCGGGCGACTTCCGAATCCGGTGTTCATCTCGTTTTCCGCCTCCACCACGGCGCGATGCCGGGCGTAGGAGCCGACCGACCAGAACACGGCCAGGAACCCCAGTGCCAGCAACGCCAGGATCGGCAACCACGGGGTGGATCGAGGACGTCGCCGGCTCCGGCGGATGCTGAGCAGGCCGGGGTAGGTTTCGCGCAGCGCGATGGCGTAGCCGATAAGCGCGACCGAGATGATGAGCATGATCGGCAGATAGGTCCCCATCCATTGCGGCAGGTCGTCTCGCCGGAGGACCGAGAATCCCACGATGATCGCCAGCGCCGTGCCCGTAGCGGCGACCGTGCTGGTCCACCGGCGCAGCATGGTGCGCGGCCGTCGTGTGCGGACGGCGACGAGCATCGGGACACCGCGCAGGCCATAGCAGGCGAGCACGATCAGCAAGCCCACTACGGCGGGCCAGTAGCTGCTGGTGAGGCTGCCTATCAGGTACTCGGGCACCGACAGCCCGAGCATCCCGACATCCACGCCGAAGTACCCGTACCAGGCGCGGGTATAAACCACACCGAAGTAGTACAGGACCGCGCCGACCACCGCGCCTTGGGACGCGATCGTTCCCGCGGCAGTGAACGCGCGGCGAACCCCAGGCGGGTCGCCCGCTTCCCGGCTCATTTGCCGGGGTTCGCGCTCGGGCGCGGTGCCGCCTCGGTCGGCGGCGGCAGTTCCTGGTACGTCGGTGGCTCGGTCACGATGCCGAAACCGTCATCGGCCGAGCGGCCAGGCAAGATCGGCGTGGTCGGCGGAATCACCGGTGGGGAGGTCGTTATGCGGACACCCGAACCGGCGACGGCCGGGTCGATCGGCACGGTGGACGGGATCAGCGGAGGCGGTTCACTGGTGGTCGCGATCACCGATATCGGCACACGGTCCGACACCCGCGGCGGTGACGACTGCGGTGCTCCGGTGCTCTCGGAAGGCGCTCCGGCAGTGGATGTTCCGGCCGATGGAGCGGTCGCGGAGTCGGGCGATCCGGTCACACTGGATGTGACTGTCGCCGGCGTATCGGCTGGAGCACACGCGGTCAGCCAGCACGCGATGATCGCCCCCGCAGCGAGTATCGGTGTTCGATCCATTCGATCCCCCTGAACAATGTGCAGCCATTGTCCGACAAACCCTCCGCCAACAGAAGAGATTGATGCCCAGCGACGGCGCGTCGCCCATGCCACGCGGATCCGGTGGGCCACCGGCATACGCCGCTACCAACGTCTGGGTCCACGCCCGAGCTCGACCCGGCCGCGAGAACAGAGTCGAACTCGCTGTATCTGGACCGGTGCGCGCGCCTGCATCCGCCGAAGACTTCGGAACCCGGTTTTCTACTGCGCGAACAGGTCTAGCCTTGGCTTGGCCCGCGCGGGAAAGGTCGGATCGCGAATGGCACAGATCAACAGGGTCGCACTCCAAGCCCGCTTGAACACCTACCTCATCGATCGATACCTGAACCTGCACAACATTCTGGTTGGCCTCGCGCTGGGAACTGCAGGTCTCGCGGCTGCCAGCCTCATCAGTCAACCAGCCGAGTACCGCGACTATCAGGCCAGCTTCTGGGTTTTGTGGGTCGCGAGCCTGCTCGCGGTCGCGACCGCGTACGCAGGCGCCGTGGTCGGTTCGGTGTTGTTGCCGCCGCTGGTTCCGGGTGTGGTCGACGTGGTGATCCCGCTGGTACTCGGAATGCTTGAATTCCTGCTGTTTGGCATCTTGGCCAACAAACTCACCACTTTGTCCAGTCCGGTACCGGTAATGACCGCCTGGTTCTGCGCCTTCACCGTGTTCTGCATCATTGCGGCACTGGCCGTGTGGCGCGCCGCTCAAATCCTCAAACCGGGCGGGTTCGCCGACGACATTCGACCCGGCGTCGAAAGCTATCTCCTCGGCCAGCGCTTCGACATTGCGGCGGCGCTGCTGCTCGCGACGATCTCTGCCGCTGGGGCGCTGGTGAATATGCTGATGGACCGTCCCGTGATCGTAGATCGAGTTTTCGCGGGCGTGATCGCCGGTGGTCTCACAGCTGCGCTGGCGGCCCACCAGCGAGCCGCCGGAAAACTACGGAACGCTATTCACCCGCCGACCTCCTCGCCCGCTAAGTAGCCGCAGGAACCGGACGCGCGCCGAGCCGGCGCCGGCCGACGGAACTAGCCAGTTCACCTGGTGGTGGATGGTGTCGGCCGCAACCGGACTTGTTCCGACTGACGGGTAGGCACGCGAAGACACTTCAAAGAGAACGATGTCGAAACAGCGAGCGCGACAGTTCATTAGCTGCATGGCGAAGACATGGCTGGATGGAAGAATCCGCGCAGACGGAATCAGGCGGCAAGCCCCGAAGAGCCGCGGCAGTAGCGAGAAACGAGTGCTGACGTGGGACGAGTTTCGGTCTAGGCGTGGCTATTCATGTGCGGATACGATGTCGATCATACCGCTTCCACAACCGGAGAACATAGTGGGACAATCACCTTCGCGAGCGAACTGGGAAGTGATTGGCGGCGTGTGTGCCGTTCTGGGAGTCATCATTGGTCTGGGCGCGTGGTGGTTTCCGACACAGGCCGATGGCCCGCCAGCTCAAACGTCGATCGACGCGACCATCCTGGATATCGGCAAGTTAGGCCTAAGTGGCGTATTGCAGTCCGGCCCCGGCTATGACTCGCGGACGAGCTACGGAGTGGTCAAGACGAACGAGAAGGTCGTCGCGCTCTGCGAGGCGATCGTGCAAGACTCGTCAGTTTGGGTGAAGGTTCGCAACACTCATGGTCAGACCGGGTTCGTGGTGAGGGAACTTCTCGAATACCCACCGAGAGCCGATCCGCCCCCTCGTTGCTGACACCTGTGTGGATCAATTACGGCACAGAACCGCCGTCCAACTCTGAGATCACCCACCCGCTATCGTCATCGGCGGCGACCGCGTCGGCCAGGGTATTGAACACTCGGTGCTGAACTATGAGGACCGCACCTTCAAGGATCTTCTCGGCGCGGTAGGCCTCGATCCGTTCGAGGCTGAACGAGCCGTTGGTCCAGATCGCTCCGAGCTCGCGAGGCTCGGCCACACGATATTGCCTCCATTCGACAGGTTTGCCGTCGGCAGCTTCGTTGGCGGCATGAATACACGCCGCGAGTAGTCGACCTTGCTCGGGAGTGAGCTTGGTGTCAGCGTTACGATCCACCGCAACGATGAAATGTTGTTGGTCTTCGGGGCCGCGGCGCGCGGCAATCTGGGTGTTAGGAATTTGGTTCCAGTACGCGCCAGCATTGTCGATGGTGGTCGGCGGCGGACACGGATGACTAGCAGTGCGCTCGTGTTCTGACCGGAGTGCGGCGAGCAGCGACAGTATCCCGCCGTCGGGCCCCAGGAATTTCTTCGCTACGGGGCTCAAGTTTGGCGGTTCGACATCGACCCCGTATCCGGCGTTAATAGCCGTGGTGATCTCGACGAACTGATCGTCGGTCAGGCGCTTACTCATGCTGATCGGATCCCCTCGGTGGTGAACTGAGGTAACGCTGCCCTGGGGCTCAGTGTCGCTTACTCGCCCACATACTCTGCCGCCGGCCGCTCTCGTCGCTCAAGCGATTTCAGCCTGGCCACTCAGCGGGACTCCGCTGCTGGGGGACACGACTGTTGCAGTCGAAAGATGTGACACCGAAGTTGTGATCCACCACCAAGTCCGCTCGTGCCACAGCACCGGCCGCCAACCACATCCTGGTCTCGCCGAGATAGGACGGCTGGCACACGTCAGTACGGTCTCGCCGTTGATCTAGACGGAGAACGGATTTTGGCCGTTCCACCATCCCAGCAGCCAGCGGGGGTGACATCCTCGCGCGAGTCTTGCGGTGCACCGCAAGACACACAGACTGACCGTGTCATGTACGCCGACGCTACGCGTCCCCAGTGCGGGCACGGCGTCGTATTTTCCGCGCCTCGAGTCGAGGTCATCTTCCCGACTTATTGGGCGGCCAAGAATGATTCGCAGCGGTGGTGTGATCCGAGGCCCCGAAGCAGTCGTCCGACGAGTGCTTTGACGGTTTCAGTGTGGTCGTTCGCGAGGTCGAGTAAGGCGGCGTCGGTCGCCTGCTCGTAAACGCTTTCGGTATAGGCGGGTCCGCGGCCGCCGATGCTGAGCGCCAAGGTGTAGGACCGCGCGGTGCGCAGCCCGGTCAATACCAATCCGAATCGCCATGTGCCGGCGAGGCCGTAGGTCTGGGAGATCGCGGCTGCCAGTCGCACGAGGAGATCGGTGTGACCGAGAATGAGCGTCTCGAACACCATGTTGCTGTCGTGGCGTTGGTCGGCAGGAAACACGGCGCCTTCGGAAGCCATGAACAGGCGACCGGTTTCGTGAAACTCGAGCAGCGCCGTACGTCCGTCCCCGTTCCAACCCTGGCCCTCGTACATGGTTTTCACCGCGACGCCGTTGGCGGTGCGCTCGAAGCTGGAGGCGTCGTAGAAATTTGGGGAGTAGTCACGGTTGTGTTGCACAGAGGTGCTACGGACCAGGTCGCCGATTGTGGTCGACCAATTGCGGTCCTCGGTGACCGGCAGCAGCAGGTCTCGGGGTGCGCCGAGGGGCTCGGCGAGGATGCCCAGGATTGAGTTGAGTCTCTTGCGTTCGCCGAGGTTGGTTATGGCTTGGTGGATTTCGGGCAGGATGTCCTTCTGCTTCGCGAGCTGATGTTCGTGCAGGCGCAGCACATCGGCGTAGTCGAGCACGATGTTGGTCTTGTCGCCGCGGCCGTAGTAGCGGCCGTCGACCATGTGCGGTGCGCGCGGTGAAGGCGCTATGTGGACGAGTAGGTACCCCTTGCCGGGCTGGCCGTGCGCAGGGATGGCAGTGGTTCGGACGTGAACTGGCTCGCGCACGAGGGTTGCGGCGATGTTCTCGATGCGTTCGGCCAGGCCGTCGAGCTCGACCGGCCACATGCAGGGTGGGTCGGTGTCCTCGTCGACTCCGATGACGATGATGCCGCCGTCTAGCGAGAACGCCGCGATGTCGCAGCCAAGCTTCTTATTCGCGGATTTTCCGCGCTCGAGTTCGCGTTTGATGTCGAGGGTGTGGGTTTCCTCGAGCAGCCCGTCCGCGACAGCGCGGCGCAGTTCGTCCTCAGTGCGGGGATTCCAAAAAGGGCCAGCGGCACTCATAGCGCGCAAGCGTATCTCGTTCGACGATGACGCCGTGAGCGTCGCGCACCACTGTCTTGCCGCGCGTCCCGAGCCCCTGCTGGTTGTAGCTCACTTCGTGTCGGTAGATTCAGGCAGCCGATGACCCCTACTTCAAGCGGCGAAACCGGCATGGCTGGACAGGTTGACTTCGCCGGTACCGTCAGGCTGAACGGCCGAGGGCTTCGGAGGTTGAGCATCCTTCCTCGCTGCACGTTTACTCACACTTTTCAGCCGAAGGGAATCGCAGACCCGCCGAATGCGACCACATCGCCTGAGTCATGCCGATCGCCTATTCGGCCTGGGGGGCGGATTGCCTGCCTGGTAATCGGCCCTTACTGGCGACCAGGGCCGTCTGCGAGAGCGGGTCCGTAGTGCCGTGTGCCGCGTCGGCTGTGGGAAACGACGCGATCGCAACTTGTGATGTGCGACACGAAGGTAAGGGGACCGCGTGCTGGCGTGACCGATGGACTTCCGGTCCACGTTCCTAGACGACCCTGGATATTGCCTGGGAGCTTCGCGGGTGAAATTGGGACCATGCAGTCCGCTCCATCAACAGTCGGGTCGTCGCTACACCGCTTGTCTGATTCGGATGGGCGGGAATCGGATACGCTTGCCCGCGAACCGGTTCCCCGCTCGTGGTTTGGGGTCGGTGCGCATCCTCGCCGTGGGACGCGGCATCAATTCAGTGCGTTGTTCGGACGACCTGAAGCCGCGTCCTGGGAGAGGAGGTTGATAGGTCGATGCCGAAGAAGCGGAAGAAGCATCGAGACAAGGCAAAGGCCCCGGTCTACTTTGCGGTATACCCCGAGGCCCTTGTCAGTTGTGTGATCCGGTTGCTGCTACTGCTCTGGTTAGGGCAGTTCTTCATGTGACCACTAGGACGGGTAGTTCTCGTTGGCGCGAGGGCTACCCGTTCCACAGCCTCCGAGAGGCTGTTCGATCCTGGGTCGGCTACGTGCTGTAACCAACCGGCGTCACCATCGTACGAGCAACTTGCCCATATGGGCACCGCAGGTACCCATATGGGCGCCCGAATGACCCATATGGGCGCAAAGGATCTTGTTGGACGCATCCCCTCCTGACCAGTCCGCTGCTGAGTTGGCTGGACGGGTCCGCCGAATCCGAGTTAGCCCGCCGTACCGACATCCAGCCGGAGTTAGCCCACGCTCTTCGACGGTTGACAGCGTTGGACAGTCCTCGGATCCAGCTCAGCCGGGAATGCTTGGCGGCACCCGGTGCAGTGCGCCGGTCGCGGCTTGGTTCGCGGGAGAGGCAGGCTAGGCGCATCGCGGTAGTCGATGATGTGGCCGGCGGCGTGCAGCGCGTTTTGCAGGGCAATCCATTTCAAGTGTTTTTGAGCGGCAGTATCGAAGATGTTCTGTGCAGCGCAGGGCTTCTCGCGGTCGGTGGCCTGCACGGTCGGCGGGGTTGATGCTGGAGCTTGAGGTGTGCTGGTAGGACGGCGCTGCCGTGAACGAAGCCGGTCGAGCACCTTCTCGACGGTTTGAATGTGACGTCGTTGCTGTTCTTGCTGCCCGGCCAGCTGAGACTGTAGTTCGGCGGGAATCGAAATGCCGTGCGGCGTCAGTTCAAGCTGAGTCAACGGGTACTGGTGTGCAACAAGCTCATCGCCGACGCAGGGTGGGAGATGCTGCACGCGCATATCAATGTCGTGGTCGGATGCTCCGAACTGGTGGCGATGCGGCGCGCCGACCATGACCGTCACGACCTCCTTCCACGGATCCAGCGTCCACAACTGCTGCGCGGGCTCAGCGCTGCCGAGAACTATCCAGGCGGTCGGGCTCTGCGGGTGCCACAGCCACACGTCCACCACACCCTCACGCGCATAGTCACGATGACGCCGGATCCAGTCGGCATCCGGCATGCGATAGCCCTGGGCCTCTAGCCCGACCTGGCTGCCATCGTCGAACCTGACGCGTACGTCGGCTCGTCGCCTGCGGTTCGGCAGCCACACCTCGGTACCGACATCGACGACACCCGGCTGTGTCCGAGCCCATGCGGCGAGCGACATCTTGCTCATCAAATGCCACTCCGAGTCCGGATCATGCTGACCACCAGCCGGGCCCTGGCCCGGTGGATGCGCGAAATGCGGTCGGCGCGCACCACCGACCCGGCCTTTCACCACCGCCGCCGCTCTGCTCGCTGGCGGTGCACCGATGCCCGCGTAACACAACGCGCACACCAATGTCTGGTCGCCGGCGTAGCTCTTGGCCCGCACTTCGGCCATGCGCGGATCGGCAGGATCGGTTGGTGCACAAAGATACTCGTGCCGCGCAAGGTCGAGCGCGACGGTGAGGTTGTCGTAGGAACGCACCTCGAACACCCTTCTCGAATAGTCGACGCCGTCCCGGCAGCGACAAGCGCGCACAGGAAGGCCGTTGCGAGACTGCGCTATTCGACAAAAGAGGTATGTGTGAGATCCGGCTGAATATTCATATGAGGAGAGCTAGTTCGCTCTAACAAGATTCAGTTACGTTTAGCGCCGGGAGATTCGAGGTTCATGAGTTCACTACTACGTGCAGCCCGCGTCGATCCTACGACAACTCGAGGTCGCTGTCGACAGTCCTAGCAGACGGTGACCGCGCGGCAGATCACTGTGTCGATCTCAGTCCCACGGTGCTGGGCCTGTCCGAGAGTCCCATGCCGAGAGTCCCTTCGCTGCCACGAGCAGGATTCCGGCCTTTTGGGCATAAGCCCGTGCGTGTGGCGTGAATGCGTGCGCGGTCGTCACCACCGCTGCGACATCGGCGCTGTGGATGGTGCGCGCGGTGCCGCCGAAACGCTGAACGTCCTGGCTGCCCACGCTACGTGCGTGGCCGTATCGCTTGGCTTGCAACACGATACGGCGCCCGTCGGGCGCTCGAGCGATCACATCGGCACCCAGATCACCGGAACCATCGACCACCTCGACCTGTGTGCAGCCATCGCGTCGGCACAGAGCCGCCAGCGCCTGTTCGAACTCTCTAGGACTCAGCGCATTCTGTCGCAGCGCCGACAGCACACGCGCGTCGTCACGAGTTCGAACCACTCGCCGGTGCCGCACCGCCAGCGCCGCAGCACCGGCCGCGGCCGCGGCCACTGCCACGCACACCACAGCCACTACCAGCGCGGCGGTGTGCTCTGCAACGAAACGGGCGATTCCCGGTATGACTGCGAGCGCCGCCACTCCTGCCATGAACACCACCGCAGCCGAACTTTGCGCCTGTCTACGCCTGCGACGTCGACCTCCCATCAGTCCATTTCCTTTCAACAGCCGGATTGAAATGGAAAGCAGCCCGCCGGAACCCGCTGAGCTGGAGCTTGTTTCGTCTGCTCGGGCTCATCCGCCGGTGTAGGCGGCAACTGTTCCTGGCTGGCCGAGGCCGGGTCTGGCTGCTGGGTCGTATCCGGCCGGGCTGCTGGCTGATGCGGCTTGGTAGCCAGTGCGAGCCCGATCGCAATTACGATAGCTCCGCCCGCAGCCGCGTATAGCAGGCGCCTGCCTCGTCGCTGGGCCGGCACGGTCGGAGTAGGCAGAGGTATCGGCGACGATGCCGGGCGGGGCACATGGAAGCGATCGGCAGCAGGTATCACTGTGCGCGGCAGGGGATCCGGCTGTGCCGGTGTGATGGGTAGCGCTGTAGCCGGAGGTGGTGTCGGCACGGCGATGGGCGGCGGCGATGGCTGGGGGAGCGGGCGCGGCGCTGCGGAGCAGGGCCTCACAAGCGGTGTGGCCGTCTTCCCTGTGTCCTTCTTGGGCAGCTTGATCTGGCCGCGCGAAATGATCACCTGCTCGATCTGGGTCTTTTCATGCCGGATAAGCGTGCTCCGGCCGGTGCGGTACCAGTCGTGATAGTGGCCCACCCCGCCGTGGTTCTCGCCGGCGCAGGCGCAAACACACCGCCACACCGTGTAAGGGTTGGCGTTTTGGCATTTGGCGTCGCACTGCATCGTCTTGGATATCTCGAATAGCATCTCGATCTCACCGAACCGGTCAGCCATCGCCGAGGCCAAGGGCAACAAGTGTTGCGGGCTGATCTTCCATGCAGTGCGGTTATTGCGCTGCACTCGTGTGAGTTTGACGCGTTTTCCCAGCGTCGCTCTGAGCCAGGTGCGGTTCGTTGTCCCCTCGAACGGCAGATATGCATAAAGCTCCGGTGTGGTCGTGGTTCCAGGTGCTATCGCGCGTTCCACCCAGGCGCGTGCCGACATCTATAGTCCCCTTTCGTATTCCAACGCGCGTAGCGCCGGGTCGAGGAATTGGTTTCGGCACAGTGTGGAAGGGGACACCGACACAATCCGCAGTGATCATGACGACAGCCGTGACAGTGTCACGGCTTACCGTCATGATCAAGAACTTTTTTCGCGTCTGCGGCGGCGGTAGTGGCGTTGTCGGCAGGTCGGCGAGCAATGTTGAGCATCAGCGCGCAAGGCGCGGCTACCTGGAAAGATTCGTCGACCACAACCCGGACATACGACACCAGCCCCAAGGTCGCCGACAGCGCCGAACTTCTTACGTACCCGATAGCCCCTGGCAACGCAGGCCGGAGAACAGTACAAGCGCCGCGGATGAGCGTTGTGCGGAAGCAGCGCCTGACAGGCGAGGCACATGCGAGGGCCGGACCGACGGGCCATCCCACCATTGTCCCGCCATGTCCGGGCAATGAAAGCGGTTCGAAGGTGACCCGCGCTCTCAGTTCGAACGGTTCACATCCTCGGTAGCAAACCGACCGGCGCGGTTGTCGGGGTGTTTGCTATGTGTAGGGCGCGTCGGTGGTGTGGGAAGATCGGTCAACGGTCCGATGGGGGCACCGAGACTGATCAGGTCTCTATCTATTCTCTATTTTCATGCGAAGCTAAGCGAAATCGATAGAAGGTCAACGCATCCTAGGTTGCATCGAGGTTTTGTAACTTTCCTGGTAGACGTATAGAATCGGCTAAAGGCGAATCGGGCCGAACCCCAGAATAAGCCGTGGATTGCGAATCCATTGGTCGCGGGTTCGAGCCCCGCCCGCCCCACAAATACCTTCTGAGCTGCGAAAACTGTGAACTCGACAGCCGAGTTGGTGCAGAACAACGCTCCGCCGGCAATGTATTTCGCCGGTAGGGTCCGGACATGGGGCTGGATCTGGACGACATCCGAGAGCTTGCGGCCACGGAGCTGCGCCGCAAGAACCGGAGCAAGCAGGCCATTGACGGCTACCTCACCCGGATCAGGTACTTCGCGGCATACCTCGAGGAGCGTGAGCTTCCGACCATGGCGCCGGACATCACCCGCGTCGGGGATGGCCGAACTCCGCTTGCCCTCCGCGTCGGTTACACCGGCATCGGTTGAAGACAGGCGGCGGTCCGGCGGTTGCCGAGAGTTTCATGCCGAGATTCGTGTGATTTTTCAACGCGCCCAGCGATTTCCGATGGAACCGCGGTCTGCAGGACGCGCGTCTTCTCCGGACTGGACGCCGTTGTCGCTGTCGTTCTGGTGTTGTTCTACGCCTCCGCATCAATGGTCGAAGGTATGCCTGACGAGCAGGTCTCGGCGGGCTGTTAGGGCAACGGGCTAACTTGTCGCGTCTTGGGAACCGGCCTTTGTTCTTTTCACGGATTGGTGCTCTCAGCACTGGCTCGTCCCAGCCGAGTAGTGGGCGTTGTCCGGCGTAGCCGGAGATATGTGAAGACGCCCTGCGCTATGACCGCGGTTGCCAGGGCCGACAACACACTGCTGGGTGCGGATCCGGCAGTGACCAGCAGCCAGCAGACGATGATGCTCAGCCCCAGCGGCAGGGTGGAAGCGATGGCGACAAGTAGACGAGCGCGGTGTTGCATGGTGAACCCTTTCCATCAGGTGATTCGGTGGCAGCGATCGAAGTCAGGCGCGGGCTTGGTCGAGGAAGTCCGCCAGTGCGCGCCATTCATCGGCGGGCGCGGCGGGATCGCCGGACATAGCGGCCGGGTCGTCACGCCAGGCGTTCCGCACTCCTGCCGAGATCCCGGCGTCGTCGCCGGTGAACAGCGTGCTCAACTCGTCCAGGCGGCGCGCCAGCCGCCGAACTCGGTCGTCGGTGGGGTCCACCCCTGCCTGCCGGAGCCGTTCAGCCTTGCGATAGAGCTCCGGCCATTCGATCTCGAGCAGATAGTGTTTCGCGGGCCCGAGCGCCGTCGCCTGGTTACCGAGCCGTTGTTGCTGATCGGTGTCCAGATGTCGGCGCAGTACCTGCTCGCTCGCCGAACCCGCACCGCCGATCGCTTGGAGCGCCTCCAACAGCGCCTCGGACGTCGCGCCCTGTCCGGTCGCCAATTCGGCACCGAGCCGCACCAGTTTTTGCCGCACGGCTTCCAGCGCCGCCAACGACGCCTCGACACTACGCAGATGGTCACCGACCACCCGGTCCAGGTCGATCCCCGAATCCAGACAGACGATGATCGTCTCCAGGCTCAAGCCCAAACTACGCAGCGCCAGCACCTGATACAGACGAACAAGATCGTCGTCGGTGTACTCCCGGTACCCATTCGACGTGCGCCGCGACGGACTCAGGACGCCGATCGCATCCCAATGATGCAACGTCCGCACCGTCACGCCACTCGCCTCGGCAAGCGGTCCGACTGTCCAGCCTCCAGAGTTATCCACTCCCTCACCATGCGCCCTCACGCCACGTCATGGTCAACCAGCATGCTGCACCGGATCCATGCCGCCGGACTACCGCGACAGGTGATCTTCGCGCCCTACCGGAGCAGGCGCCAAGGGTCCGACCGTGCACGGATGGTGCCCACCTTCGGCGTCCCATGCCCGCACACGCAGGGTCGACGGGTGCACCCCGCCGCAGAGGCTTGGCGAGCAGAGTCATATGGTCGCTGCCCAAGATCGTTTGGCGACCATATGACTCTGCTCCATGTTCATTCCGCCAATACTGCTGACTTGCAGAGCCTTTCGGCATTGTGGGACTACTCAGTGGCCGAGGAATGCCCATGGGTCCGTTCGGAGCCGCCGGGCGGACGAGCTGCTAGCTCGCCGACACGCGGTGCGAGCCAATGGTTCTCGGTGCCACTCGGATCGGGTCGGGGCAAGGTGACAGCTCCGGGTGCGGCGGGACGTTCTGGAACCGCACAGGTTTGATCAGTGGGCGCCGACGAATCCGCAGAAGACGATTTCACGAACCCGAGCCCGAGCGGATTCCAGGGCCGCGACCCGAAAACCGTTGCGCCGTAACAGTCCAATGCGCATGCCTCGCGCAGGGTGGATGCCGCCCTGGGTCTGGGCAACCGTCTGGTTCTGCCGCGTCGCCCCGGGCAGGCCTCGCCGGTGAAACATCGAGGACTATGTGACCAGCGGTTATGTCATATTGAGAAACGAATCCACCACGGCGGGTGAGTATTCGACTCGTCGAGCAACCATGTGGCTGCCTTGTCCATCGCGGTGTAGAGTTCTGTGCGCTTCTCCGAGTCCGGCAGTGCGGCTCGCTTCGATGTGGACTACTGACTCGGGAGCAAGCCATGGTTTTTATCGATCGCTCTGACGCGGGATGTCGAATCGCCGAACACCTCGAGACGTTGTCCGAACCCGAGGTGGTGGTGCTGGGCCTACCGCGCGGCGGGGTGCCGGTCGCCTACGAGGTCGCGACCGTGCTCGGCGCGCCCCTCGACGTCGTGCTGGTCGGCAAACTCACCGTGCCGGATCGGCCGTGGCTGACCTTCGGTGCCGTCAGCGAGGACGACGTGCGCATCATCGACGACGACATGGTGGCGCACGCTGCGGTTTCCGAGCCCGAACGGCTGGCGGTGACCCGAGAGCAGCAACACCGGCTGCGCCACTCCGCCGCCCGCTACCGCCGCGATCGTGCGCGCCTGCCGTTGGACGGCGCCACCGCGGTGATCATCGATGACGCCCTTGCCACGGGCGCCAGCGCCCACGCGGCGTGTGCGAACGCCCGCATGCGCGGGGCGAAGCGGGTGGTGTTCGCCGTTCCCGTCGGCGCGACTCGTCCGCTGCGGGTACTGTCCCGGGTCGCTGACCACGTCCTCTGCCTGCAATCGCGGCAGCTGTTCGGATCGATCCGGCCCTGGTATCTGGACTTCGCGCCGGTGACCGATGCCGACGTGTGTTCGCTGCTCGATCGCGCGACCGAAAATCTGCCTGCCCGAGCCCGAGTGACCGCCACCTGCCCGCGCACTTGAGTCGGCACATCTGCCCGCGGGACACCTGGCCTGTACGGCCGGGCAGTCCGGGGCGCGGCGAAGGTGGTCACGCCCCGCGATCGACTGCGGAAAGTGCGAACATAGATGGTGTGAAAGCTGAGGACGGCCAGCATGACAGTGCGGCAGCCGACGCTGCCGGCGCAGGACCGGAATTGTCTGATGAGACGGAAGTCGCGAAGCGGGTAGCGCGATTGCGGCAGGGCGAGCAGGCGTTGGCTCAGCGCGAGGAGTTGGCGGATGCGCGTGAGGAGGCCGCGGACTGGCGCGAGGAGACTGCGGACGCCCGTGAGGCGGCCGCGGATCGGCGAGATGTGGCGGCGGATGACCGTGAGCAGGCCGCCGACCGGCGTGAGGCTGCGGCGGACGCCCGGGAAGCGCGGCTCAATGCCAGGCCGCGGCGTCGGCCTGATGGCAGTTCCCTCGCGCAGACCTCGCGGGAGGCTATCGAACGGGCGCGGGCGCTGCATGTGTCGAGTTCTCTGCGGCTGGATCGCAGCGCGGCCGCGCTGCTGCAAAGCGAGGCACGAGGGAGCATGGAACAAGCCGAGATCGACCGGAATATAGCCGAGACCCGTCGGCAGTGGGACGCTTCGCGACGGGCGGATAGCGAAGACGCCGGCACCTGAGTGCTGCTCCCGCCAGGCATGCCGCCCGCTCTGCGTGTCACTGAATGTTCGTGGCGGCCTGCTGGATTACGTCGGTCACGGCTTCGGGGTGGGAGACGGCGACCGGGTGGAAGGCGGCGGCGGTGGCTTTCTCCTCGAGGGCGGCTTGGCGATCGGTCGCTGGGCGGCGGCTTGGTCGGCGGGGACGTCCGCGGCGGCGCCGATGACGGATCCGCCGTAGGAATGCTCGACGGGAACGACCGGGCCGTCGATGCCGTTGGCAAGACTGCGCAGGGCTGCGGCGTCATAGGCGGGGCCGCGCAGAGGGTTCGCGGCGGCGATCACGGGGTAGTGATTCCCCGTGCCGCGATGGTGTGACCCGTCCGCTGTCGACTCGACGGCAATTGCGCAGCAAGTTTGACCCAGCCATGCACCAGTTCGCGACGAATACATCGCGGGCTGCAATTCGCAGCCACATCAGCCGTGCATCGGAGGTCGTGTGGATATGCGTTCGGATTGTGGTCGGCACCGCAGAGGAAAGTTCGGGCGATGGACGATCCTTGTCGGTACCGCGCTAGCGATCGTCAGTCCCGCGGGTGTGGCCACGGCGGCACCGCAAGGTTCCGCGCAACTCTTCACCAAGTTCTCGATATCGAAAGATCGACCGCCGTACCTCAAAGCCGTGGGTATCTGCCAAGGCAAAAAGGATCCTTCGGCCGGCGCGCTCATGGAGATGAGCTACTCGAGGAAATCCGGTGAGCCGCTGATAGTGCAGCCCGTCGCCGAGAGCAACGGCTTCTCCTCGCACGGTACCGATCCGTACGCCGGGTGGAGCGACACCAACGTGTTCGCCCGCGACCAGGGCGCTCTGCCCGATGGTGTCGAACCGGACATGATCACGGTCCGCCTGATCTGCCACTTCGAGGGAGGCGACGTCGTGAAGGAGGCAACGCCGGACATCGAGAAGATCGGCGGCGGCGCCAAGTCGAACCTGGTGCCGAAGAAGACCGAACCCGACCCGCCGAGCGCGCCGTTCACCATCACCAGCGTCAGCGAGAAGAAGTGTGTCGTGGTTGGCGACGAAAACCTTGGTCTCGCTGACTGCCAGCCCGACTCGAAACGCCAGCAGTGGCGTTACTTTCACGCCACCGTGGAAGGATTCGGCAGCAACCTCATACAGAGCGTCGCCACCCAGCGATGCGTTACCTTTCCTCCGGTCGGAAACGATTTCGCGCTGAACACCCGGCCGTGCGGTGCGGGTACCGCCAGAGACTGGGTCGACTCCGTCGGCACCTCCGGCAATGTGGCGATCGAGACGAACTACACCCTCGAGTCGCCGGCGCCCGATTACAGCGCGGACCCTCAGGGCAGGGTAAAGGTCGTCTCGAGGCACGTTTGCTGGTACGCGACAGCGGATGCCGTCCGGGCCGCGGGGTGTGGAGCCGGCTTCGATGATCGTCGCGACAAGCCCGAATTCCGATGGAAGAGGAACCCTGTGTAGTCGAATCGCGTCGGGCGGTGGCGAGTCAGGACTGCGAAGCGAATTGTGCTGGTCCGTCGCCCATTCGCGGCGGACCAGCACTTCGAGATCGATTCAGGAACGAGTGCTCGGCGTGCGCCAAACGGCCAGCGAGGCAAGCACACTCAGCGCCGCGCCGAACCAGAGCACGGCCGTGAGGGCCACATTGTCGGCGATGATCCCGCCGAACAACGCGCCCAACGCGATGGCGAGGTTGAACATGGCGGTGTTCAGCGCGGTGGCGGCCTCGGTGGAGTCGGGCGCGGCCCGCAGGATCCAGGTCTGCACGCCGACGGGGATGCCGCCGAAAGCCAAGCCCCACAGGACCAATAGGGCCACGCCGGTGATCGGTGTGCCGCCGACGAGGGCGACGAGCACGAGGACCGCGGCGAGCGCCGCGCTGATGGTGACGAGGGCGAGGCGGATGTCGCGCCCGGCGGCCGCGCCGGTGATGAAGTTGCCCGCGATACCGGCGACGCCGAAGGCGAGCAGCACCAGACCGACCATGGTCTTGTCGATGCCGACCACGGACTGCAGGATCGGGCTGACGAAGGTGAAGGCGGCGTAATGCCCGCTCACCAGCAGGAATGTCACGAGGACACCGGCGCGCACCACCGGATTGCGGAACTGCTCGCCGAGCGTGCGCAGCCGCACCGGCCCGGTGGCGGGCATCTGCGGCAGCAACAGCAGCAGGGCGACGACGACCACGAGTCCGAGCCCGCCGAGGACGCCGAAGGCGATGCGCCAGTCGGTGAGTTCGCCGATCAGCGTCCCGGCCGGAATGCCGAGCACGTTGGCGGCGGTGGCCCCGCCGAAGGCGAGGGCGGTGGCCTGCGGGACGAACTTCGCCGGCACCATCCGCACGGCGATCCCGGCGGCCAGCGCCCAGAAACCGCCGATGGCGACGCCGACGAGGAACCGCGACGCCAGCAGGATCGCGAAATTCGGTGCGGCGGCGGACATCACGTTCGCCGCGACCATGAGGGTGATCAGGCCGAGCAGGACGACCCGCCGATCCAGTCGCCCGATCGCCACGGGCAGCAGCGGGGCGGTCGCCGAAGCCACCAGGCCCGGCACGGTCACCATCAGGCCTGCGGTCCCCTCGGATACGTCGAGCGAGCCGCCGACGGAGGTGAGCAGGCCCACCGGCAGCTGCTCGGAGGTCACCACCGAGAAGGTCCCGAGCGCCACCGCGGCGACGCCGAACCATCGTCGCAGCGGCACCCTCTCGGATGCGTCGGCGGCCGCCGTTGAGTCGGCAACGGTCATCATGTCAATCTCCTCACTAAGAACATGAACGTTAAGTAGCTGAGCGCTAAGCTTTATTCCGCGCTACGGACAGCGCCGCCGTCGACGCGGATGGTCTGGCCGGAAACCCAGTCCGCACCCGCGCTGACCAGCCACCCGACCACCGCCGCCACGTCTTCCGGCTGACCGAGTCGACCGCGGGCCGGGTCGGCCAGAGCCGCACGGAGTCCGCGCCGAAGGAGTCCGTCACCGGGCCGGGAGCGACGGCGTTGACCGTGATGTCGCGGCCGGCCAACTCGTCGGCGCCCGCCTGCACTAGGCGTTCGGCTGCCGCCTCGGTGGCCGCGAACAGGCCCGAAACCCGAAAGTGCGCTGCGGCTCAGCGCCGGTCTGCATCACGTAGCGACCGTGGTCGGCGAGGTGACGTGCCGCAGCGCGCAAGGTATTGAACGCGCTGCGGATGTTGCGGTCGATCAACCGGTCGAACTCGTCGTCGGTGTGGTCGAGCTGTGAACTCGGGGCCGCGGCCCCTACCGCGTGCACCACGATGTCGAGGCGGCCGTGCCGGGCAACCACGCCGCTGAACAGGGTCGCCACGTCGGCGGAGCGGGTCGCGTCCGAGTGAATGGCCTCGGCGCTCGGCCCGAGCGACGCGAGCATTCTGGCCGCGGCGTGCTCGCCGGTGGCGTAGCTGATCACGGTGGAAGCCCCCTGTGCCGCAAGCAGTTCGGCGCACGCCGCCCCTGATTCCGGCTACCGCCGACGATCAAGGCGACCTTGCCTGTGAGGCCGGGAGGTGGGGGAGTCATCGGGAACGTCGCTTTCTGGAGTCGGTGGGCCTCCAGCCTGCTGTGCCTGCCCCCGTCGGCGGAAACAGAAGATCGCGGTGACAGCCACCGAGCTTCCCTGTTCCCGTGCAGACCGCTCGGTCGGCTACGGTGGTCCCGCGATCGACCTGGATATCCGCCAGTTGCCATCGTTCCTGGTGGTGGCCCGGGAGCTGAACATCACCCGCGCGTCGGCCCGGCTGCACGTCAGCCAGCAGACGCTGTCCACGCAGATCCAGCAGCTCGAGCGAGCGCTCGGGGTGACGCTGCTGGTCCGCACCTCGCGCGGCGTTCTGCTCGCCCCGGCGGGACTCGAGCTCGAGCGCGGCGGCAACGCGGTCACGGCGGAACTCGGCGAGCTCATCGATCGGGTGCGCGCCACGGACCGGGGCAGGCTCAAACAGCTTCGAGTAGCCTGTTTCCCTTACGCGACAGCGCTTTTCGCGATTGAGGTCGCCGACGCGATGGAGTCGGCGGTGCCCGGGCTCGAGCTGACGACCGTGCGCACCCCGCCGGCAGAGCGCGCACCGTTGCTCGCCGGGGAGGTCGACGCCGCGTTCATGTGGCTACCGCTCGGCGACGCGCGGTTCGGCCACGTCCCGGTGCGCAGCGATGCGCGGGTCGTCGCGCTGCCGCCCGGCCACCGACTGGCCGACCGTGAATCGGTGACCCGCGCGGACCTGGCGGACGAGCCGGTCATCCGGCCCGACATCTTCCTGTCGGAGGAGAACCTTTGCCACTGGGTCGCCGACCCGCGCCCGGACGGCTCCGCCGCGCCGCTCGGCCCGGTCGTGGAGCAGGTCCAGGACTGCCTGATGTTGGTAGCCCGTGGCAAGGGCGTGTGGCTGGCGCCGGAGCCGCTGAGCCGCTGGATCCCCGTGTCCACCCTCCGCTGGCTTCCGGTAATCGACGCTCCGCGTTCGGATTTGGCGCTGGTCTGGACGGCCGACGCGCCGCACGCGTTGGTCGCCAGGATGATCGCCGAGGTCCGCGAGGTCACCGGCTGGCTCGACCCGGCCGCGTGACTTCTTCGGATGAGCTTGAAAAGTGCTCATTCGGTGCGCACTTCAACGCGGATGATGGGTTCATGGAGACCATCGACACCACCCCGATTCGCTTTCCCGATGCGGCGCACTGGGAGTCATGGCTGGCCGAGCGGTACGACTCGGCGGAGGTCTGGCTCGTGATCGCCAAAAAGAGCGCGTCCTCACCGGGACTCACGATCGGCGAGGCCCTCGACGTCGCCCTGTGCTACGGCTGGATCGACAGCCATCGTAGAAGGCTGGACGAAGACCATTTCCTCCAGCGCTATTCGCCGCGACGCGCGAAAAGCCCTTGGTCCCAGGTGAATATCGAAAAGGCGAAGGTACTGATCGCCGCGGGCCGGATGCGCGAACCGGGGCTGACGGCGTTCCGTGCGGCCGGACGTCGGACGCCGAAAGCCATTGTCGCGCAGCAGAACCAGATGTGAAGCGAGGTCTTGGAGCCGCCGATCAACTCCCCGCTGTCTGCCGGTCGAAGACCGCTTGGGCACGCTGAGCCAGGTCCGCGCCGACCTTGTAACCCTGCGCCGCCAGCTCCGCATGCACTCCCGCATCGGTGGTCTCGGTCCCGTAGAGAATCTCGACGGCCGACTCCGCGATCTCCGAGTAATCACCGATGCCCGTTTTGAGTTGCAGCGTCAGCGAGTCCTTGTAACCCCGGCGATCGAAACTGGCCTGATTGACCCCCGCCAGCGCGATGAAGTGCAGTTCCCGCACCGCGCTCGGCCCCTCGGGCGAGCTGTTCTCATAGGCCCAGCCGCGGCTGAACACACGATCGATCCACCCCTTGGCCAGGGCCGGCAGCGACCACCAGTAGACCGGGAACAGCAGGGCCACGACGTCGGCCGCTTCGATCAACTGCTGCTCGCGTCGCACATCGTCGGGGACCTCGCCGAGCAGTCGATGCACCGCCAGGTCCGCCGCGGTGAAGACCGGATCGAACCCCGACGCGGTCAGATCGTGCGTGGTGGCGACGGTTCCGCCGTCGGCTCGAATTCCCTGCTCGACCGCGCGCGCCACGGCCCAGGTGGCGGACTCGTGATCCGGGTGGGACACCACGAGCAGTACGTTCGGCCGACTCCGTTCGTTGGTCATACGACCAAGCTAAAGTATGACACTAACGTCAATGTCAAGGCACGGATGGAGGACCGGCGAATGCGGATCAAGGATTTGAGCGAGCGCACCGGCGCGAGCCCGCGCATGCTGCGCCACTACGAGAACGCGGGCGTGCTCACCCCGCGCCGCGACCCCAACGGCTACCGGCAGTACGGCGAGGCGGACGTCAAAACCGTGCACGACATCCGCTGCCTGCTCGCCTGCGGTCTCTCCCTGACCGAGGCCGCCGCCCTCATCCACATCGCCTGCACCGCGCCGCAGAGCGCCACCGACGCCGACCGCGCCGAGGTGCTCGCGCAACTCGACGAGCGCGCCCGTCAGCTGGACGCGGGCATCGAGCGACTCCGCACCGAAAAGGCCAGCCTCGGCAAACTCCGTAACGAGATCGCGACCGCCTCCTGACCGGCGGGCACCGCGATCGGGCAACCGAATTGCCCGCGACGTCCGTACTGTGGTGCATGGACTGCCCACTTGCCTTGATTCTCGCCGAACCCGCGGCGCAGGTCAGGCCCGGAGCCGAGCGCGAGGACAATGTCGGACAACGCCACAGCAGATCGTTCCGATTTCGACGCGGTGATCGCGGCCGCCGACTACCCGGTGTTCGTGGTCACCACCCGCTCGGGCGACCGCCAAGCCGGATGCCTGGTCGGCTTCACCACGCAGGTGAGCATCGAGCCACGGCGCTTTCTGGTCGGCATCTCCAAGGCCAATTTCACCTTCGGCGTGGCGATGGCCGCCGAGCACCTCGCCGTGCACCTGCTCGGCCGGGAACAATCCTCGCTGGCGGCGCTGTTCGGCGCGGAGACCGGCGACGACATCAACAAGTTCGCGCACTGCAAATGGCAGCCCGGTCCCGCCGAGCTACCCATCCTCACCGCCGCCGCGGGCTGGTTCGCCGGCCCCATCCTCGAACGCCACGATCTGGGCGATCACGTGGGCCTGATCATCGAACCGCGGGACGCCTCCGCGCCGCCGCCCACCGAGGCGTTGCGATACAACTCCGTCGCCGGCTTGAAACCCGGCCACCAGGCTTGACGCCGGTCAGGCGACCTCGGCCGGTTGCTCGTCCATAGCCTGCTCGCGCAGGGTGTGCAACGTCTTGGACAGAATGCGCGACACCTGCATCTGCGACACGCCGAGCTGCTCCGCGATCTGCGCCTGGGTCAGCGACTCGAAGAACCGCATGATCAGCACGCGCCGCTCCCGCTCGGGCAGCGCCGCGATCAACGGACGTACCGTCATCGACTGCTCGAGCAGCTCGTAGCACGGCTCCTCCGCGCCGAGTCCGGCGGCGACGGGCAGCGCCGAGTTCTCGCCGTCGTCGCGGGTGATGCCCTCGATCGAGTTGGTCTGGTAACCGTTGCGCGCGATCAACGCCTGGGTGATCTCGGTGAGCTCCACGTCCAGCTCGGCGGCGATCTCCCTGGCGGTGGGCACGCGGCCGAGCCGGTTCGACAGGGTCTCGGTCGCGGGACCGATCAGCTGCTGAATCTCCTTGAGCCTGCGCGGGACTCGCACCGCCCAGGTGCGGTCCCGGAAGTGCCTGCGAACCTCGCCCATGATCGTCGGAACGGCGAACGACAGGAACGAACTGCCACGCGAGACGTCGAACCGGTCGACCGCGAGAACCAAACCCACCCTGGCGATTTGGTGCAGATCGTCGAAAGCCTCACCACGCCCGGCGAACTTGCGCGCGATGTGCTCGGCCAACGGCAGACTGAGCTCGATCACCTTCTCGCGCAGCGAGTTCCGGTGCGGATCGGTCGCCGGCAGCGCCGCCATCTTCTCGAACCAGGGTTCGATGTTGTCGTAGCTGTCACCGCGGGAACTAGTGCGCCGCGGTGTGTCGGCTCGGTCCGTGGTGAACTCACGTCGCATCGGATATTCCTCGCTCCCAACTGAATTCGATGGCCGTCGGATACCCACCCGCGTCCGGATCAAAAGGGTCCTGGATCAGTTCGGCCGAGTCGGTGAGCACCTGCACCAGCTGCCAGCTCAGCGGATCGCGGCTGACCTCGACATCGCGCGTGGTCGTCGCGCTGATCCGCACGCTCAGCCGCCGCTTGTTGTAGGTGAACGCGCACCGCAGCGTCGAGCCGGGCACCGCGTCGAGCATCAGCGCGGTCGCCGCCTCGCTGAGCACCAGCCGGATATCGGGGATCGCGTCGAGCGTGACGTCGGCCATCATGCATGTGGTGTCGGTGAGCGCACGCAGCATTCCCAGCTCGTGCGGCTCCGCGGCCAGCTCGAGAGCCACCCGGTGGGCCACCACGGCCGTCTGCTGTGGTGTCGCTGTCTTGGAAACCACCTTCATCGTTTTCACCGCCTCCCAACGATTCACTCCGGCCATACCCGCGCCGCGCCGCGCCAACCCGGCGGTCGGCAATCCCGACCGGGCGGTGTGACCGGCCTTACCCGACCGAACGGACGGCGCGCTCAGTGACCGTGCGGTGTTTCAATATCGTTTCGACACGAACGAGCAGGCCCCCGGGACGCACAGAAACCGCAGGTGGGGCGCATACTGGCCGGGTGGTGGAGACAGGCGCGGCGACTTCGGACGCGGCGACCGACACGGTCGTCCAGGTGGTCGGTGGCGCCCCTCAGGCGACGGGGACCTTCGGATTCCGGTTCGCCGATCAGCGTTGGGTGTGGTCCGACGAGGTCGCCGCGATGCACGGATACGAGCCGGGCTCGGTGACCCCGACCACGGAACTCCTACTCTCGCACAAGCATCCCGACGACCGCGCGCACGTCGCGGACGCGATAGCCAAGTCGTTGCGCGATGCGGAGCCGTTCTGCAGTCGCCACCGCATCCTGGATACCGAGGGCCGGACTCGCCACGTCCTCGTCTTCGGCCACACCATGACCGAGGGCGACGTGGTCGTCGGCACCACCGGCTACTACGTCGACCTGACCGAGGTCCTCGACGAGCAGCGCCAGGAGTTGCTCACCGGCACGCTGCCCGAGCTGGTGGCGGCGCGGGCCGTGATCGAACAGGCCAAGGGCGTGCTGATGCGGGTGTACCGCCTCGACGCCGAGCAGGCCTTCCGCGTCCTGCAGTGGCGCTCGCAGGACACCAACGTGAAGCTGCGTACGCTGGCCGCCCGGCTGATCGCCGAACTCGACGCGCTGCCGCCCGCGTCGCCCCAGGTGCAGACCGCCTTCGACCATCTGCTGCTGACGGTGCACGAGCACCCGGACTAGCGCGGCCTTCAGGCCTCCGGCCGCCGCGTGGTCTCGCCGGTGCCGCTGCGACTGACCTCGTAGCCGAGCAGACGTTCGGCCTCCTCGATCCCGCCCTGGAGGTCGCCGACCGCGTTCATCTTGGAGAGATCGAGACCGATGGTGACCAGCGTCAACGCGATCTCCGAGGAGAGGCCGGTGATGATCACGTTCGCGCCCATCAGCCCGGACGCGTCGACGGTCTGCACCAGGTGATTGGCCACGGTGGAGTCGATGGTCGGCACGCCGGTGATGTCGATGACGACCACCTTGGCGCGGTTGGCGCGGATCGCCCGCAGCAACTGCTCGGTGAGCTGACGCGCGCGCTGACCGTCCAGCACACCGATGATGGGCAGGATCAGCAGCTGCTCACGCACCTGGAGCACCGGCGTGGACAGCTCGCGGATCGCCTCCTGCTGCTGCCGGATGATCCGCTCGCGCTCCTCGACGAACGACACGCCGACGGTGTTGGCGATGCGGTTCGCGGCCGGTTCATACGCGTCGAGCACGGCGTTGAGCAGCTGGAAGTCGGCCTGATACTTCTCGAACAGCGAGCGGGCGAGCACGTCGCGCAGCAGCAGCACGATGCCCAGGACCTCGTCGGTCTCGACGCCTCTCGGGATGATGCGTTCGGACAGGTCGCGCGCGTAGTCCTGCAACGCCTCGACTGAACCGGTCTCCAGCACGGCGACGTAGTTGTCGTAGACGGAGGTCGCCTCGGAGAACATCTCGTCGGGCGTCATCGCGGTCAGCAACTGCGCCTCGGTGATCCGGCGCGCCCACTCCTCGCGCAGCACGGTGCGGTTCTGCCGCAAATGCTCGACCAGCTCGGAGAGCAGACCCTCGCTGACACCGTTGGAATTGGTGTCCGCCGTGACAGCGGTAATCGACATCTCGGACAATGCCGCCTCCGGTCCATCCCCACACACAGCGGACTCGTGTGCTCGAAAGATACAGCGGCCAGCCTTTTGTTGGACCGCCCGCCGCCCGCAGATCGTATACCGATCGCGGGCCGCGTATGCATTGAAAGTGCCCACATCGGGTTTTCGGGCGCGCCGGGACAGGGTACTCGTTCTACCCTGCGCCGCTTCCGTTACCCGCCAGGCGAATTCGTCGAAGTCTCGGCGCGTGACCGCTGAGCAACTGGTCGACGTCCGCGTCGGTGATCGAGTCGAATCGCAGGTACGCATCGCTGATCGGACGGGCGCGAATAGGCGTTTCCAAGCACACGATTTTGTCGGCGTGGAACGACAGCGTCCGCAGGATGCGATGCGGCGCGATCGGCACGGCGAGCACGACCCGGATCGCGCCGCGCCGATACGCGGCTTGGCACGCCGCCCGCGCGGTCATGCCCGTGACGACGCCGTCATCGACGACCAGCGCCGTGCGCCCGGCCAAGGTCGCGGGGGGTCGATGTCGGCGGAATCGCTCGGACCGGCGCCGCAGCCGGTCGAGCTGATGCGCCTCGGTGTCGAGGAGTTCCCTTGTGGTCAGCAAGGCGCTGCGGACGGTGACCTCGTCGATGATCCGGACGCCCTCGCCGATGGCGCCGAAGGCCAGGTCAGGCCGGTAGGGGACGGGAAGCTTGTGGACGACGAGGGTGTCGAGCGGTAGCCGCAAGCGAGCGGCTATCTCATACGCCACCGTGACGCCGCCGCGGGGCACGCCGAGGACTACGACGTCCGAACCGCGGAAGGCCTGCAATCGACCGGCGAGGCGGCGGCCCGCGTCGGAACGATCATCGAACCCCGAGCGCGCGGTGGCGCGATCATCGGCGGGGTCGCTGAATAAAGCCGGATTGTTCATACCGATCACCGAGTCTCGACTGGGCACGATCCGCCAGCCGCACTTCGGGACTCAGCAGGAGATATACGTCTATTCTACTCGGCGGTACGAGCACCGCCATCGGTTGACGTGCAGATTCACGTCACGCGTGAAATATCTTGGCTGAGTGGACGCCTCACGCCCGGCGACGGGACCGCTTCGGCTCTTGCGGCTCGGCGAAATGCGGCGGGGAGGGCGCCCCGCCCGTGACCCGCTCGATCATTTCGACGGCCAGGTCCGCGACGCGGACATTCTGCCGCTGGGACTTGCTCCGCAGCACGGCGAAGGCCGCGTCACGGTCGCAGCGCAGCTCCGCCATCAGGATGCCGAGCGCCTGATCGATGGTGGATCGAGAGGCCAGCGTCTCGCGCAGTTGCTCGGTCAGCTTGGACTGCCGGGTGGTCTCGGTCGCGACGCCGAACAGCACACCGAGGTGCTCGGCGGTGAGGGACGCGGCCCGCCGGACGCGTGCGGTGAAGTTGCGCGGTTTCGGCGAGTACAGGGTCATCGCGCCGACCACCGCGCCGTCCACCGAGATCGGCAGCGAGTAGATGGAGTGGACACCGTTGCCCAGCATGCGGGCTCGATAGCCGTCCCAGCGCTGCTCTTGCGCGACGTCCGGCACCGAAATCTCTTGCGCCGTAACGATCGCCTGCAGGCTGGGGTCGTACCCGTCGCTACATTCGGCCTCCTTCACCAGCATCGCGTGTGCGTCGCTCGAACCGCCGACCTTGTCCCCCTGCTCATAGGTGAGCGTCATCCCGGTCATCGGATGACCCGGTAGCATCCGCGTGACGATTTCGGCGACGGCGCACAGCGAGTCGTCGACCTCGGCGCCGGTCAACAACAGCGCCGTCAGATCCGACATCCCCAAAGCCAGGTCATCAGCCATGAGACATCCTGGGGCTCAACATAATTCGTATCCGTCCTCGAGAACGCGGCGAGCCACCTCCGAGACGGCCGTGCCGTCGGAGAAGGCGCGTGCGCGCAGTAAGGCCAGCGCGGCATCGAGATCGCATTCGCACCGCACCGCCACCATGCCGACCGCCTGGTGCACGACGGCGAGGTAGTCGGCGTCGTCGAACAGCGTGCCTCGCGGCGCGCCGTCGTCGTCGGTGCCGTACGAGAGCAGCACCGTGGTCGCGAGCGCGTCGGCCACGTTCTCGGCGGCCGGAGCGAGGTCGGTGCGCAGCGCGGCGCGGCTGGTGAAGACGCACAGGGAACCGAGCAGGTGGGAGGAGCGCAGGGGGACCGCGATCACCGACCGCACGCCCAGTTCGGTGAGAGCCGGCCCGTATTGCGGCCAGCGAGTGAACAATTCCGCGCCGGCCGCGGTGACGAAGTCCTGGCCGTCGAGTACGTCGCGGGCCGGGCCCTGACCGATCCGCTGCTCGAGATCCTGCGCGGCCCGCGCGGTGGTGTCCGAGGCGGCGACCAGCAGATCGTCGCCCGTCGGGCCAACCAGGGTGACCGCGGCGCTGTCCATGTCGAGATGCTGGGCCACCGAAGCCATGAAGACCGGCCGCGTCGTGACCCGATCCTCGATGTGCCACCGCTGTAGGCGCAGGGCGTGTAATCGATGCAGCCGCGCACTGGCGAGGTGTCGCTCCTCGATTCGTCGATGCAGCTCCGCCATGCGGCGCCGGAAAGGCTGCATGGATTCGGGTGGCTGGGTGGCCTGCACCTCGTATTTCGCGGCCAACGCCCCCGCCCGAGCCGCGCGTTCTTGCCCGACGGCGAATTGCTGCCACTCGCGGGCGACTTCTTCGTGAGCGTCCGAATGCGACCGCACGCCTCCAGGGTACGCGCTCGACGCGATATCAGCGGTCCGACCGTCCTACTTCGCACCGTGTGTCGGGGAAATTTCCTCCAGGAGCAACACCACACCGTCGCGTGTGCCGTCCAGCGGCGAGCAGGTAACCGCACACACGATCGAGCGTCCGATTCGGTTGACGGCCGGGACCTCCACCGGGCCGACGCGGCGGCCCGTTTTGAGGCAGCGCTGGACGCTGTCGTGCAGCCGCCCGGTGGGCAGGCCGAAGTCGAGCGTGAAGAACATTTGTTGCTGGACCTCGTCCGCCCGCAGCCCCCACATTTCCTCCGCGCCCCGGTTCCAGCTCTTCACCCGGAACTCGGCATCGAGCACGACTACCGCCGCCGCAACGCTGGAGAGCACGCCCTCGACGAACGTACGGGTCTCGTTCAATTCGTCGGTCCGGATCCGCATCTCCTCGTTCATGGTTTCGAGTTCTTCGTTGCCCGACTGGAGTTCCTCGTTGGTGGCCTCGAGTTCCTCGTTGGTCGATTGCAGTTCTTCGTTCGTCGTCTCCAGTTCCTCGATGCTGGACTGGAGCTCTTCGTTCGTGGTTTCCAGCTCTTCGTTGGTGGATTGGAGCTCCTCGTAGGCGGTTTCGAGCTCCTCCCTCTTTATCTTTATCTCCAGCGAGAGCCGGGTCGGCACCGTGGTGTCGATGAAATGCACTACGACGCCGACGTACACGCCGTCGCCGCCGTAGAGCGGCTGGACGTGCACGTCGAAATACTGGGTATTGTCCGGGCCGAGTTTGCGTTCGGCCGCGGCGACCCGAAGGGTGCGACGTTCGGACGTGGCCTGATCGATCAGCGAGCGCAGTTCGACCGGCCGATAGGAGATCTCCAGTTCGCTCAGCGGCCTGCCGATATCGTGGTGCGTCAGGCCGAATTGGCTGCGCATCTGATGGTTGACGATGGAGATCTTGCTCTCGGTGTCCAGACCGAGCACCCCGATCGGGGCCGCCTCCAGTGCGAGCTCGCTGAGCTGACGCTTCTTGACCAGGCCCTGTACCTCCAGGCCGAGGTCGACGTCGAGCCGCGTCGGGCTCGGCTGGATCGGCGGCTTGGCCTCGCCCGCCCGGCGCCGGAAGATGCGCTGGCGCATACCGGCCACCCCGAATCGTTCGCCGTCGGAGAGCAGCAGTTCGGCCTTGCCGAGGAACAGGAATCCGCCCTCCCGCAACGCGAAACGGAACCGGTCCAGGATGTGCGACTGCGCCTCGGCGTTGAAATACATCAACGTATTCCGGCACACCAGCAGATCGAGGCGGGAGATGGGCGCGTCGCGCGTGATGTCGTGGCGACCGAATATCACCCGCCGCCGCAGGTCCGCCCGGAAGACGAAGCGGTCGCCGATCGGCTCGAAATACCGGTCCCGCAGTTCACGCGACAGCGGCGCGAGCGCCTTCGCCGGATAGGCGCCCGCCCGCGCCTCGCGCAGCGCTTCCTCGTCGACATCGGTGCCGTACAGCTTGACCCGTTTCGCGCATTCTTCGACGCCGAGTGCCTCGGCGAACGCGATCGCGAGCGAATAGGTCTCCTCGCCGCTGGAGCAGCCCGCGCTCCAGATCCGGATCTCGTCGTTGCTGTTGGCGATCAGTTCCGGCAGTACCTCGCGCTGAAGGTACTGCCAGGCCTCCACGTCGCGGAAGAAGCTGGTGACATTGATCAGGATCGTGTTGAACAGGTGGCCGAACTCTTCGGCGTTGCTCTCCAGCAGATCTCGGTAGTCGAGATAGTCGGTGATCTGAATCTCGTGCATTCGCTTGCGGATACGCCTGGTCAGCGACGAGCGCTTGTACCCGGTGAAATCGAATCCGCGCGAGTCGCGAATGAACAGCAGCAGATCCTCGAGCTCACGGTCGACGGTGTCGCTGTCTTCATCCGGTGTCGTCATCGTCTCCTCGCTGGGTTCGGTCACGACGTGCTCTCCGTGAGGAGGGCACGGATGACGTCGGCGATCTCGTCAAGGGGCAGAACAAGGTCGACGTCGCCGGTGGCCACGGCGGCGCTCGGCATGCCCTTGAACTCCGCGTCGTCTGGATCCTGCGCGATCACCGTGCCGCCACGGGCCTTGATCGCGCGCACGCCGGTCGCGCCGTCGCCGCCGGAGCCGGTCAGCACACACGCGATGGCGCGGCGTCCGTAAGCGCCCGCCACCGATTCGAACAGCAGGTCGGCCGAGGGGCGAACGAAGTGGACGAGCTCGCTGCGGATCAGCGTGAGGGCGCCGCGCGGCTCGACCAGCAGGTGGTAGTCCGGCGGGGCGATGTAGACGGTTCCGGGCTGTATCGTCTCGCCCGCCTCCGCCAGTTTCACGTGCAATTCGGTTCGGCGCGCGAGCAATTCGGCCAGCACCGTCTTGTGCCGGGGGTCGAGATGCTGAACGACGAGGACGGGCACCGGCAACGTGGCGGGAAGGGCGCCCAGGACCTTGAACAGTGCCGTGATCCCGCCCGCCGACGAGGTCATGGCGACGACGGCGTATTGGTCATCGGTGGTCATGGTCGCGGACCGGCCGTGAGGTGCACGGAATCAGGGTAACGCCATTGCGGGTCCCCGCCGGGCAGCCGCCCCACCGTGTGCGGAGCTACCGCGGTCCGGTTTCGCGCGGGCGCGCGGCGAGCGGTCGCCGGGGCGCGGTTCCTCGGACGGACTTACCGGTACGTTTCGCGGCGTTAGCCCTGGTGGAGAGCCTGACGGCGCACTGGTGTGACCGTGGCGACGGCCGACGGGGGTTTGCCTGTCGCCGGCCCGGTTATCCGACCTACGACTGGCCCGAAAGGCAGGTCGGTCGAGCCCGACGCGAAAGGGGTTAGACAATGAGCACAGCTGACAAGGCCAAGAACAAGGCCGAGGACCTCGGCGGTCAGGCGAAGGAGAAGTTCGGTGAGGCCACCGACGACCAGGACCTGAAGAACGAGGGCAAGGGCGACCAGATCAAGTCCAACCTCAAGGACGCAGGCGAGAAGATCAAGGACGCCTTCAAGTAGACCGGCACACCGGTCGCTGTCCAGGAGCGGGTGCGTGCCCTATCGGGCGCCACCCGCTCGCCCATGTCCGGGGG
Source organism: Nocardia tenerifensis NBRC 101015 (assembly GCF_000308715.1). GTDB lineage: Bacteria > Actinomycetota > Actinomycetes > Mycobacteriales > Mycobacteriaceae > Nocardia > Nocardia tenerifensis. The sequence goes on from NZ_BAGH01000119.1 coordinate 94,844, forward strand.
AGTCCTGCCGAAAATGTCTCGATCGTGGTGCGTCCGGCGATAAAGTGCGGTGGTCCAGCGCTTTGATCGACGGCTCGAAAGGATCGGGATGATCGCGGCACGGATGGTCGCTGTTGTCGCGTCGGTGTTCGTCGGCGCGGGGTTATTGGGTGGTGTGCGGCCTGCCGCGGCGGGGCCGACGGCGTGCGCGGCGGGAAATCCGTTGCAGCCCACCGCGGAACTGTTCGCCACCGACAACACCGCTACCATCACCGACCCGGAGGATCAACGGCTGCGCGGTCGGCTAGAGGGCTTCGAGCTGGCGGTCGACGGAATCGCGGTGCAGCACATCGGTTTACCGGTCGGTTCCACGCTCGTCAGCGGCGTGTTCTGGTCGGATGAGCGCAAGCAGGCGACCTACGAGCGGTCCCGCGAGTTCCATCTGGCCTGTGTCGACGCCGCCGATCTGCACCGCATAGCCGATCGAGTGCGCGCGCGGTTCCAGCAGGAATCGGTGCTGACCTTCCAGCGACTCGCACCGAGTTCGCCTGGGGTGGACGCTTTTACGGTGACGATCGCGGGGGTCGACGTCCGGCGGTTCCGCGACGGGCTCGTGGCCGATCCGGTGGCCCGCGAACGGCTCGTCGGCGGATCGGTCACCGAGGCGAACACCTTGATCCTGGTGGTCGACGTCGCCGACCTGGAGTTGGCGCAGCGCTTCGTCGCCGGGCTCGGCGGCGTGTGGGACGCGGCGAGCGTGCAGTACGGCGATCGCGAGTTCGTCGGCGGCTGAGGGCCTTTCGGCTCAGTGCTCGATACGGCTCAGTGCTCGATCCTGTTGAGGATGTCGCGTAGCGTCCGCAGATCGTCGGCGGGCAGGGCGTTGACCGAGTCGGGTGCGGGATCCGGCGTCGCCAGGGCCTTGGCGAGCACGGCCCGGCCGGCCGCGGTGATGGTGACGAGCTTCTTGCGCCGGTTGGTCGGATCGACCTCGCGGACGACGTAACCTAGCTCCTCCAGCTGATTGACCGCGACGGTGGTGGCGGGCGCGTCCATCGCCGCGGCGTAGGCCAGCTCCTTGACGGTCATGGGCTCGGCGCGCAGCCGGCGCAGCACCCGGATGCGACTGAACGACAAGCCGGTCCGCTCCACCGCCGCGCGCCGCCACGGGTCGCGGGAGTACAGGACGACCCGGGTGAGCAGCGCCCACACCTCATCGGGTGTTGGGTTCTCATCCGACATGAACGGGCACCTTCTGTTCCAGCAGCGGGGCGACGCGGTCACTGGACCGCTTCGCCGACGGGGTATTGGCGACGATGCCGAGTATGGCGACGCCGAGGGTCAGCACGGCGATCACCCACCACAGTGCCGCGCCCGACAGCGCGCCGCACAGCGCCACGCCGACACTCACCCCGATCTGCCGGCTGGTCGAGGCGACCGCGGACGCCGCGCCCGCCCGATCCAGCGGCATCCCGCTGACCGCGGTGTTGGTGATCGGCGCGTTGACCATGCCGAAACCGATCCCGAACAGCGCGAACATGATCACCAGCGCCCATACCGGGGTGTTCGCGTCGAGCCTGGTGAGCAGCAGCGCGGCGATCGTCATCAGCACGCCCGCCGCGATCAGCGACGGTTTGGTGCCGACCCGGCCCACCAGCCGGCCGGACAGCGGCGAGAAGATCATCACCGCGATGGCCTGCGCCAAATACAGCACACCGGTGTGCACGGCCGAGTAGTGCCGCACCCCTTGCAGATACAGCGAGCAGCTGAACAGGAACGCGCCGAGCGCGGCGAAGGCGAAGACGGCGATGACCGTCGCCGACGCGAACGGGATGCTGCGGAAGAACCGCAGATCGATAAAGGGGTCGGCGTGGCGTGACTCGCAGAACATGAAGGCGGCGAGCGCGATCACCGAGATCACGAAGATCTCCGGCCTGCGCTCGATCAGCCCGAACACCGTGGAGAACAGGAACACCATGGCGAGCAGCTGCCCGGCCGGATCGATGCCGCGCACCGTCGCCGACTTCGTCTCGGGCACGAAGGTGGCCGTGAACACCAGCGCCACCGCGACGATGGGCAGATTGATCCAGAACACCGACTGCCAGCCGAACGCCTCGATGAGAATGCCGCCGGCGGTCGGGCCGAGCGCCATCGCGATGCCGACCACCGCGCCCCACACGCCGATCGCGCGGGCGCGCTCCATTCTGCCGGTGAACACCGTGGTGATGATCGACATCGCCACCGGATTGAGCATCGAGCCGCCGATCGCCTGCACGAACCGGGCGCCGATCAGGAACTCGATGGTCGGCGCGAGGCTGCACAGCAGCGAGCCGATCGCGAAGGTGATCAAGCCGATTCGGAACACCCGGCGCCGGCCGAACCGGTCGGCCGCGCCGCCCGCCAGCATCAGCAGGCTGGCCAGGGTGAGGGTGTAGATGTCGACGATCCACTGCAGCCGCGACAGCGGCGCGTGCAGGTCCGTCCGGATGGTGGGGATCGCGACGTTCACGATGGTCGCGTCCATGGAAACGATCAGCAGGCTCAGGCAGCACGTGGTCAGCACGAGCGTCTTGCGACGGGCCGACATCCCCTGGACAGTTGTAGTCACACAACTATTGTTAAATCACAACAGTTCCGGATGCAAGGGTTGTGATCTGCGTCGCACCCGTCGGGTTGGCATGCTGGACGGGTGATCTCGGGATCTGCGGCGCTGTTCCTCGGTGGGCGTTCGGGTGTGGGTAAGAGCCGGGTCGGCCTCGCGGTGCACGCGCTGCTGGCCGAGGCGAAGGTGCGGCACGCGCTGATCGAGGGGGACAATCTCGACATGGCCTACCCGCCGACGTGGGAGTACGGACTCGCCGAGCTGAATCTGGCGGCCATGTGGCAGAACTATCGCGCGCTCGGCTACCGGCGGCTCGTCTACACCAACACCGCCAGCGTGCTGCCCGAGGTCATCGGCGAGCTCACCGCCGCGATGGGGGATACGCCCTCGGTCACTGCGGTATTGCTCACCTGTGACGATCGCACCGCTCGCGCGCGACTCGCGCAGCGCGAGAACGGCATCGAGTTGCGGCGGCATATCGAGCGCAGCATGGCGATGTCGCGCGAGCTGTCCGCCGCGGCGCCGAGCTGGGTGCACGTCGTCGACACCACCGACCGCTCGCCCGAGGAGGTCGCGGCGCAGGTCGTCGCGCTCACCGGCTGGTCGAACCCGACCACGGCCGAGTAGCGGCTGCCCTACCCTGACTACGGTTCGTCGGTTCGAGGTAGGAGTCTCGGTGGGTGCTGCGCTCGTGAAGGGGCAGAACGGTTCGCTGGCTCAGTCACGGGTCGTGGTGTCGGTGCGGACCGAGGCGGCCGTGGATCTATCCGCGTTGCTCGTCACGGCGGCGGGCACGGTGCGCTCGGACGCCGACTTCGTCTTCTTCAACCAGCCCGCCGCGCCCGGTGTCGTGCTGCGCGCCGACGACAGTGCGGCGCTGGAGGTTTCGTTCGACGAGGTGCCCGAGGAGATCGATCAGCTGCGAGCGGTCGTCACCCTGGACGATCCCGGCGCGGTGTTCGGCCGATATGCCGCGCCGGTGGCGACGGTGACCGATTCGCTCGGAAACGTGGTGTACGAGTATCGAATCGAGGGTCTCGACACGGAGTCCGTGGTCATCGCGCTCGAGCTGTATCGGCGCGGCGGTGGGTGGAAGGTGCGGGCCGTCGGCCAGGGTTACGCGGGCGGGTTCGCCGCGCTGGTGACCGATCATGGTGTGCGCGTGGACGATCCGCCCGCCGCCCAGCCTCTCGAACGGTCGGCGGAGCGCGTGCGTACCGTCCCGGGCGAGGCGGCGCTCTCGTTCGAGAAGCGCGAACGGCTGGACATGCGCAAGCGCGCTGTGGCCAAGGTGCTGATCGACAAGGGCGCCTGGGGAATTCGAGCGCGCGTCGTGCTGGTGATCGACAAGACCGGCAGCATGCACAAGCAGTACCGCACCGAGGTCGTGCATCGGGTGGTGCAGCGGATGATTCCGGTGGCGACGCAACTGGACGACGACGGCTCGCTCGAGGCCTACCTCTATGCCCTCTCGTTCGCCAAGCTGCCCGACATCACGGTCGCGCGCAGCGAGGAGTGGACGCGGACCTTCCTGCATCTCGGCGGCGTCCACGAGGGCATCGACTACGGCGAAATCGGCGGCCGCAACGACGAATTGCCGGTCATGCGCGACATCATCGCCTCGCTGCGTCCCGGTGACGGCCCGACGTTGGTCCTGTTCTTCACCGACGGCGGCTTCGCGAACAAGCGGGATATCGGCGCGCTCATGCGCGAGGCGTCCCGGCTGCCCGCCTTCTGGCAGTTCATCGGCCTCGGCCGCGCCAACTACGGCCTGCTGCGCTCGCTCGACGAGATGACCGGCCGAATCGTCGACAACGCCGGGTTTTTCGCGCTGGACGACATCGATCAGGTGGACGACGGCGAGCTGTACGCGCGGCTGCTCGGCGAGTTCCCGGCGTGGCTGCGGGCGGCCGAGGCGGCGGGCATCCTGCGCTGAAACCGCTTCAGCGGTAGGGTTTTTGCTTCTTGGCCCACTCGGCCCACTCCTTGTTCATGGCGAAGAAGCGTTTGCCCCACTCCAGGGCGAGGTGGCCGTTGCGGGAGAATTCGTCGTCGTCCCAGTCGATCGACTCCTCGAGCGAGATCAGCTCGGCGTGACCCTCGGCGGCCCAGGTCGCGATGCCGGTCAGGTACTCCTCGGCCCGCGCGCGCGGGATCACGCCGAGGAAGAAGACGCGCAGGAGCAGTTCGTTGCGGTTGGTCTGCTTCGGCTCGGTCTCGGTGAGCCAGTGTCGCAAATCGGACAGGCCGGCCTCGGTGATCGAGTACTCCTTGCGGCCGCGCGGGCCCTCGTCCGACACGGTGACGAGTTCGGCTTCGGCGAGTTTGGTGAGTTCGGTATAGATCTGGCTCTGCGTGGCGGACCAGATATTGGCCAGCGAGTACTTGAACCGCTGCAGCAGGTCGTACCCGCTGGCGGGGTGGTCGGCCAGCAACCCGAGCATCGCGTACCGCAGACTCATGCCCTCACTCTACATTCCAGTCTTGACAGGTCGACATCGCAGTCTCTAGTTTCGACATGTCACAATAGGAATATCGCGGCAACGCGAGCCGAGGAGCTTCTCGAACATGTCGTACCTGCGCACCTTCGCCCCCTGGATCGTTTACGCCGTGATTCCCTCCGCGCAGTGGCAGTGGGCCGCGCTGGCCGCGCTGCTGCTGTCGGCGGTGGAGGTGGCCCGTCAGCTCCGGGCCGGCCGCACGCTCGACGCCCTGCTGATCGATGTGGGCTCGCTGGTCTTCTTCGCGGCGCTGACCGTGCTCGCCTTCGCCGATCCGGATACCGCCCTGCACCCCTACGGTCCCGCGCTGTCGTCCGGGGTGCTCGCGCTGATCGCGATAGCGTCGCTGGCGGTGCGCAAGCCCTTCACCCTCGGCATCGCGAAACAGTCTGCGCCGAAAGAACTCTGGGATCATCCGGTGTTCGTCCGCACCGCCTACGTGCTCACCACGGTCTGGGCGGCGAGCTTTACCCTCGGCTGCGTCGTGCTCGTCGCGCTGGCGCACGCGGGCTCGACCCCGCGGACCATCGCGCAGATCGCGGCCTTCGTGATCCCGATCGTCTTCACCGTCCGCTATGTCGCCTATATCCAGGCCAAGGCGCCCGCCCGCGCCGAGGGCTGACCTTCGACCAGATCGGTTGTCTGCCATGACCACATCCGCGCCACACCTCACCGGCAACTACGCCCCGGTCACCGACGAGCTCACCGCCGTCGACCTCCCGGTCACCGGGCGGATCCCGGCCGAACTCACCGGCTGGTATCTGCGCAACGGCCCGAATCCGCAGGCCGCCGCCTCCCGCCACTGGTTCGTCGGGGACGGCATGGTGCACGGGATCCGCATCGAGAACGGCCGCGCCGTCTCCTATCGCAATCGCTGGGTGCGCACCGCCACCTTCACCGACGGCGTGCGAACCTACGACGAGTCGGGCCACCACAACCTGGCCGCGGGCGTCGCCAACACCCACGTCATCCGGCATGCCGGGCGCACGCTCGCGCTGGTCGAGTCGTCCTACCCCTATGAACTGACCTGCGACCTGGACACCGTCGGACCCTACGACTTCGACGGTGCTCTGCGCACCGCGATGACCGCGCACCCCAAGACCTGCCCGGTCACCGGTGAGCTGCACTTCTTCGGTTACGAGCTGACCGTCGCGCCGTTCCTGACCTATCACCGCGCCGACGCTCAGGGCAATCTGCTGCTCAGCCGCCCGATCGACGTGCCCGCCGCGACCATGCAGCACGACTTCAACCTCACCGCCGAGCACGTCGTATTCATGGACCTGCCGGTCGTTTTCGACGTGGCCGCCGCTATCGCGGGCACGGGAATGCCGTTCCGCTGGAGCGACAGTTATCCGGCGCGGCTCGGCGTGCTGCGCCGCGACGATCCGCACGGCGCGGTGCGCTGGTTCCCGATCGAACCCTGCTACGTCTTCCACACGCTCAACGCGCACGACGAGCCGGGCAGGATCGTGCTGTACGTGATGCGCTATCCGCAGTTGTGGCGCGACGAGTCCCACACCTTCGAGAAGTCGACGCTGTGGCGCTGGACCATCGATCTCGCCGCGGGCACCGTGGCCGAGGAGCAGCTCGACGATCGGGTCGCCGAGTTCCCCCGGGTGGACGATCGTCTGGTGGGGCTGGATTCGCGCATCGGTCACGCGGCGGTGGCCGGTGATTCGGGCGCGCTGCTGCGCTACGACCTGCACACCGGCGCGAGCAGCGCGCACGAGTTCGGGCCCGGCCGAATCCCCGGCGAGGCGGTGTTCGCGCCTGCCGACGAGAAGCCCGGCGGCGACGGCTATCTCATGACGTTCGTCTACGACGCCGCGACCGACGGCAGCGAGCTGGCGATCCTGGACGCCACCGACCTGGCCGCCGCGCCGCTCGCCACCGTGCACCTGCCGCGGCGGGTTCCGTTCGGGTTCCACGGAAGTTGGCTCGCCGACCGGTGATTCGGGTGCCGTCGCCGGAGTGTGCTCCGGCGACGGCCCGCTAGTGGGTCAGGATTCCAGCGGCCACAGGGCGCGTCGCTGTTCACGCATGCGCTGTTGTTCCTGTGGGCTCAGCGCGGCGAAGGCTTGTTCGCGGCCGCGCGTGAGCGCCGCGAGTTCGTCGGCGCTGAGCTGAGCCATTGCCGTGCGCCGTGATTCGGCGAGTTCCGCGAACTGTTCGGGGGTCAGCGGCTGGTTCATGGTTATCGTCTCCTCGATCAACCGTAGGAACTGCGTGGCCGACGGTTCGACCAGGCGGTCGAGTCCGTCGAGCACACCGAGGAGGCGGGTGCGTAAGGCGATGGCCTGCCCGATCCGCTCCTCGACCAGCGTCAACTGGTCGAGGATCAGCGTGCGCGGGTCCTGATCGGCGGTGTCGAGCACCGCGCCGATCGTGTCCAGCGCGAAACCGAAGCTGCGCAGGGCGATCACCCGGTGCAGCCGCCGGACGTCGGCCTCGGTGTAGCAGCGATGCCCGCCGGACGTGCGGTTCGACGGCGACAACAGGCCTAGCCGGTCGTAGTGATGCAGTGTCCGGACGGTGATCCCGGTTTCCCTTGCCAGTTCACCGATCCGCCAGCTGCGCTGCGTCTCGCCCATCGGCCCTCCTCTCGGTGCGCGTAATTCACGCTAGAACCTGACGTAGCGTCGGATTCAAGGGTGAATTTCCCGCACGCGCCGACGACGGAGCGTGCGGCCGGAGAGGTGATGGGGGAGCGGGGTTCTGGGTGTGGGCGGGGATCAGCCGATGACGGCGTTCATGATTGTGCCCGCGCTGGTGGCGACGACACCGCCGATCATGGCGCCCGCCACCATCTTCGGGGAGTCGAGTCCGCCACCGGTCCATTTCTCCCAGGCGAACTTGCCGCCCGCGTAGATGATCGCGGTGATGCCCGCCAGCAGGACGAACCAGGTGAAGTAGCGGACCAGTTGGAGGAACTTGTCGGAGACCGGCGGAGCCTCGGGGCTGGGATTGCCGATCTGAGCAAGCAGTGTGTCGTGCACGGCGAGCAGGATCATCGTGGTCAGCTCATTCTGGATTCGGGACGGGGTGAGATTCGCTGACTGCGATGGTATCGGTTTGTTCGCTGTAATGCAGTCGGGTCGGGTGCGGCGCAGTGGAGTTCGGCGTCGCCACGCACTTGCCGGGGTTGCTGATGGTCGGGATGATGGGAGGGGCGGGGTGCTCGAAGACCCGGTCGCCGCGCACCGCCGATCGAGGTCGGCGGGTTGTCGCTTACTACCGCTTGGGGGCGATTGCGCAGGTGGCGCCGCGGAGCGTGAGCTCGCGATCGTGGTCGGCCCCCCACGCGGCGGCCACGCGATCACCGGCCTGCCCGTATCCTCGTACAAGATCGAATCCATCGGCGGTTGAACAGCTTTCGCGTGGCAGCTCGGCGGCGGCAAAGTTGTAGTGGAGCGTAGGGAGTAGACGGTGAGCATCATTCTGACGTCGATCGGGGATGGTTTCACGACGCTGGCGCAGGTCAGCAACCCGACGCCGGAGGCGCCGCCGTTGTCGGACAAGCTGTTACAGATGGTCCGGTACCTCACCTGGTTCGCGCTGCTGTCGGGGATCCTCGCCATCATCTTCGCCGGCGGCAAGTTCGCCTGGGAGAAGTGGCAGGGTGGGGCGCTGCAATCGCCGAAGATGATCGCGGGCGCCATGCTCGGCGGTGTCGTCGCGACGAGCGCGGGCACCATCATGAACGCGGTGCTCGGCACTTAGCCATTGTTCGGCAACCGCTTGGCTATACTCCTGCCCGGATCTCTTGCAAATGTCCGATCGGGAGCAGGGGAAAGGCCTATGGGCGGTACCGAGGGCGGACTGTCCCGCCGCAGCGTGTTCGGGTTGGCGGCGACCGTGGCGGTCGGACTGTCGGCGTGCGGCAGATCCGACGACGCCTCGTCCGGACCCGACACCGCCGCGCCGAGCGAGGCCGAGGCGATCGCCAAGGACGCCTACATCTTCGGCTTCCCGCTGGTCCTCATGGACGTCACCAGGGCCGCGGCCGAGGCGGCCACGCCGGCGAATCGGTTCCAGCACGCCGCGGCGCTGCCGACGCCGCAGCGCCGGGATGTTGTGCGGCTCAACCTCGACACGCTGTACTCGGCCGCGTGGCTCGACGTGCGGGCCGAGCCGATGGTGTTGCAGGTGCCCGCCATGGACGGCCGGTATTGGCTGATGCAGTTCATGGATGCCTGGACGAACACCGTGCACAATCCGAGTAGCGTTCGGCCGCAGGCGAAGTCGGGCGCGCCGTACACCTACGCGGTCGTCGGGCCCGGCTGGTCCGGGACGCTGCCCGACGGTGTCACGCCGCTGCCGGTGCCGACGCCGACCGTGTGGCTGGTCGGGCGGATCCAGGTCGACGGCGCGGCGGACCTGCCCGCGGTGCGCGCGATCCAGCAGCAGTTGCGGCTGGCTCCGCTGAGCGACTGGACCGCGGGGCGGCAGGCACCCACCGCTTCGCCCGCGCCGCAAGGGGATTCGACCCCGCCGGCCAAGCAGGTCGCCGAACTGGGCGCGCGGGACTTCTTCGATCGGATGTGCGCGCTGATGGCGACCAACCCGCCCGCCCCCGACGACGCGCCGGCCATGAAACGCTTTGCGACGATCGGGATCACGCCCGGCGGCGAGGTCGTCGGCCTGTCCGAGGGCGAACTGGCCGCCGCCGTCGACACCGCGCGCCAGCAGATTCCCGTCTACCTCGATCCCAAGTCCATCAACGAGAACGGCTGGACCTTCGACCCCGCCATCGGCACCTACGGCACCACCTACCTCCAGCGCGCCACCGTCGCGTGGAAGGGCCTCGGCGCCAACCTGCCCGAGGACGCCATCTATCCCACCCTCTTCGCCACCGCGGGCGCCAACGGCACCACGGGCCGCTTCCGCCTGCACTTCCCGCCCGGCCAAACCCCGCCCGTAGCCGCCTTCTGGTCCCTGACCGCCTACGACGCCGACAGCTACCTGATGCCCAACCCCGCGGGCATCTACGCCATCGGCCACCAGACGCCCGTGGTGCCCAACCCCGACGGCTCCGTCGACCTCGCCATCCAACACGACGACCCCGGCCCCGCGGTGCCCCTCGGCAACTGGCTCCCCATCCCCGCCTCCGGCCAATTCTCCCTCACCATGCGCCTGTACGCCCCGAAAGACGAAGCCATCCAAGGCCATTGGCAGCCCCCACCGCTGACCCCGGTGTCCTGAAGGCCGCTGCGGATCAAGTGTCATGCACGCGTGTGTCGCGGCGCGCCGGATCGGTTACGCGCCGAGCGGGTATGAGCGCGCAGCAGTCGGTCGAGTGTGCGGTTGACTGCCGCGCCGAGATCGCGCTGCTCTGCCGGTGGCTGCGCTCGTTCGGCGTGGGGTGCGGGGCGAAAAATTCAGTAAACGGGTTTTACTAAACACTGTTCACTGGGTGGGGGTCTGTGGTTCCATGCTTGTGGAACGTGTTCCACACAGTGTTGTGAGGTCTGCAGTTCAGACCGGTAGGAGATAGCCGTGACCGTGACCACGCCCGCGATTCCCGCGGGATTCGACTTCACCGATCCCGATGTGCTCGCCAGCCGACTGCCCGTCCAGGAGTTCGCCGAGCTGCGGCGGACCGCGCCCGTGTGGTGGTGCGAGCAGTCCGGGCGGGCCAGCGGGTTCGACGACGGGGGCTACTGGGTCGTGTCGAAGCTCGACCACATCAAGCAGATCTCGAAGCAGCCGGAGCTGTTCTCCTCGCACGAGAAGGGCTCGATCATCCGGTTCAACGAGGACGTCTCCCCGGAGCAGATCGGCATGCTCAACGACATGCTGCTGATCAACCTCGATCCGCCCAAGCACACCAAGGTCCGCCGGATCGTCTCGAAGGGCTTCACGCCGCGCGCGATCGAGAGCCTGCGCGCCGCGCTCACCGAGCGGGCCGCCAAGATCGTGCACGAGGCCAAGAAGAACGGCAGCGGCGACTTCGTCGAACAGGTCGCGTGCGAACTGCCGCTGCAGGCCATCGCCGAACTCATCGGCATCCCGCAGGAGGATCGCAAGAAGATCTTCGACTGGTCCAACCAAATGATCTCCTACGACGATCCGGAGTTCGAGGGCGATCACCAGGTGGCGACGGCCGAGGTGATGGGCTACGCGTGGAACATGGCCGAGGACCGCCGCAAGTGTCCGGCCGACGATATCGTGACCCAGCTGGTCAACGCCGACATCGACGGCGAGGGCCTGGCCTCCGACGAGTTCGCCTTCTTCGTCATCCTGCTGTCGGTGGCCGGCAACGAGACCACCCGCAACTCGATCACCCACGGCATGAAGGCCTTCGTGGACAACCCGGACCAGTGGGAGCTCTACAAGGAGCAGCGCCCGCGCACCGCGCCCGACGAGATCGTCCGCTGGGCCACCCCGGTGAACGCCTTCCAGCGCACCGCGACCCAGGATCTCGAGCTCGGCGGCCAGCAGATCAAGAAGGGCCAGCGGCTCGGCTTGTTCTACGGCTCGGCGAACTTCGACGAGGAGGCGTTCAAGGATCCGTTCAGCTTCGACGTGCTGCGCAACCCGAATCCGCACGTCGGGTTCGGCGGCACCGGCACGCACTACTGCGTCGGCGCTAACCTGGCCCGCCTGCAGATCGATCTGATGTTCAACGCCATCGCCGACGCGATGCCGAACCTGCGCCAGGTCGCCGAGCCGGTGCGGCTGCGTTCCGGGTGGTTGAACGGCATCAAGCGCTGGGATGTCGAATACGCTTGAATCAGCCTATGAGTAACCCCAAACCCCGGGGGCGCTCGCCGATCGTGACCGACGCTGAGATCCGGCGGGTGGCCAGGACCCTGCTTGTCGACCATGGACAGGCTGCGGTGAGTCTGCGCGCGATCGCGCGCGAACTCGGCATCACCGCACCCGCGCTGTACCGCTACTACGGGTCGCTGGACGACCTGCTGGAGCGGCTGCGGCTGGAGTTCTGCGCCGAGCTCGCCGGCGAGTTGGCCGCCGAGATCGCGACGCTGCCCGACGACGGGGTGGTGCAGTTCTTCGCCATCTGCAAGGGTTTTCGGCGCTGGGCGCTGGCGCACACCAGGGAGTTCACCCTGGTGTTCGCCTCGCCCGGCGGCGGCGAGGCCCGCGCGCTGCGCCGCTTCGACGAGCCGTTCGGCCGGATCTTCCTCGCCGCCGCGGGCCGGCTGCTCGCCAATTACGACATCGTCACCCCGCCGACCGACGTCATCCCGCCCGAACTGCGCGAGGATCTCGTGCACTTCCAAACCGAACTGCTTGCGGCACTGTCGGAGTCGGGCCAGAAGTTCCCCGCCGAGAAACTCGACCTCGGCGTCGTGTACCTCATGATCCAGATGTGGGCGCGCCTGTACGGCCACGTCACCCTGGAGGTCTTCGGCAATTACCCTATCCCGCTGTCCAATCCCGAGATCCTCTTCGACGCCATGCTGGTCGATCTCGGCCGCGCGGCGGGCCTGCTGAGCGAGGAGCCGCACGCCTCTTGAATCCGCCGCTGCGAGGGTGTGGCTCGTTCAGATGCGCGCTCCCTTCGCGCGATTGCAGGCGCGGCAGAGGATCTGGAGGTTCGTGGCGCTGGTGGCGCCGCCGCGGCTGAGCGGGATGATGTGGTCGAACTCGAGGTAGTGGCTGTCGCCGCACTCGACGCATTTGCCGCCGTCGCGTTGCCACACTTCGGCTTTCACCTCCTGCGGGATGCTGCGGGTGTCGCGCTGGCCGGGGGTGAGGATGAGGCGTTTGGCCACCCGCAGCGCGCCCTCGAGGGCGGCGGCGACGTAGTCCGGGTCGCCGACGGTGAAGGTGGCGCCGCCGCGGGCCGAGGTCGCCGCGAGTACCACCGTGTCCTGCTCGGTCTGCACGGAAACCACGCGGGACCAAGGCAATTCGGTGCCGGTGCCGTCGCCGACGAAGCGCAGCTTCTTGTTGCTGACGATCAGCCTGCCCTCGGTGAGCCGAGGACCGCGGGCCAGCTGGCGCACGTGCACGGCGGGCAGATCGAGGTGCACCTTCTCCTCGGGGTCCAGGTGCAGGCCGGGCGTGCGGATCACCGGCAGATCACCCGACCGCAGCCGGGACAGCGTGCGGCCCCGGTGCATTCGGCGGCGCAGGTCCTCGATCAGCGGGCCCGCCAGAGCCAACTCCTTGACGGCGTGCTCGAACGCCGCCAGCTCGTCGTGCTCGACCTCGCCGTCGGCGAAGGTGAACGCGACCAGCCGCTCCACGTAGCTCAGGGCGGCGTCGCGCAGCGCCTCGCGCCCCGCGTTCTCATCGATGCGCTGATACCGCAGCGACGCCCACAGTGCCGCCCACTCCGGGCCGCGCGGGCCGTTGGCGGTGAGCACCCGCCACGCCTGGGTGTGCCAGTGCGTCAGGAACTCCTCGGTCTCCGTCGCGCACGGATGACACGGTGCGAGTCCGCCGAACAGCTTGCGGCGGCGCGGGTTTCCGCACCGTGCGCAGTGCCGCTCGCCCGGCGGCGGCCGACGGCGGGTGGCGCCGGTCCACTCGTTGCCGTCCCACCAGCGCAGCCCGGCCGGATTCTCGGGGTCCGAATGCCAGTCGGCCAGTTCGGGATTCGGCGGCGGGGGCGGCGGGGGAGCCGGGTCTGCCGGGCGGCGGCCCAGGTCGACCGGCCGCCCGTTCGAGCGGGGCGCGGGCGGCTGGTCGAGCAGATCCGTGTGGGACAGAGCCGGATTCGCGTCCTCCGCCGGGTCGCTCCGGTACGGGTCGCCGGCCGGAACGAGCGGCGCGCGCCCGTCGCCGAACGGGTCCGCGGGGTGCGGCGTGCGCGGCTGCTCGTCGACGCTCACCCCGAACTCGGTGACCAGCCCGGCCAATCCGGTGGACCAGCCCTGCGCGATGGCCCGAAACCGCCACTGCCCGTCCCTGCGGTAGAACTCGCCGAACATGAGCGCGGTGACCGGGTCGGCGTCCTCGATGGTGAAGCCGTGCATCGGCCCGTGCGCGTCGTGGATGGTGAGCGACAGGCCGGTGAGGTCGGCGAAGGTGCCGTCGTCCACCGAGCCGGTGATCACGATCCGGTGCACGTCCTGCTCCGTGCGCGGCAGCGAGACGCTGAGCCGGGCGGTCCGCGGCGCGGGCTCCTGATCGATCGTCACCGCCTGGGAGACGTGGCGCGGCGCGTTGTAGAACACGAGATCGCGGTCCGTGCGCACCGTGCCGGACTCGCCGAGCAGGAGGGCGTGCGCGTCTACCGCATGGTCCGACCGCCACGAAACAACCACGGCAAGAAGGGATGTCGGTACTCCCGCGTTGGCGCCTTTGCTGAGTTTCATCGTGCTCGAACTATGCCACGCCCCACCGACACGCCGACTCCGCCGACCCCTTTACTCGGCAAGCCGCGCCGTCCGCGGGAACTCCTCAGCCGGTGACGCGGTCGGTCGCCGCGCGAAGGGTGGCGGCGGCCTTCAGCACCATCTCGTGGTACTCGTCCTCGGGATCGGAGTCGAGCACGATGGCCCCGCCCGCGCCGATCCGCCAGCGGCCGCCGTAGCGCACGGCGGTCCGGATGACGATATTGAGGTCGGCGGTGCCGCCGAGCCCGAGGAAACCGATGGCGCCGGAGTAGATTCCGCGCGCCTCGGTCTCCAACTCGTCGATGATCTCCATGGTGCGCAGCTTCGGCGCGCCGGTCATCGAGCCGCCGGGGAAACACGCACGCAGGCAGTCGATCACGCCGACGCCGGGGCGCAGCGTGCCGCGCACGGTCGAGACCAGTTGGTGCATGGTCATATACGACTCGATGGCCATCAGCTTCGGCACGTGCACGCTGCCGATCTCGCAGACCCGGCCGAGGTCGTTGCGCAGCAGGTCGACGATCATCAGGTTCTCGGCCCTGGTCTTCGGGCTGTCGGCCAGTTCACGGGCGAGCCGCTCGTCCTCGGCGGGAGTCGCGCCGCGCGGCGCGGTGCCCTTGATCGGCTTGCTCTCCACCGTGCGGCTCCGGTCGATCTTCAGGAAGCGCTCCGGGGAGGAGCAGGCGATCTCGAGGTCGTCGAAGCGCAGGTACGCCGCGTAGGGCGCCGGATTGCACCGCCGCAGGGTGCGATAGAAGTCGAGTCCGCCGTCCTCGACGGCGGGCACGGTCACGCCGTCGGTCAGGCAGATCTCGTAGGACTCGCCGGCGAGCAGCCGCTCCCGGCACACCGCGATGTCGGCGAGGTAGCGTTCCCGGCCCCTGCTCAGCAGCGGTTCGACGGCGTCGCCGTCCGACGGTATGTCGAGCGTCGGCGGATTCGCCCATGTCGGAAGGGTTTCCAGGGTCTCGCCGGTGTCGCGGAGCCAGTCGGCGCCCGCGCGCAGCGACTCGGCGGTCGAATCCGTCAGCGACAGTAGGTAAGTGCGGCCGGCGACGTGGTCGACCACCACGATGCGGTCGGCGAAGATCCACTGCGCGTCCGGGGTCGGCGCCCGATGGACAGTCTGCCCGCCGCAGTCGGCCTTGATCTCGTAGCCCAGATAACCGACGTACCCGCCCGCGAAATCGAATGGCAGGTCGGGTGTTTCGAGTTCGCGCAGCCGGAGCTGGGCGGCCAGGTAGTCGAGCACCCCGCCGGCGACCAGGCGGCGGTTCCCGTCCGACGACTCGACGGTCACCTCGCCCGTGCCGACCCGGTAGCGCACCACCTCCGCCAGTGGCCCGCTCGCGTCGCCGAGGAAGGAGAACCGGTCGAGGCCCGGCTCGACGTGCTCGCTGTCGAGCCAGAAGGCGGTGGGGGAGTTGCCGTACAGCCGGACGAACGCGCTCTCGGTGTCGATCGCGCGCTCGATCACGGTGTGCCGCAACTGCCAATGCCGAGGCGGGTCGCGATCCGGCACGCCCGTGCGCGCGACCTCGCTGAACGGGCCGGTGCTCTGCGCGCCGAATTGCTCGACCAGCGCGGGGAATTGCTCGTGGGCCAGCGTGGAGGTGGTCGATGGCGTTGGCGCCGAACGTGTTCGGGGCCGGGTGACGGTGACGGGCCGCAGCCGCATCGTCACCGGGTCAGCTCGCCGCGCCGTCGTGTCGCGTCCGGTGGCCCTGGTCCGGTGCGCCGCAGTGAGTCTCGCGAAGTTGCGCAGCAGCGCGGTGCCGAACTCGCTGGCGATCGACTCGGGATGGAACTGCACGCCCCACTGCGGCCGGGTGCGATGGCGCACCCCCATGATCACCCCGTCGGCGGCCGTCGCGGTGATCTCCAGGCTGTCGGGCAGCGGCCGCTGCGCGCAGAGGGAGTGGTAGCGGACGGCGGTGAAGCGCTGCGGGAGCCCGGCGAACAGGTCCCGGTCGTCGTGCCCGATTCGGTCGAGGTAACCGTGCCGCGCGGCCGGCGCGACGTCGACCGTCCCGCCCTCGGCGACCACGATGCGCTGGTGCCCGAGGCACACGCCGAGCAGCGGCAGATCCGTCTCGGCGATCACCGCCGCGGAGATGCCCACATCGCGGGCGACGTCCGGTCTGCCCGGTCCGGGCGAGATGACGATGTTGTCGAAGCGGGCCAGTTCGAGCTCGCCGGCCTCGTCATTGCGCACGACGGTCGGCTCGATGCCGTTCACCTCGCTGATCAGCTGATACAGGTTGTAGGTGAACGAGTCGTAATTGTCGATCAACAACGTGCGCATGGTGCCCGAAACCCTACGCCGCGCCGGTTCGGCCCCAACTGTTGTCTAGCGCCGTCAGTTGGGTGCGGCGGGTGGTGCACAATGTGGGGATGTCTGTTGCGCAGCCGGTAGGCGTGGATCGTGAACTCGTCGACTTCGCCCTCGTCGGCGGGTGGATGGATGAACAGGGCCTGCCCCCAGGCGAATTCGAGGATGTGAGCTCGCTCGGCGGCGGAACGCAGAACGTCATGCTGCGGTTCCGCCGCGGCGGCACCGACTACGTGCTGCGTCGCGGGCCGAAGCATCTGCGCGCCAAGAGCAACGACGTGATCCGGCGCGAGGCCCGCCTGCTCGGCGCGATCAACGGCACCGATGTGCGCGCGCCGCGGGTGATCGCCGCCTGCCCCGACGAGTCGGTGATCGGCGCGGTGTTCTATCTGATGGAGCCGATCACCGGCTTCAACCCGTCCAACGAGCTGCCGGAGTTGCACGCGGGCGATCCGGCGATACGCAAGGGAATGGGGTTGTCGGCGGTCGAGGCCATCGCCCGGCTCGGCGCGCTCGACTACGAGGCCCTCGGGCTGTCCGACTACGGCAAGCCCGACGGCTTCCTCGAGCGTCAGGTCCCGCGCTGGCTCGGCGAGCTCGAGTCGTACGCGGCCAACGAGGGCTACCCCGGGCCGCAGATTCCCGGCGTCGAGCAGACCGGCGAGTGGCTGGATCGGCACCGGCCCACACAGTGGACCCCGGGCATCCTGCACGGCGACTGCCACCTAGCGAACATGATGTTCTCCTACGACGGCCCGCAGGTCGCGGCCATGGTCGACTGGGAGATGTCCACCATCGGCGATCCGCTGCTCGATCTGGGCTGGCAGATCGCGACCCGGCCGGAGCCCGGCACCACCGGCGCCGCGCTGATCGGCAAGCTCGGCGCCGTCGGCGGGCTGCCGACGCCGGAGGAGATGGTCGCCCACTACGGGCAGTTCTCCGACCGCGACCTCAGCGCCGTCCCGTGGTACACGGTGCTCGCCTGCTTCAAGCTCGGCATCGTGCTGGAGGGCACGCACGCGCGCGCGTTCGCGGGCAAGGCGCCCAAGCAGGTCGGCGACTTCCTGCACGCCATCACCCTCGAGCTGTTCGAGCGGGCGCATCGACTGATGGAGTGATTGACGGGATGTTGCCGACAGTCGGCCGGATATCTGTGGTTGCCGATATTCGGCCAGGTTAGGTTGGGCGCATGCCGATCGTTCCCGATGTGAAGAACTGGACCTGGGTCGTCGAACGCGCCTGCCCCGACTGCGGATTCGACCCCGCCGCGACCGGCTACGCCGACGTGCCGCCGCTGGTGCGCGACACCGCCTCTCGATTCACCGAGGTACTCGCCCGCCCCGACGTCCGGCAGCGCCCGGACGAGTCGACCTGGTCGCCACTGGAGTACGGCGCGCACGTGCGCGACGTATGCGTGCTGTTCGACAGTCGCCTGCAGCAGATGCTGCGCGGCACCGACGACGGCACGGTCCCGCGCTTCGCGAACTGGGACCAGGACGAGACCGCCGTGGCCGAGCGCTACGACCAGCAGGACCCGGCGCGGGTCGCCGCCGAGCTGGCCGCCGCCGCGGAGACCGTCGCGCGGTCCTTCGAGTCCGTCCCGCCCGAGCAGCGCGACCGGCGGGGCGAGCGCAGCGACGGCGCGAGCTTCACCGTGGACTCCTTCGCGCGCTACTTCATCCACGATCTGGTCCATCACGTGCACGACGTCCGCGGCTGACGGCGCGGAACCTAGAACGTGTTCCGAACCTTCGATCACCGATACAGCTGAAATTTCGGCCCGGTACTAGAACGCGTTCCACTTTTCTCGTAGTGTGGGTGCAGTCACATATAAGCACGTGCATGCGAGAGGGTCGACAGGAATGAAGACGAAGGGCGCGATCCTGTGGGGGATCGACCAACCGTGGTCGGTAGAAGAGATCGAGGTCGGCGATCCGGTCTCCGGCGAGGTGCAGATTCGGCTGGAGACGGCGGGCATGTGCCATTCGGACCATCACATCGTCACCGGCGCGACGCCGATGCCCGCGTTCCCGGTCATGGGCGGGCACGAGGGCGCGGGCGTGATCACCAAGCTCGGGCCGAACTGCCCCGCCGACCTGCAGGTGGGTGACCACGTCATCCTGTCGTTCATTCCCGCGTGCGGGCGCTGTCCGGCGTGTGTGAGCGGCAATATGGCGCTGTGCGACCTGGGCGCGGGCCTGCTGATGGGTCAGGCGATCAGCGACGGCACCTACCGGATCCAGGCGCGCGGGGAGAACGTCATCCCGATGTGCCTGCTCGGCACCTTCTCGCCGTACATGACGGTGCACCACACCTCGGTCGTCAAGATCGACCCGACCATCCCGTTCGAGGTGGCCTGCCTCGTCGGCTGCGGCGTGCCGACCGGCTTCGGCTCCTCCACCCACGTCGCGCAGGTCGCGCCGGGGGAGACCGTGGTGATCGCCGGCATCGGCGGCGTCGGCATGAGCGCGCTGCAGGGCGCGGTGCTCTCCGGCGCCTCGAAAGTCGTTGCCATCGACCCGAATCCGTGGAAGCGGGAGCAGGCGCAGAAGTTCGGCGCCACGCACACCTACGAGAGCATGGCCGCCGCGATCATGCCGCTCATGGACGCCACCGAGGGGCGGATGGCCGAGAAGGTCATCCTCACCATGGGCGAGATGCACGGCGACTACGTCGAGGAGGGCCTGATCCTGACCGCCAAGGCTGGCACCCTGGTCGTCACCTCGATGGGCCGGATGGACGCCGGCGACGTGAAGATGAACAGCTTCCTGCTGTCCATGCTGCAGAAGACCGTGAAGGGCTGCATCTTCGGCGGCGGCAACGCAAGGCAGGACGCCCCGAACCTGCTCCGGCTCTACAAGGCGGGCCAGCTCAACCTGGACGACATGGTCACCCGCACCTACTCCCTGGAGGAGATCAACCAGGGCTACCAGGACATGCTGGACGGCAAGAACATTCGCGGCATCATCAAGTACACCGAGGCGGACTGGTAAGTCCCGACGCGCCGTCCGGCCCATCGGCCGGACGGCGCATGCGTGTTCGTCACGAGTTCAGTTCGCTCAGAATGTCTTTCGGGTGGGTCGGCGGCAGGTCGTCGACGCGGACGTCGATGAAGCGGACGGTTCTGGCGCGATCGAGGATGAGCGTGGTGGGGTGCGGGAGTTCCCAGTCGCCCTGGGGGTTGCGGTTGCCGACCGCATAACCGGCCAACTCCACGGCGTCCATGGTGGTGGGGTCCGCGAAGTGGGCGATGCCCAGCGTGCGCGCGATGACATTGCCGACGTCGGACAGCAGCGGGAACGTGAGGTTGTTCAAGGCCCTGGTGTACTGCGAACCGTCGGGCAGTTGGGGACTGATCCCGACCAGGTGCACGCCTCTGCGCGACAGTTCGGGCAGTAGTTCTCGCTCGTACCGGCGCAGGGTGTCGGCGCAGCGCAGCGACCAGGCGCCGTGGTAGAAGATCAGTACGGCGGGGACGATCTCGCTGAGCCGCACCACCTTCGGTGTCTCGTCGAGGAGTTTGAAGTCGGGCACGGTGTAGCCGAGCGGGACCGAGTTCTCCGTGACGATCACGGCGCTTCGAATATGGGTCTGCTCTAGTGCGTCGATCGCGAACTGGAGCCTGCGTAACTCTGACATCTGAAACCTTTTCCTGCCCAGCCGATCGACCTCGAGATGTCGATCATCATGCCGCTTAGCGTGGGGGCGGGCGAAGACCCTTCTCCTGTGGGCGTCCGGCGCGGCTGGCGAGCGCGGTCGCGATCTGCGCGATGAGGTCGTACGGAATGGGTTTGCTCAGCGGGAATTTCAGCGTTCCCTTGCCCGCCCGATACGGTTCGACGGCGCGATCGAAGGCTTTGTCGCCGTCGGGGATCGGGTAGACGCTGATGTGGGACTTCCATCCGGCGAAGTGGACGATGTTGCGGCCGTTCACCTTGAAGGTGGGGATGTCGTAGCTGATCGCCTCCGTCGCCTCCGGCAGCGCGCCCTGGATGGTGCGCCGAATTTCGGTGAGAATGCCGCGCACCTCTTCGGGAAAAGCGGCGATATAGGTGTCGATGGTTGCGGGCTGCTCTGCCACGAGGTCCCTCGATTCCGTGCTCGGTTATCGATCGAATCGGTGAAGACGGTGGAGCCTCGCCAGTGTAAACATCTGCGGCGTTCGACTACAGGTTCTTGCGGTACCAGCACTGCGCGTACATCTGGTCGTTGTGCGGCGTCGACTCGGCGTATCCGAGCCGGGCATACAGCGCCCTGGCCTCCACGAGATCGAGGCGGGTATCGAGCACGATTCGCTCGGCGCCGAGTCCGCGCGCATGGTGTTCGGCGGCCGACACCAGCCGAACCGCGCCCCCTTTTCCGCGCATGTGCGCGAGGAGGAATACGCGATTCAACTCGGCGGTGGTGTCGTCGAGTAAATGCACTCCGGCGGTGCCGACTGGCTCGTCCGCATATCGGGCGATCAGCAACACCCCGCGCGGCGGTGCGAATTCCGCGCCCGAGGTCGCCGCTATTTCGCGCTCGAGTTCTGCCGAATCGGTGGCCCTTCCCTCGTGCAGCCGATACCAGCGGTCGCTGACCTCGGTGTAGTAGGCGCGCCAAAGCGCAAGGGCGACAGGGGAATCGAAGGGCTCGGGAGCGATGGTCCACTCGTGCGGCATGCTACGGCGAGCCGGTGCAGCGCAGCACGGCCTCGCGCAGGTTGCGGCTGCGGACGTCGTCCAGGACGGCGAGACCGAGGCGGTTCATGGTGTAGCCGAAGCCGAGACCCGTTGCGGGGTCGGCGAATCCGAAGGAGCCGCCGAGGCCGGTGGTGCCGTAGGCGCGCTTGTCGGAGCCGAAGCGGAAGCCGCCGCCGGACTTGCGGAAGCCGAGGTGGTAGCGAGTCTTGATGTGCAGCACCAGATCCGCGGCCGGGACGTCGTCGGCGGTGTCCGCGGCGGCGAGCAGGTCGAGCACGTCGTCGTCGATCGGGAGCGCACCGGTGCGGCGCGCCGCAGCGCCGTAGACCCGGGCCAGCGAGCGCGCGTTGCCGACACCGTTGGAGCCCGGCAGCTCCACCTCGAGGAACTCGCGCCGCGTCGCCCGCGCCGGATCGCCCGTGCGTGGATTGCTCAGTGCCGCATAGGAGTACCCGCGCTTGGCCACGAACTCGGCCCCGATGCGCAGCGGGAGATCGCGCTCGTAGCGCACGGCGTCGAGGCCGCGGGTGGCGGCCATCGTGGCGATGCGCTCCAGACCCTGGTCGGCGGGCAGGCCGATGAAGAAATCCAGGCCGAGCGGTTTCGCGAAGTCCTCGGCGAAGACTCTCCCGAGCGTGCGGTGCTGCGGATCGACTCGGCGCAGCAGCTCGCCCTGGTAGAGGCCGAGGGTGATCGCGTGGTAGCCGTGGCGGGTGCCCGGCCGCCACGCCGGCTTCTGCGCGGCCAGGATCTTCGCGAGCCCGTCCAGGTCGGCGATCTGACTCAGCCGCACCACCGAATCCAGGCCGGACAGGCCCGCCTGGTGGTCGATCAGCTGGCGCACGGTGATCGATTCCTTGCCCTGGGCGGCGAACTCGGGCCAGTACTTCGCCACCGGTTCGGCGTAGTCGAGCAGTCCCCGCGACACCGCCGAGGCGAGCGTGAACGCGGCCATGCCCTTCGTGGAGGAGAAGACCGGCACGATCGTGTCCCGCTCCCACGGCAGGGTGCGGCGCCGATCGCGGTGGCCCGCCCACAGATCCACCACCGGCCGGTCGCCCTCGTACACCGCGACCGCCGCGCCGATCTCGCCGTGCTGGGCGAAATTGCGCCGGAATGCGTCGGCGACGGGCCCGAAGCCGGGCTCGGCCTCGCCGTGGAGCATCAACTGTTCACGCATGGTCATTCGATCGTAACGGCGTTGTCTCGTACGCTCGCTGAGTGCGTTCACTCGAGCAAATCCGAGATTGGCCGGTCCGGCACGCGGCGGCCGCGGTGGTCACCGGTGACGGCGAGACCGTCCACGAGGGCGAGGTCGATCGGGTATTTCCGCTCGCCTCGGTGACCAAGCCGCTGGTGGCCTACGCCGTGCTGGTCGCGGTGGAGGAGGGCGCGATCGAACTCGACCAGCCCGCGGGCCCGCCGGGATCGACGGTGCGACACCTGCTGGCGCACACCTCCGGGCTCGCGTTCGACACCGACGATATTCAAGCCGAGCCCGGCACCCGGCGCATCTACTCGAGTATCGGATTCGAGGTGCTCGCGCGATTCGTCGCCGAGCAGACCGGGATCGCGTTCGAGGAATACCTGCGCGACGCGGTGTTCGAGCCGCTCGGAATGCGTGACTCGGTGTTGGCCGGACCCGCCGGACACGCCGGGCGCTCGACCGCCGCCGATCTCGCTCGTTTCGCGGCGGAATTGCTGGACCCGCGATTGCTCTCCACCGAGACGCACGCCGAAGCGACCTCCGTCCAATTTCCCGGGCTCAATGGCGTGCTGCCCGGTTACGGCTCGCAGCGCCCCAATGACTGGGGTCTGGGTTTCGAGATTCGCGACGGGAAGACTCCGCATTGGACAGGCAGCGCCAATTCCGGGGGAACTTATGGGCATTTCGGTCAATCCGGCACATTTCTGTGGGTGGACCCCGCGTCGTCGTTGGCGTGTCTCGTATTGACCGATCAGAATTTCGGCGACTGGGCGAGAGCGGCCTGGCCGCCCCTCAGTGATGCCGTTATCGCGGAGGCGACACGCTCCGGCAACACGGCGGTGAAGTAACACACGTAACATCGGGCACTCCAGTACACTCGGGCAACACCAGCAGACGGGCCGTTGGGGAAGACGTCCCCCGTCGACGCTGGAGGTGTTAGTAGTGCGTGCATCGAGTCAGTTCGCGGACGTGACGGCGGGTGTGGTGTACATCCACTCGTCGCCTGCCGCGGTGTGCCCGCACGTCGAATGGGCGCTCACCTCTGCGCTCAGCTCGCCGGCCAAGCTGCGCTGGACCGCTCAGCCCGCCGACGGCCAACTCCGCGCCACCAGCGAGTGGATGGGCCCGGTCGGTACCGCCGCCCGCATCGCCCAATCCCTGCGCTCCTGGCCCGTGCTGCGTTTCGAGGTCACCGAGGATCCCAGCGAGGGCGTCGACGGCGAACGCTACTGCTTCGTCCCCGGCCTCGGCCTCTGGCACGGCTCCACCAGCGCCAACGGCGACGTCACCCTCGGCGAGATGCGCCTGCGCGCCATGCTGCAGGCCTCAGCCGAACTCGGCGAATACACCACCTACGACCTCGCCGCCGAGATCGAACGCGCCCTCGGCACCCCCTGGGACGAAGACCTCGAAATCTACCGCTACGGAACCGAATCCGGCGCCGAAGTGACCTGGCTCCGCCGCGACGTGGGCTAGTCCGACCCCGAGGTCGGCGAGGTCTGTTGCGCTACACTCACTCTCGGCCTAGTGAGCGCAGGGGGTGCCCGTGCCTGACACGTTCCCGTCCGGGGTCGCTCTGGGAGTGATCGGCGACGTGCGGTATTCGGTCGCCAGGACGAGTCAGCCGTGGGAGTTGGAGATCGACACCATCGTGGTGTCCCTCGGCAGCAGTCTCGGCCTGCTGGGGCGCGCGCTGGAGGCGCGATTCCGGGAGGCGGACTGGGCCTCCCTTCGCTACGACGACATCCGGGCCGACAAACCGAGGGTGTTGGATCTCTCGGGGGAGTCGAAGAGCACCGCCACGCATCTGGAGCGTGCGGTCCTGGTCACGCCGCGCGACCAAGTCGGCGACTTCGGAGACATCACCGACAATTCCCTGCGCCTCGCGGTGCGCGGTGCGGTCGAGGCCGCCGCAGCGAATGGGTCTCGAGCGCTGGGTCTCCCGCTGCTGGGCACCGGAGCGCTCTCCGAGCCCGCGGATCGCATCGCGGGGGTGCTCGTGCCCGCCGCCATCGACGCGTTACGGGAAGCAGGGAACGGCCGACCGAATTCTCTCGTCTTCGTGTGCCAGACCGCGGCGCACGAGATAGTGATCACCCGCGAATTCGAGCGGTACTCGCGGGAACGCGGCATGGGGCTGGCTGGTGGAATGGCACGCGACCTCGTAGACCCCACCGAGGGACTCCCGCTGTCCAGTGATCAACTGGGTTTCGCCCCGTACGTCAGCATGCTGGCCACCGTAATGGCCGACAGGACAACGCCTTTGCCGCTTTCCATCGGAATCTTCGGCGAATGGGGCTCGGGTAAGAGCACTTTCATGGCCATGCTGCGCGACAGAGTCCGATCGCTCGCCGGATCGGATCCGCGGTACTGCGACCAAATCGCGCACATCGGTTTCAACGCATGGCATTACGCGGATACCAACCTGTGGGCGAGCCTCGGCGACGAGATCTTCCAGCAGCTGGCCGGCCCGGCCGTGGATCCGAAGGAGCACGCGAAGCAGATTCGCGCCGAGCTGGCCGAGCGCCTCGACCAACGCGATCAGCTCGAGTTCGTCACGGAGCAGGCGGGTGCGACCGCGGCGCGTCTGCAGGCCGCCGTGGATCGGGCGATCGCGGAAAGAAAAACCACCGCAAGGGATTTCATGACGGCCCTACGGGCCTCTCCGGTGTTCGGTAGTCGGATCGACGATCTCTGGGACCAGTTGGGCGTCAGCGATCAGGTGGAGCAGGCCCAACTGTTCACCGCGCATCTGCACGGCACCTTGACGGAGGCGGACGGGCTGCGTCGAGGGGTCTACGCGCGGTGGGGAATTCGCTCGCTGATGGTCGCGGCGGCGCTACTGCTGGCCGGCGTCGTTGGGGCGATGGTCGCGCCGGTGGTCCTGGGGTGGGTGGGCCCGGTCCTCGGTTCGGCGACGGTGTTCGGCGGTGTCGGCGTCTGGCTGCTGGCGCGCACGCGCGAGGGCCTGCGCAATCTGCGCGCGGTCACCGAGGATGTGCAGTCGCAGCTGAGCCGGGCGACCAGGGATTCCGCCGTGAAGGAGCTCGCGGGCAAGCTCGCCGAGTTGCGCACCGCCGAGGCCGAACAGCGCCTCGCGCAGGCACAGCTCGACGACGTCGTCGCGCACGTCGGTGAACTCGGCAGGCAGCTGGCGCGACTCGCGCCGGGGCGGCGGCTCTACGCGTTCCTCGCCGATCGCGCACAGGACGAGTCTTACTCGGGCAGTCTGGGTTTGGTCTCCACGATCCGCAAGGATCTCGCGCAGCTCGTCCAGTTGATGGAGGACTGGCGCGCGCATCCGGAGGAGTGGGCGGGATCGGGGCGGCCGCCGGACCGCATCGTGCTGTACATCGATGACCTCGATCGCTGCCGTCCCGAGCAGGTCGTCGCCGTTCTGCAGGCGGTCCATCTCCTGCTGGCGTTCAAGCTGTTCGTGGTCGTCGTCGGCGTCGACCCGAGGTGGTTGCTCCGGTCGTTGCGTAGTCAGTACGCGGAGTTGCTGCACGACGGCGTCGTCGGCGAGCCGGACGGCGAATGGCACACGCCCGAAGACTATTTGGAGAAGATCCTCAACATTCCGCTTGTCCTGCCCACGATGTCGGGCGGGAGCCTCGGCCGCCTGCTGCGCTCGATCGATCGGGAAGCGCCCGCGCGCGCCGAACCGGTTGTGACGCAACCGGATGTGCGCACGGCGCGCAACGAGCCCGTCTCGGAGGGGAACACGTCCCTGGTGATCGAGCCGGGGTCCGAGATCTACACGCAAAGACAGACGACGACCGAGCCCGACTCGTCCATACCGCTCACCGAACCGGAGCTCGAGCTGTTGGCGGCGCTCGACCTTCTAATCGAGACGCCACGCGAGGCCAAGCGACTGTTCAACCTGTACCGGATGGTGCGGGCGACCCGTGACCTCTGCGACTCCTCCCGGTTCCTCGGCTCGACCGAACGCCCCGGCGAGTACCAGGCCGTCGTGATCCTGCTCGGGCTGCTCACCGCCCATGCCCGGCTGCTCGGCGGTGTCCTCGACACCCGTCCCGACCCGGACCGGGAAGTCGAGGGCGGAATGGCACACCGCCCGGCCCATCAGCCCTGGGCCGAGTTCGTCGCGGATCTCGAACCGCAGCGCCGCGGCACGACGTGGTTCAACCGCGTAGCCGGCTCCTTCCCGGAAAGCTATGTCCCGCACTGGATTCGCCTGCATCGGGGACTGGCCAAGCTCTCCGGGCACGTCACCATGCCCGACCTGTCGATCTTGCAGACGTGGCTTCCGCGCATCCGCTGCTTCTCCTACGTGCTCATGACGACCGAGGTCGCGATGCCCATGAGCCTCGAGCCGGACCGAATCGCTCCCTGACCAGGGTCAGTGGAGGTCGGTGGAGAGGGCTCGGCTCACCTCGGTGAGCAGGGGGATGGCTTGGTGGAGAAGGGGTTCGGTCATGCGGCCGACGGGGCCGG
Organism: Nocardia tenerifensis NBRC 101015; assembly: GCF_000308715.1. Taxonomy (GTDB): domain Bacteria; phylum Actinomycetota; class Actinomycetes; order Mycobacteriales; family Mycobacteriaceae; genus Nocardia; species Nocardia tenerifensis. Next base: position 121,916 of record NZ_BAGH01000119.1, read on the forward strand.
AGATGGAGATGGCCAGGTGGGTGGGGGCTTGGGGGACGGCCACGGCGATGCAGCGGACGCCGAGTTCTTGTTCGCCGTCGTCGATGGCGTAGCCGTTGCGGGCGGCGGCCTCGAGTTGGCGGGTGAATTCCTCGGGGTCGGTAATGGTGTGTTCGGTGTAGCGCGGCATGCCGTTGCGCTGCAATAGGTCTCGGGCGCGTTCGGGGGGCAGGCCGGCGAGCAGGGCCTTGCCGACGGCAGTGCAGTGCGGGAGGACGCGGCGGCCGACCTCGGTGAACATGCGCATGGAGTGGCGGGACGGGACCTGGGCGACGTAGACGATCTGGTCGCCGTCGAGCATGGCCATATTGGCGGACTCGCCGAGCTCGTCGACGAGGCGGGCCAGGTGCGGGCGGGCACGCAGGCTCAGCATGTGCGCGGAGCTCTCGCCGAGCTTGATCAGCTTCGGCCCGAGGACGTACTGGCGCGAGGGCTCTTGACGGAGGTAACCGAGGTCGACGAGCGTGCGCACCAGGCGGTGGATGGTGGGCAGCGGCAGGCCGGAGGCGGTGGCCAGCTGCGAGAGGCCCATGGTCCCTCCCGCGTCGGCCATCGCCTCGAGCAGGCCGAACGCGCGCTCGATCGACTGGACGCCGCCGGTGCGTCCCTTGGCTTCGCTCGCTGCGGTCACTAGCTGCCTCCATGTTTCCGGATGGTGGAAGCCTACCGGCGGCGTCTCGGTCACCGATCGGCCCTCGATGTTCCTTGACCGTGTGAGAAGCTGCTCTTACAGTATTCCGTATAACAGAACTCAGTTTCCGTATTGTGGAAAAGAGAACCCATGGGTCATTCCCTTCGCTATGAGGTCAACTGCTCGATCCTGTTCACCGAGCTGCCGCTGCTCGAGCGCCCGGAAGCGGTGCGGCGGGCCGGTTTCGACGCGGTCGAGTTCTGGTGGCCCTTCGACCGCGTCGTCCCCGGTGACAAGGAGGTCGACGCGTTCGTGGCCGCCGTCGAGGACGCCGGCGTCGCGCTGGCCGGGCTGAACTTCGCCGCGGGCGACATGCCGGGCGGCGATCGCGGCCTGCTGTCCTGGCCCGCCCGTGCGGCGGAGTTCCGCGACAACATCGCCGTCACCATCGGGATCGGCGAGCGGCTCGGCTGCCGAAACTTCAACGCGCTCTACGGCAATCGGACCGACGACGCCACCGCCGAGGCGCAGGACGAACTGGCGACCGAGAACCTCGCGCTCGCCGCGTCGGCGGCCGCCCGCATCGGCGGGACCGTGCTGGTCGAGCCGGTGAGCGGCGCGGACCGCTACCCGCTGCGCACCGCCGCCGACGCGCTCGCGGTGCTCGACCGCGTCCGAACGGCAACGGGCGCAGGCAATGTCGGGCTGCTCGCCGACCTGTACCACCTGGCGGTCAACGGTGACGACGTCGACAAGGTCATCGCCGAGCACACCAACCGGATCGCCCACGTACAGATCGCCGACAGCCCGGGCAGGCACCAGCCGGGCAGCGGCGACCTGCCGCTGCTGCGCCAGCTCGCCGAGCTCGAGCTGCATGGCTACGGCGGCTGGGTCGGGCTCGAGTACAAGCCGTCCGACGGCTCCGCCGACAGCTTCGACTGGCTGCCGCGCGAACGTCGGGGAAATTCGTAAACCACTGTCGAACAACGACTTCAGGGAACACCGATGACCACAATCGCATTTCTCGGGCTGGGCATCATGGGCAGTCCGATGGCCGTCCACCTCGCCGGCGCGGGTAACACCGTGACCGGCTACAACCGCAGCCCCGACAAGGCCGAACCGCTCGTCGCGGCGGGCGGGCGCGCCGCCGCCTCCGTCGCCGAGGCGGTGCGCGGCGCCGACGTGATCTGTCTGATGGTGCCGGACTCGCCCGACGTCAAGGACGTGCTGGCCGGCGAGAAGGGCGTGTTCGACAGCGCCGAGCCGGGGGCGCTCATCATCGACTTCTCCAGTATTCGGCCCGATGTCACCGTGGAGCTCGCGAAACAGGCTGCCGCGCGGGGCTTTCGGATGCTGGACGCGCCGGTCTCCGGCGGCGAGAAGGGGGCGGTCGACGCCGCGCTGTCCATCATGGTCGGTGGTGACACGGGGGACTTCGAGGCGGCGCGGCCGATCTTCGAGACGCTCGGCAAAACCGTTGTGCACGTGGGGCCCAGCGGGTCGGGCCAGACCGTCAAGGCGGCCAACCAACTGATCGTCGCCGCGAATATTGAAGCGCTCGCCGAGGCCGTGGTCTTCCTCGAGGCGTACGGGGTGGACATCGAGGCCGCACTGCGCGTGCTCGGCGGTGGGCTGGCCGGGTCGAAGGTGCTGGAGCAGAAACAAGGCAACATGCTGTCCCGCAGCTTCCCGCCTGGCTTCCGAATCGACCTGCACCACAAGGACATGGGCATCGTGACGGCGGCGGCGCGGGAGGCGGGGGTCGTGGTGCCGCTCGGCTCGCTGGTGGAGCAGTTGATGGCCTCGGCCAAGGCGAGCGGCGACGGTGCGCTCGATCACAGTGCGCTGCTGCGCGGGGTGCAGCGGTTGAGTGGCCGTGCGGATAAGGAGAACTGACGATGGCTCGGATGCGTACGGTCGATGCCGCGGTGTTAATTCTGGAGAAGGAGGGGGCGTCGCAGGCGTTCGGTTTGCCTGGGGCGGCGATCAATCCGTTCTATAGTGCGATGCGCGCGCATGGGGGCATCAAGCATGTGCTGGCCCGGCATGTGGAGGCTGCTTCGCACATGGCGGAGGGGTATACGCGTGCTGCGGCGGGCAATATCGGGGTGTGTGTCGGCACGTCGGGGCCTGCTGGGACGGACATGATCACCGGGTTGTATTCGGCGAGTGCGGATTCCATTCCTATCCTGTGTATCACTGGGCAGGCGCCGGTGGGCAAGTTGCACAAGGAGGATTTCCAGGCTGTCGATATCGCCTCGATCGCGGGGCCGGTGGCGAAGTGGGCGGTGACGGTGTTGGAGCCGGCGCAGGTGCCGGGGACGTTTCAGAAGGCGTTCCAGCTGATGCGTGAGGGCCGGCCGGGTCCGGTGTTGATTGATCTGCCGGTGGATGTGCAGGTGGCCGAGATCGAGTTCGATATCGCGACGTATGAGCCGTTGGTGGTGCATCGTCCGGCGGCCACGCGTGGGCAGGCGCGTAAGGCGATCGAGATGCTCAATGCTGCTGAGCGTCCGTTGATCGTGGCTGGTGGTGGGATCGTGAACGCCGATGCGGCCGGGCTGTTGGTCGAATTCGCAGAATTGACCGGTGTTCCGGTGGTGCCGACGCTGATGGGGTGGGGCACGATCGCGGATGATCATCCGTTGTATGCGGGGATGGTGGGGCTGCAAACCTCGCATCCTTACGGTAATGCCAGCATGCTGGAGTCGGATTTCGTGTTGGGTATCGGGAACCGGTGGGCCAATCGCCATACCGGTGGTGTCGAGACTTACACGCGGGGGCGGACTTTTGTGCATGTCGATATCGAGCCGACGCAGATCGGCCGGGTGTTCGCTCCGGATTTCGGGATCACGTCTGATGCGGGGGCCGCATTGAAGGTGTTCATCGAGGTCGCGCGTGAACTCGCGGCGGCGGGTGAGCTGCGGGACCGTAGCGATTGGGCTGGGCAGGTGCGGGCCCGGAAGGTGCTGGGGCAGCGCAAGACTCACTTCGACAATGTGCCGATCAAGCCCCAGCGGGTTTATGAGGAGATGAACCGGGCGTTCGGCCCCGACGTGCGCTACGTCAGCACCATCGGCCTGTCCCAGATCCAGGCGTCTCAACTCCTGCACGTCTACAAACCACGACACTGGATCAACGCGGGCCAGGCCGGGCCACTGGGCTGGACCTTGCCCGCCGCGCTCGGCGTCGCCACGGCAGACCCCGACGCCACGGTCGTCGCCCTGTCCGGTGACTACGACTTCCAGTTCCTGATCGAGGAATTGGCTGTTGGCGCGCAATTCAACATTCCGTACATCCATGTGCTGGTGAACAACTCGTACCTGGGCTTGATCCGTCAGGCTCAGCGAGCGTTCAGCATGGACTATTACGTCCAACTC
>NZ_BAGH01000118.1 GCF_000308715.1 Nocardia tenerifensis NBRC 101015
TCACCGCCCGCAGACCGTAGGTCTCCCTGACCTGCTCGAGCAGGTTGGGCAGGTCCGCGCCGTGCAGCACGGCGCCGGCGAACAGCGTCAGCAGTTCGGCCTCCTGCGAGGCCCGCCGCGCCTGCCGTGTCTGCTTGGCGGCCGCGTCGACCAGCGCCGCCACCGCGACCGCGACGAACAGCAGCACCACCACGGTGACGAAGCTGTCCGGCTCGGCGATGGTGAGGCTGTAGCGGGGGTCGGCGAAGAACCAGTTCAGCAGCAGCCCGGACAGCAGCGCCGAAAAGGCCGCTGGGACAACGCCGCCCAGCAACGCGACGGCGACGACGCCGATGAAGAAGACCGCGCTGAGCCCGCCGAGCTGCAGGTAGCCGTCGAGGAACGCGGCGCAGATCCCGCACACCACCAGCGGCACCAGCACGGCCGCGAGCCAGGCCCGGATGGGCTGGCGCGGCATGAGCGAGCCCCGCCGCAGGCCGCGATGGGCCTCCTCGTGGGTGACCATGTGCACGTCGATCTTGCCGGACTGCTGCACCACGGTCGATCCGATGCCCTCGTCGAGCATGCGCGCCCAGCGGGAGCGGCGGGAGGTGCCCAGGACCAATTGGGTCGCGTTCACCTCGCGGGCGAACTCGAGCAGCGCGCTCGGCACGTCGTCGCCGGTGATGGTGTGCAGCGAGGCGTCGAGGCTGGTGGCGAGGTCGCGCAGCCGGTTGAGGCGCTCGGTCGAGACTCCGGCCAGTCCGTCGCCCCGAACCACGTGCACCAGAACGAGTTCGGCGCTCGCCTTGCTCGCGATCCGGCTCGCGCGGCGGACCACGGTCTCCGACTCCGGCCCGCCGGTCACCGCGACCACCACCCGCTCGCGCGCCTCCCACAGCTCGGTGATCTTGTGGTCGGCCCGATACTTCGCCAGCGCGGCGTCGACCTGATCCGCGAGCCACAGCAACGCCAATTCCCGTAGCGCGGTGAGGTTTCCCGGCCGGAAGTAGTTGCGCAGCGCGGCGTCGACCTTGTCGGCGGCGTATACGTTGCCGTGAGAGAGCCTGCGGCGCAATGCCTCCGGCGTCAGATCGACGAGCTCCACTTGATCCGCGCCGCGCACGACGGCGTCGGGCACGGTCTCCTGCTGCTGGATGCCGGTGATCTGCTCGACCACGTCGTTGAGGCTCTCCAGGTGCTGGACGTTCACCGTCGACACCACGTCGATGCCCGCGTCGAGCAGCTCTTCGACGTCCTGCCAACGCTTTTCGTGCTTGCTGCCGGGAATGTTGGTGTGCGCCAGCTCATCCACCAGGGCCACGGCCGGGGCCCGCCGCAGCACGGCCGCCAGGTCCATCTCGGGCTGGGTGGTGCCGCGATACTCGATCAGCCGCGGCGGTATCCGCTCGATGCCCTCGAGCAGCGCCGCCGTCTTGGCCCGGCCGTGCGTCTCCACCACCGCGGCCACCACGTCCCGGCCGCGCTCCAGTCGCCGGTGGGCCTCGCCGAGCATGGCGTAGGTCTTGCCGACTCCGGGCGCGGCCCCGAGATAGATGCGTAGTTGCCCGCGTTTCACTCGTCCATCATCGCGCGTGGCGCCCCGGGAGCCGGGCACCCGCGGGCCGGACCGGCGAGCTGCGGGCGAATCTCAGGCATTCGAGCGCCCCGTTTCGGTGCCGCGCCACCCGGCACGGTCGTCGGTCTCCACGACGACGGCGCGCGGCCCCCGTGCGGCGCCGCGCTCGCCGAGCGCCCGAATGACCAGCGCACAGCACACGAACCCCACGAGCAGGGCCACGGTGACAGCTGACATCTCCATCCTTTCGCCTACCGACCAGAACCACCGGTTGCGCTGGAGTGGTCCGCCTGGCCGGTCCTCCACTAGTACCTCCGCCGCGAAAGATTCGGACGATCTTTACGGTGTGTTGACGGGATGCCGGAACTCTTTGACGGCATCCTTTCAGCTATCCCGAGCTGAGGTGTAAAGGAAGCGCAAAGGCCAGCATTCGCCGCGCAAAGGAGTCGTCAGGAAGCTCGGCACGCGCCGGATCGAGGACTTGACTCGCCAAGGCGCGCTCCACAACACGAGCGCTTGATGGAGGTTGGAAATTCATGTCTGTCGTGGTGTTCACGGTGCTCACCGTGGCGATCTTCGCCCTGCTGGGCCTGGTCCAGCGAGGGGTGGAAAGGCTGTGACCGCGAACCTGATCGGTCTGGTGCTCGCCGTCTCCGTCGCGGTGTACATGGTCGCGGCGCTGCTCTTCCCCGAGAGGTTCTAGGTGAACACGACTACGGCGGGGATCGCCTTCGCGGCGTCCCTGGTCATCGCGCTCGCCCTGGTGCATGTGCCGCTCGGCGACTACATGTACCGGGTTTACAACGGCGCCAAACACTCTCGCGTCGAACGCGTCCTCTACAAGGCCATCGGTGCGCAGCCCGAGGTCGAGCAGACCTGGGGCGTGTACGCCCGCAGCGTGCTCGCCTTCTCCGCGGTCAGCATCCTGTTCCTGTTCTTCTTGCAGCTGCTCCAGGGCAGGTTGCCGCTGCACCTGCACGACCCCGGCACCGAGATGACGCCGGCGCTGGCCTGGAACACCGCGGTCAGCTTCGTCACGAACACGAACTGGCAGAACTACTCCGGTGAGTCGACCCAGGGTCACCTGGTGCAGATGGCCGGGCTGGCGGTGCAGAACTTCGTCTCCGCGGCCGTCGGCATGGCCGTCGCGGTCGCGCTGGTGCGCGGCTTCGCCCGCAGGCACACCGGCGATCTCGGCAACTTCTGGGTGGACCTGGTGCGCGGCACCCTCCGCATCCTGCTGCCGATCGCGTTCGTCTTCGCGATCGTGCTGGTCGCGGGCGGCGTCATCCAGAACTTCCACCTGCACGACCAGGTCGCGCAGACCCTGAACGGCACAGCGCAGACTATTCCAGGCGGGCCGGTGGCCAGCCAAGAGGTCATCAAGGAGCTCGGCACCAACGGCGGCGGCTTCTACAACGCCAACTCCTCGCACCCGTTCGAGAACCCGGCCACCTGGACCAACTGGGTGGAGATCTTCCTGATCCTGCTCATCAGCTTCTCCCTGCCGCGCACGTTCGGCCGGATGGTCGGCAGCAAGAAGCAGGGCTACGCCATCGTCGCGGTCATGGGCACCATCGCGGTGGCGAGCACGGTGCTGCAGAACGTCTTTCAGCTCGCCCACCACGGCACCGTGCCGACCGCGATCGGCGCGTCCCTGGAGGGTGTCGAAACCCGTTTCGGCGTCGCCGATTCCGCGACGTTCGCCTCCGCGACCACGCTCACCTCGACCGGCGCCGTCGACTCGTTCCACGACTCCTACACCAGCCTCGGCGGCCTGATGACCATGTTCAACATGCAGCTCGGCGAAGTAGCGCCCGGCGGAACGGGTTCCGGGCTCTACGGCATGCTCATCCTCGCGGTGATCACCGTGTTCGTGGCAGGCCTGATGGTCGGGCGCACACCGGAGTACCTCGGCAAGAAGATCACGCCGCGCGAGATCAAGCTCGCCGCCTCGTATTTCCTGGTGAGCCCGCTGATCGTGTTGGTAGGCACCGCGATCGCGATGGCCATGCCGGGCCAGCGCGCGGGCATGCTCAACACCGGGCCGCACGGTCTCTCCGAGGTGTTGTACGCCTTCACCTCCGCGGCCAACAACAACGGCTCCGCGTTCGCCGGCCTCAGCGGCAACACCGAGTGGTACAACACCGCGCTCGGGCTGGCCATGGTCTTCGGCCGGTTCCTGCCGATCATCTTCGTGCTCGCGCTGGCCGGCTCGCTGGCCAGGCAGGGCACCACCCCCGAGTCGATCGGCACGCTGCCGACGCACCGGCCGCAGTTCGTCGGCATGGTCGTCGGCGTGACGGTGATCCTGGTCGCGCTCACCTTCCTGCCCGCACTCGCGCTCGGGCCGCTCGCCGAAGGAATACACTGAAATGACTTCCCCGACAACGGAACTGACCAGCGTTCCGGACGAGTTCAACGAGTCGAAGCGTCAGCTGGCGCACAAGTCCGGCCGGGTTCCCCGCGGCGCGCTCGATCCCCGGATGCTGCTGACCTCGCTGCCGGACGCGGTGCGCAAGCTCGATCCGCGCACCATGTGGCGCAATCCGGTGATGTTCATCGTCGAGATCGGCGCCGTGTGGTCCACCGTGCTCGCCATCGCCGACCCGACGTTCTTCGCCTGGGCCATCGTCGTATGGCTCTGGCTCACAGTCATTTTCGCCAACCTCGCGGAGGCGGTGGCCGAAGGCCGCGGGAAGGCGCAGGCCGACACGCTGCGCAAGGCCAAGACCGATACCGTCGCACGGCGTTTGGTGGACTGGACGCCCGGCGGCCCGGTCGTCGAGGAGGGGGTCGCCGCACCGGAGCTGCGGCGCGGCGATCACGTCGTCGTCGAGGCCGGACAGGTCGTCCCCGGCGACGGCGACGTCGTGGAAGGCATTGCCTCCGTGGATGAATCGGCCATCACCGGGGAGTCCGCGCCGGTGATCCGGGAGTCCGGCGGCGACCGCTCCGCGGTGACCGGCGGCACGACCGTGCTGTCCGACCGGATCGTCGTCCGGATCACCCAGGAGCCGGGCAAGAGTTTCATCGACAAGATGATCGCGCTGGTCGAGGGCGCGAGCAGGCAGAAGACGCCGAACGAGATCGCGCTGAACATCCTGCTGGCCTCGCTCACCGTCATTTTCGTGTTCGCGGTGGTCACCCTGCAGCCGCTGGCGATCTTCTCGAAGGCGAACAACCCTGGCGTGCCGGACACCTCGGCACTGGACGTCAACGGCATCACCGGGATCGTGCTGGTCTCGCTGCTGGTATGCCTGATTCCGACCACCATCGGCGCGCTGCTCTCGGCCATCGGCATCGCGGGCATGGACCGGCTCGTCCAGCGCAATGTGCTGGCCATGTCCGGGCGCGCGGTCGAGGCCGCGGGCGACGTCAACACGCTGCTGCTCGACAAGACCGGCACCATCACCCTAGGCAACCGGCAGGCCGCGGAGTTCGTTGTGATGCCGGGCATCTCGGCCGACGAGCTGGCCGACGCGGCGCAGCTCTCCAGCCTCGCCGACGAGACGCCGGAGGGCCGCTCCATCGTCGTGTACGCCAAGCAGGCGTACGGCAAACGCGAGCGCACCCCCGGCGAGCTGAAGGGCGCGACCTGGGTGGAGTTCACCGCGCAGACCCGCATGTCGGGCGTCGACCTGAGCGACGGCCACCAGCTGCGCAAGGGCGCGGCCAGCGCGGTCATCGAATGGGTTCGCGCACAAGAGGGTACGGTGCCCGGGGAGGTCGGCGTGACCGTCGACGGGGTCTCCGCCTCCGGCGGCACCCCGCTGGTCGTCGGCGAGGTCAGCGACGGCGTCGCGCGGCTGCTCGGCGTGATCCACCTCAAAGACGTTGTCAAGCAAGGCATGCGGGAGCGGTTCGACGAGATGCGCCGCATGGGCATCCGCACCGTGATGATCACCGGCGACAATCCGTTGACCGCCAAGGCGATCGCCGACGAGGCGGGCGTGGACGACTTCCTCGCCGAGGCGACGCCGGAGGACAAGCTGGCGCTGATCAAGAAGGAGCAGGACGGCGGCCGGCTGGTCGCCATGACCGGCGACGGCACCAACGACGCGCCCGCGCTGGCCCAGGCCGACGTCGGCGTCGCCATGAACACCGGCACCTCGGCGGCCAAAGAGGCCGGCAACATGGTCGATCTGGACTCCGATCCGACCAAGCTCATCGAGATCGTGGAGATCGGCAAGCAGCTGCTCATCACGCGGGGCGCGCTGACCACGTTCTCCATCGCCAACGACATCGCCAAGTACTTCGCGATCCTGCCCGCGCTGTTCATCGCGCTGTTCCCCGGGCTCGACGCGCTGAACATCATGCGGCTGCACAGCCCGCAGTCGGCGATCCTGTCCGCGGTCGTGTTCAACGCGATCATCATCGTGGCGCTGATCCCGCTCTCGCTGCGCGGGGTGAACTACACGCCGTCCAACGCGTCGAAGTTGTTGAGCCGCAACCTGTTGATCTACGGCCTCGGCGGCATCGTCGCGCCGTTCGTCGGCATCAAGATCATCGACCTCGTCGTCCAACTCCTCCCTGGGATGTCCTGACATGCAGTTCTCCACTTGGATTCGGCAACACCTGGCCGCACTCCGCGCGTTGCTCGCGCTCACCGCGATCACCGGAATCGCCTATCCGCTGGCGGTTTTCGCGGTCGCGCAGGTTCCCGGCCTGCACGACAAGGCGGACGGCTCGCTGATCGAGGTCGACGGTAAGACCGTCGGCTCCCGCCTGATCGGGCAGTCCTTCACCGACGCGGAGGGCAAGGCGCTCGTGCAGTACTTCCAGAGCCGCCCGTCCTCGGCGGGCAGCAACGGGTACGACCCCATGGCGACCTCGGCCGGCAATCTCGGGCCGGAGAGCATCGTGGACACCCTCGACGCCGATCCGGCGAAGGTGAAGCCGAGTCTGCTGTCGACCGTGTGTGCGCGCAGCAAGGAGGTCGGTGAGCGCGAGGGAGTCGACGGAGCTCGGCCGTTCTGCACGGAAGGCGGTGTGGGCGCGGTGCTTTCGGTGCTGGGGCCGCGCGGCGCGGACGGCGATGTCGCGCATCCGACGCGGGTGGTGAGCGTCAACGAGGCGTGCCCCGCGACGCCGTTTCTGGCGGCCTACAAGGGTGTTCGGGTGGAGTGCGCCGAGCCGGGCGAGGACTACTCGGCGGGGCGCATCGTGCCGATCTTCGGCGAGGCGTCCGTCGATACTCCGGTGCCGGGCGACGCGGTGACCGCGAGTGGCAGCGGTCTCGACCCGCACATCTCGCCCAGGTACGCCGATATTCAGGTCGCGCGAATCGCCAAGGCTCGCAATATCTCCGCAGAGCAGGTGAGTGAGCTGGTGCGGGCGCATACCGCGGGCCGAACCCTCGGCTTCCTCGGTGAGCCGCGGGTCGATGTGGTCGAGTTGAATCTGGATCTCGACCGGCGGTACCCGTTCCGCGGGTAGTCGGGAATTCGGCGGGGCCGGTGGCGCATCGTCACCGGCCCTGTCGAACGCACTGTGGTGGCGTCACCGCCGCCGAGCATCGACGGGAGAACTCAGTTCTCCTCTTGCTTCTCCGGCTGAGGACCCACCGGCAACAAGGGGGCGCGCGCGGTCAGGCAGAACGGATGTCCTGCTGGATCGAGCATCACCCGCCACAGGTCCGGGCCCGGTTGCACCTCGGCCGCCCGCGCCCCCAACCGCTCGGCCTCCGCCTGTGCCTCATCCAGATCGTCCACCCGCAGATCCAGGTGAATGTGCATGGGCATGTCGCCGTTGGGCCAGGTCGGTGGCTGATAATTCGGGACACGAAGCGCGCACAGCGACCCGCGTTCGGTGTGTACCACCGCTAGCTCATCGGCTCGATAAACGATCTCCCCACCGAGTAGCGCGGCCCAGAACTCGGCCAGCTCCTCTTTGTCGGCACAGTTCACAGTGATCAAACTCAACTGAGCGATAGCCACTCCCCGAGTCTACGACCGATGTCGGGCGAGAAGCGCGGCCCCGGCGAAGTTGGCAGCGTCCGGTCAGCGGTGTTCGGGGTTCTCGAAGTCGAACCGGCAGCCCGCGTCCCATTCGGAGCGCTGATTGCCGTGCGCGGGAATCCCGTTGGCGTCCTTCAGCATTCGAGCCAGATGCAGCAGGTTCCAGGTCATGAAGGTGGTGTTGCGGTTGGTGAAGTCGTTGTCGGGTCCGCCGGAGCCGGGGTCGAGGTAGGACGGGCCGGGACCCGCCTCGCCGATCCAGCCCGCGTCGGCCTGCGGCGGGATGGTGTAGCCGAGGTGCTGGAGGCTGTAGAGGATGTTCATGGCGCAGTGCTTGACGCCGTCCTCGTTGCCGGTGATCAGGCAGCCGCCCACTCGGCCGTAGTAGGCATACTGACCGCGGTCGTTGAGGATCGAGGAGTTGGCGTACAAGCGTTCGATGACCTGTTTGGTGACGGAACTGTTGTCGCCCAACCAGATCGGACCCGCGAGGACCAGGATGTCGGCGTCCATGACTTGGCGTTGGAGGGCGGGCCACTCGTCGGTGGGCCAGCCGTGGTCGGTCATGTCCGGCCACACACCGAAGGCGATGTCGTGGTCGACGGCGCGGATGTGCGCGACGCGCACGCCGTGCTTCGCCATGATGCCCGCGCTGATGTCGATGAGGCCCTGGGTGTTGCTCACCTCCGGTGAGCGTTTCAGGGTGCAGTTGATGAACAGCGCGCTCAGGTCGTTGTACTCGGTCACGGTGTGCTCCTTGGCTTTTCGGATCGTCGTCGGCCGGCCAGTCGCGTCACCAGTGCGACGCCCACCAGCGCCCATACCGCGAGGAGGGCCACGGCGAGCCCGAGGGGATAGTCGCGGTCGAGCACGGTGGGGTTGTCCGGCACGGCGTGTGCGCGGCCGAGGACCGGGGCCGCGATGAGCAGCAGCGCGACGGTGCAGACCGCGCCGCACGCCGTCGGCGCCCACCAGGCGTCGGGCAGGACGCGGCGTGCGGTCACCCCGGCGGCGGCGCAGAGCGGCGCGAAAACCGTGTCGTGCAGCAGGATTCCGCCGACGAACCACAGGGCGACCGAGAGCAGATCCGCGCGGGGAAAGTCGAGCAGCAGGGTGGCACCGTACCAGCCGAGGCCTAAACCGGCCAGCAGCAGGAGGATTCGGATCGCGCTCATGCTCGCACCTCGATCGTCGAGAGCCATTTCGTCTGACGGACGCCGGGCCGGTTCGGCGCGATCAGCCGACAGGGATAGCCGTGATCCACGTGCAGCGGCTGCCCGTTCAACGACAGTGCCACCAGCGTGTCCGCGTCGACCGCATGCCGTTGCGGCAGCACCGATTCGGCGTAGATGCCGCCGGTCTCCAGAGAGCTGAATCGCACGTCGCCGCGGTAATCGCCGACCGCGGCGAGCAGATCGCGCAGCCGAACACCGGACCAGTCGGCGGACGCGCTCCACCCCTCCACACACGCGATGGGTAGCCGGACGTTCGTCTGCGGCATGGCCAGCAGTTCGTCCCTGCTGAAATCGCGTCGCCGGTCCCCCACCAGCACGGCCAACCGGTAGTCGGCCGCCCGCGCCCGCTCGAGCACGCCCGCGGCCATCGCCGACCTGTTGACCGGAAGACCCTGCGGCCCTGCACCGCTGCGTGGCGCGAGAACCGCGGCCCGGCGGAGGAACGGCACGGTTTGACCGGCGATGACCAGGGAGGCCGCGCCCGCGGAGACCCAGGCCGCGGTCAGCACCCTGCGCCGCGACAAATGCCACGGCATGCTGCCATCGGCAGCGTCACCGACCGCACCGGCATCAGCCCCGTCGCGATCACGACCGACCGCTTCGGCGCGGGCGGTGACATCGGAAACACCTACGGCACCAACTTGATCCGCAGTTCCGACACGATCGCTCCCGCCGTGACTACCGGCCTGGTCCCGGCTATCGACGCCGAGCCTCTCGCCGGCACCGCCTGTCTCGCCGTGGTCACCGGCGGTACTGCCTGCAGCGGAAGGCCCGTCGGTGTCGGAGCCACCGTGCCCGCCCGTGACCGAGATGGCCGGGTTCGAGTCGATGGGGCGAGTCAGGACATCTCGGATCACCGGAAGTTTGACCGCCAGGTGGACCGCGAGCGCCCCGAGAGCGACATACGCCATGGCGTAATGCGCGGTGGGAAAGAAGAACTTCCAGGGGTAGAACTGGTCGATGTTCAGCAGGCCGGTGGACAGCTCGAACAGTATCGCCCCCACGAGCACCGCGATCGAGCCGCGCTCCAGCATGCGCAGCGGCGAACCGAGGAATGGTCGCTGGAACAGCTTCGGATACACCGCCCACAGCTTGACCACCACAAGCGGTATCGCGGTCACACCCGAGATGACGTGCAGCCCCTGGGTGAATCGGTACAGCGATACCGGGTGCGCGGGCCATCCGAACCAGGTGGGCGGGTGTTGAATCCAGTGACTCAGCAGGCCGGTGACGAAGCAGAGGAGAATGGCGGTGCCGAGGGCGAGGCCGACGCGGCCGGCCACCTCGGGACCGCGTGCGTCGGATACGCGAGGCCGCCGTCGCGTGGACGGCCCACTGCGCTCGACGGTTTCGTGCGTGCTCATCGAACTCCCGCCTCCGCGGCCGCTCCGTCGCGGCGCAGCCACGCGATGTATCTGCCGTCGACCGCCGCGGTGTCGAGCACGCGAAACCCGCTCGCCCGCGCGAGTCGCTCCGCGTGGTCGATGCTCACCGAGGCCCACGGAAACCAGGACCCGACCCGCGAACCGGATTCCAGCCGCATCTGATGAATCACCGAACCGCCGCCGGGACAACCGAACTCGACAACGGCCAACCCGTCCGGGGCGAGGAGGTCCGCCGTACGCGCCAGGATGCGCCGCGGATCGCCGCCGATCCCGATATTCCCATCGGCCAGCAGTGCATAGGACCAACGCCCGGCCCCCGGCAACGGCCCGAACAGATCCCGCCGCAGCGCGGGCGCACCGCGAAACCTGGTGATGGCGACCGCCATCGGCGAAAGATCCACGCCGAGCGCCAGCACCCCGCGCTGCATCAAGTCCGCCACCAACCGCCCCGGCCCACAGCCGAGGTCCACCGTCGGCCCGTCACAACAGCGCGTGAGCGCGCGATCGGCCCGGCGATCACCGGCATCGGCCACCCCCAGCCACCGCCCCGTCGGCAACTCCCACCGACTGCCATCCGCCGCCCGCATCCAACAGCTCTCCCCGACCAGCGCCCGCTCGAAGATGTCGAAGTCCTGAATCATCGCGCCCCCAGCCCATGCGGTTCGCCTGCCCGACCCGCGAAGCGGGCAGGAACCGTGGCGCTCGACGCAGCACCACCCGTGCCCGCGCGGTCAGCCGTCTTGTCACCGAGATTCACCGCGACCTCGAAAACGGTTGTGCGCGTAGTGTTCATCGCAGCACCAGCCCACGGTCGTGTAGTTCGTGAAAGGTCGAGGCGAACCGGCCGGTGGACTGAGCGGCGACTCGGATCGCGTCGGCGAACGTGTCGACGTCGCTGAAGGTCGGCAGGGAGCGCACCCGGCAACCGGTGTGCCGCAGGGCCTTCCGGGTCAGCTCGCCGGTGCGGTCGGTGGACATGGGCACGTCGGCGAGGACGCGGGCCGGTTGCGCAGTGGGGAGGCCGAGCGCCCACCAGCCGCCGTCCTCGGCCGGGCCGAGCAGAGCGACGTTGCCCGCGGCGAGTCGGTGTGCCGCACTGGTCAATACCCGCGGCCCGATCTGCGGGGTGTCCATGCCGATCTGGAGCACCGGGGCGCCGAAACGGGCGGCGTCGGCGTGCGCATTGGCGAGGCGGTCGCCGAAGTCGTCGCCGCGCTGCGGAATCACCACGAAATCGGCCAGCGCGCTGCGTAATTCATCGCGGCACTCGGCGGCGTCGACATCTCCGGTGAAGGCGACCACCCGATGGGTGACCTCGCTGCGGAGCACCGAGTCGAGGGTGTCGAGCAGCGCCGCCGCCGCGACCCGGGCGGCGTCGCGCGGGGTCAGCGGCGGCGTCAGCCGTGTCTTGGCGTATCCCGCGATCGGCGCCTTGGCGATGACGAGCAGCGTCGTCTCGCGGCGCACACTACAGTCGCTCATCGCAGCACCGCCAGGAAATCCTTGGTGGCGCGCACGGTTCCGAGCAGCGAGCCGGAGACCTTCGACACCCCGCCCGCGCGCGGCCGGTAGGCGATGTCGCGCTCGACCACCCGCCACCCCGCGCCCGCCGCGCCGACGAGCAACTCCAGCGGATACCCGGAGCGCAGGTGCAGGGGGCCGAGCGAGAGCATCCCGGTCCGCCGCGCCACCCGCATGGCGGCGATATCGTGCACGGGCAGACCGTATTTGCGCCGCAGCCTGCGCGCGACGAGCAGATTGCCGAGCCGCGCGTGCCACGGCCAGACGCCCGCCGCGGTCGGCCGCCTGCGCCCGACCGCGAGATCAGCTCCGGCGCGGACCAATTCGACCAGCCCGGGCAGCTCGGCCGGGTCCATCGACCCGTCGCCGTCGAGCACCGCGACCATCTCTGTGCGCGCCGCGGCGATACCCGCCTGAACCGCGGCCCCGTAGCCCGGTCTGTCCTCGTGCACCACGGTCGCGCCGCGGGCTCGGGCGACGGCGGCGGTCGCGTCGGTCGAGCCGTTGTCCACCACGAGGGCGTGGTACCCGGCCGGGATGGCGGCGAGCACATCGGGCAACGCGTCAGCTTCGTCTCGGCAGGGAATAACCACGGTCACTCCGGCCGGATCAACCTGGGTTCGAGTCACGGCCAAGACGCTATGCCCTCGAACCCGCCGGACGGCCGAAAAACCTGTGACGAAACAGTGACATCGTCAAAAAACACATCTGGAACAGCGATAACCGCCCGCCGACCGACCTATCGTGTTAGCCGTGCATGACGTCTCCGAGCCCGCGACCGCCACCCCGCCACGCGTTCGCCTGCGCGGCGACCTGATCGGCGCGGGCATCGCCGCCGCACTGGTCCTGGCCGCTTTCGTGGTTCCGCGAATCGCCAGCGAACAGTGGCGGAGCAAACTGTACGCGGGCGCCGCACCGATCTTCGGCGTGTTCCTCCGCCACGTCGGCTGGGGCACGATTCCGGCGATCGTCCTCGCGACTCTCGTTGTCCTGCAAGGCCCCACACTCGCGCGGCGATTGTCGTGGCGGCCGCTGCTGGCGGCCTCGTGGGGCGGCGCGCTCGCGTGGGCGTTCGCGCTGGCCATGATCGACGGCTGGCGGCGCGGCTTCACCGACCGGCTCACCGACTCCAACGAGTACCTGCACGAGGTCGGCGGGGTCACCGATATCGGCGCGATGCTGCGCGGATTCGCCGACCGCATCCTCGATTTCGAGCCGGACTCGTGGACGACGCACGTGTCGGGGCATCCGCCCGGCGCGCTCCTGTTCTTCGTGCTGCTCGACCGCGCCGGCCTCGGCGGCGGCGCGTGGGCGGGCACGGCCTGCCTGCTGATCG
>NZ_BAGH01000117.1 GCF_000308715.1 Nocardia tenerifensis NBRC 101015
GTGTGCCCGGGTGCTGGGTGTCGCGTGCCGTGTGCCCGGGGTGCTGGGTGTCGCGTGCCGTGTGCCCGGGGTGCTGGGTGTCGCGTGCCGCGTGCCCGGGGTGCTGGGTGTCGCGTGCCGCGTGCCGCGTGCCGGGTGTCGTGTGCCGTGTGCCGTGTGCCGCGTGCCGCATTGCTCGCGCCCCGGCTCCGCGCCTGCGCGCTGCGTGGCCCGGCTCCGCATTGCCACGCTTCGCATCTCGGCCTACGCGCTCGCGCTTGTCTCGCGGGCTGTGCGCCATCACGCTTTCCGCCTCCGCGCCCCTGGCCTGCGCTCACGAGCTACACGCCCGCGTGCCCTGCTGTTCCACCCCGTCAAGTCTGCGTCTCCGTGCCTGCGTACTGGGTTCTCGCGGTTCCGCGCCGACGCTCACTCGCGTCTGCGTTCGATGACCTACACGCCCGTGCGCCTCGCTGCTCCGACACGTTCGCGTTGCGCTTCCATGTCTCGCCGGGACCGCTCTCGCCTCCTCTTCTCGATAACGTTCGGCGGCCCTCTGCGCGACTCCATCCGCCGAACAACCAGCATAAGTATAGACATACATACGGAATGTATGTAAAAGTGAACCCACCCCGACGTACTGGAGGAACGATGGGAATCAGCACCGAACTCGGCCGCGCACACGAGGTGGATCTGCCCGGCGGCCGCATCCGCTACCACGACACCGGCGAGGGCCCGCCGATCGTTTTCGTGCACGGCCTGCTCGTCAACGCGGATCTGTGGCGCAAGGTCGTCCCGAGCGTCGCGGCCGCGGGCTACCGCTGCCTCACCCCGGACTGGCCGCTCGGCGCACACCGGATCGCGGTCCCCGACCTGGAACTGACCCCGGTCGGCGTCGCCGATCTCATCGCGTCCTTCCTCGAACGCCTCGACCTGACCGATGTCACGGTGGTCGCCAACGACACCGGCGGCGCGATCACCCAGGTGCTGATGACCCGCAAGCCGGCCAGGATCGGCCGCGTGGTGCTGGCCGCGGTCGACAGCTACGAGAGTTTCCTGCCGCGGCCGTTCACCCTGCTCTCGTGGCTGGCCAGGATCCCGGGCTCGATGCGCCCGCTCATCGAGTCCGCGCGGATTCGGGCTCTGCACTCGACCCCGTTGGTGTTCGGCTTGGTCGCGAAACGTCCTGTGCCACCGGAGATCGCCGATTCCTACCTGGCAGGTCCCATGAAGTCCGGCGCGGTCCGCAAGGATTTAAGGCTGTTCCTGAAGAACGCGCACCGCCGCTACACGCTGGCGGCCGCGACGCATTTCGCGGCGGTCGACTTCCCGGTGCTGGTGGTGTGGGCGCGCGAGGACAAGGTCTTCCCGATGTCCTACGCCGAGCGCCTGGTTCGCGACCTGCCGCACGCGACGCTGAAGGTCATCGACGACTCGTACACCTTCCTCCCCGAGGACCAGCCGGAGTTGCTCACGGAGTCGATCCTGGAGTTCACTCGGCTGCATGCCACGCCGTAGCCAGGAGGACCGCTCCCGCACCACGAGGGCCGCGCTCGAACAGGCCGGACGCCGACTGTTCACCGAGCGCGGTTTCGCGGCGACTTCGGCCGAGGAGCTCGTCACCGAGGCGGGGGTCACCCGCGGCGCGCTGCACCACCACTACGGCGACAAGCGCGGACTGTTCCTCGCGGTTTTGGAGCAGATCGAGGCCGAGTCCACCGAGGAGATCGCGGCGGCCATGGCCGCGGTCGACCCCGACGACGTGATGACCGGCATGGCGGTCGGCCTCGGCCTCTTCCTGGAGATCTGTCAGCGCCCGGCCATGCTGCAGGTCGTCCTCACCGACGCGCCCGCCGTCATGGGCTGGCAGGCGTGGCGCGAGTTCGAGAGCAGGCACGGCCTCGGGCTGATCACCGCGCACCTGGAGCGCGTCCGGGAGGCGGGCCTGATCGTCGACGTGCCCGTCCCGGTGCTCGCCCAGCTGTTGCTGAGCGCCCTCACCGAGGCCTCGTTGATCGTCGCGCACGCCGAAGACCAGGATCGCGCTCGCGCCGAGGCTCAGCAGTCCCTGCTCCTGCTGGTCGCCGGCATCGTGCGGACCTGACTCGACTACTCCACGAACTGCAACTCCACCTGCGGTAGCTCGGTCATGACCCGAGCGCACACGGCCCGATGCCAGGTGGCGGGGTAGCGCGTGCCCGGCTCGTGGCGCGAGTAGTCGTCGTTGGTCCGATACGTGTGTAGGCGCGGCGAGATCTCGCCCGCGCCGATGGCGTCGACCATCGCCTCCACGACCTGTTCGGTCTCGTCGGCGATCTCGGCCAATTCGCGGGCCGCGGTGTCCGGGATCTGAAATGCACCGCGTTCCCAGCGCTCCACGGTGCGCTCGGCCACGGCGAACAACCGGGCGCACCAGGGCACTGGCAGGCCCAGTAGTTCGCGAGTGGCCCGGAAACCTGCGGCTGTTCCGGTACCAAGTAGGTCGTCCAAATCCGAAAGCCCCTCCCCAGCAGTACGGTAGAGAAAAAGGATAGGGCAGCGCGCCGACGCACACGCGGGATTCGTCGGGAAGTGGCAGTGGCGATGCCGTGCCTGCCAGGGGGTGTCGGATCTTCGTGGGAGGATGAGGCGTGCGTTTGTATCGGGATGTGGCGGTGGTGGTGCGCCAGCACAAGCTGGGCGAGGCGGACCGCATCGTCACGTTGCTGACGCGCCAGCACGGACTGGTGCGCGCGGTGGCCAAGGGGGTGCGCCGCACCAAGTCGAGGTTCGGGGCCAGGCTGGAGCCGTTCGCCTACATCGACGTGCAACTGCACCCGGGCCGCACGCTGGACGTGGTGACCCAGGTGCACACCGTCGAGGCGTTCGCCGCCGACATCATCGACGACTACGGCCGCTACACCACTGCCTGCGCGGTGCTCGAGACCGCCGAGCGGCTGGCCGGTGAGGAGCGGGCGCCCGCGCCGCGCCTGCACGCGCTCACCGCGAGCGCCCTGCGCGCCATCGCGGCCAAACAGCGTCCGCACGAACTGATCCTGGACGCATTCCTGTTGCGCGCCATGGGTTTCGCGGGCTGGGCGCCCGCGCTGGACGAGTGCGCCAAGTGCGCGACGCCGGGCCCGCACCGGGCGTTCCACGTCGCGGCGGGCGGGGCGGTGTGCGTGCACTGCCGCCCGCCCGGTTCGGCGACGCCCGCACCCGGGGTGCTCGATCTGCTCGTCGCGCTGCTGCGCGGGCAGTGGGAGCTCGTCGAGACGGCGCCCGACGGGGTGCGCAGGCAGGCCAGCGGCCTGGTGGCCGCGCATCTGCAGTGGCATCTGGAGCGGCAGTTGCGCACGTTGTCGCTGATCGAGCGGTCGGGCCCGGTGCGAGCCCCCGCCTGAGCGACGGGTCCGCGGAGACCCGCACAAGGTCTCCACAACCATCAGGCAGGATAGGGGCCGTGATCCTGCGCCGTGACTCCTCCACCGCGACCAAGGCGGGCCCGGCCCGCACCGTTCGTCCACCCTCGCCGCACCCCTCCGGGGCCCGGCCGCCGGAGATCCCGGCCGTGCTGGTGCCGAACCATGTCGCGCTGGTGATGGACGGCAACGGCCGGTGGGCGCAGGAGCGCGGACTGCCGCGCACCGCGGGCCACGAGCGCGGCGAGGCCGTGCTGATGGACACCGTCGAGGGCTGCATCGAGATCGGCGTGAAGTGGCTGTCGGCCTACGCGTTCTCCACCGAGAACTGGCGGCGCAGCCCGGAGGAGGTGCGCTTCCTCATGGGCTTCAACCGCGACGTGATCCGCCGCCGCCGCGACGAGATGAACGAGATGGGCGTGCGGGTGCGCTGGGCCGGGCGGCGACCGCGGTTGTGGCGCAGCGTGATCAACGAGCTCGAGGTCGCGGAGGAGCTGACGAAGGACAACACGGTGATGACCCTCACCATGTGCGTCAACTACGGTGGCCGGGCCGAAATCGCCGACGCGGCAAGGGAAATCGCGCGCCGGGTGGCGGCGGGCGAGATAGACCCGGAGAAGGTCACCGAGGCGACGGTGGCGAAGTTCATGGACGAGCCGGACATGCCCGACGTCGACCTTTTCCTGCGGCCCTCCGGCGAGTTCCGCAGCTCGAACTTCCTCATCTGGCAGTCCGCCTACGCCGAATACGTCTACCA
The DNA here is from genome assembly GCF_000308715.1 of Nocardia tenerifensis NBRC 101015. GTDB lineage: Bacteria > Actinomycetota > Actinomycetes > Mycobacteriales > Mycobacteriaceae > Nocardia > Nocardia tenerifensis. Next base: position 4,138 of record NZ_BAGH01000117.1, read on the forward strand.
GGACACCCTGTTTCCCGATTTCGACCGACGCAACCTGTGGGCCGCCTGCCTCGAGTACGCTTCGCGTGACCGACGCTTCGGCGGGACCAAATGAACGGCGGCACGAACATGGAATCAACGGTGAGTCCCGAACACGAACTGCAGGCGCGGGCCGGCGCCTGCCTGTCGCTCTACGACATCGAGGTGCGCGTCGATCCTGAGGGCTCGATCGGCTTCGAATACGAGGGCGCGCTGTGTTCGCTGCGGGCCGTGCGATTAGCGCCCGGCCTCGACGTGCTGACGCTGACCTGCGTGCTGGCCTGGGATCGCCCGGTCAAGCCGCAGCTGCACAAGCGGGTCGCCGAGCGGAACAACGAGCTGCAGTTCGGCTCGCTCACCGTCATCGCGCACGACAAGCTCGCCGACATCATCCTGCGCTACACCTTTCCGGCCGCCGGGCTCGACGATCAGGCCCTGGCCACCATGCTCGTCCTCGTGCTCTCCGGTGCCGGACGCGCACGTCAGGGCCTGCTGCTGCCCTGAGGTACCCATGACGTCTGTCATGGGTGATGCGTGACGGATGTGCGGGGTGTTCCGGGCCGGGATGCGCGACCGTTGACGCATGACATCAGCACTGACGTCCGCGGCCGTCTTCGCCGCGGCCGGCGGTTCGGGGAGACGGGGCTCGGGCGCGCCGGCGATCGAACTGCACGATCTGCGTAAGAGTTTCACGGTGCCCGGCGGCGGCGCCGTGCAGGCGGTCGACGGTCTGGACCTGGTCATCGAACCGGGGGAGATCGTGGCGTTCCTCGGGCCGAACGGCGCGGGCAAGACCACCACCCTCGACATGGTTCTCGGACTGGCCACGCCGGACTCCGGCACCGTCGCGGTCTTCGGCGCGCGGCCCTCGGAAGCGCTTGCGGTAGGCCGGATCTCGGCGGTACTGCAATCCGGCGGCCTGCTGCCCGACCTCACCGTCGGCGAGACCGTGCGGCTCGTCGCGGCGCTCTACGCGAACGCGCGCCCGGTCGAGGAGGTGCTCGCGCGGGCGGGCCTCGCCGACATCGCCGATCGGCGGGTCGGCAAATGCTCTGGGGGACAGCGTCAACGGCTGCGGTTCGCGCTCGCGCTGCTGCCGGACCCGGACCTCATCGTGCTCGACGAGCCGACCACCGGCATGGATGTCGAAGGGCGAAGGGACTTCTGGAACGCGATGCGGGAGGACTCCGCGCGCGGCCGCACGGTCTTGTTCGCCACTCACTACCTGGACGAGGCCGACGCCTACGCCGACCGGATCGTGCTGGTCCGCGCGGGCCGGGTGGTCGCGGACGGCAGCGCCGCGGAGATCAAGAACCTGGCCTCCGGCCGTGCAGTCACCGCGACCCTGCCGGGCGCGGTGCCGACCGAGTTGCGCGCGCTGCCCGGCGTCGACGACATAGAGGTGCGCGGCGAGCGAATCGTGCTGCACACCAAGGACTCCGACGCCGTGGCCCGCCACCTGCTGACCGAGACCGCCGCCACCGACCTCGAGATCACCTCGCACAACCTCGAATCCGCGTTCCTCGCGCTCACCACCGGAGACCACTGACATGACAACCCTTGCCCCGCAGTCCTCGACGCGGCACCGGCCCACGCCGCTGGGCGGCTTCAGCGGCGCGTTCCTGCGCCTGGAGCTGCGCAGGATGCTGCGCAACCGCCGCACGATGATCTTCACACTGGTCATACCGCCGTTGTTCTTCGTCATCTTCGGCCTCCAATCCGATTTCCGCACACAGTCTTTCGGCACCGGCAACGTGACCGGCTACGTCATGGTGTCGATGGCCGTCTACGGCGCGCTGCTGGCCACCACCAGCGGCGGCGCCATGGTGGCGATCGAGCGCGCACAGGGCTGGAGTCGCCAATTGCGGCTCACCCCACTGCGTCCCGTCGCGTACATCGCCACCAAGGTCACCGTCGCGATGGTGCTCGGGCTCGTCTCGGTCAGCGCGGTCTTCCTGGTCGGCGCGGTGGTGGGCGCCCACCTGACGCCGGTCGCGTGGGTGAGCTGCTTCCTGCTCGCCTGGCTCACGTCGGTGGTCTTCGCCGCCTTCGGCCTGTTCGTCGGCTACCTGCTGCCGTCGGAGAACGTGATGCAGCTGCTCGGGCCGGTCCTCGCGGCGCTGTCGTTCGCGGGCGGTCTGTTCATTCCGCTGCACGGGTGGTTCGGGACGGTGTCGAAGGTGTTCCCGACCTACGGTGTCGCCACGCTGGCGCGGATACCGTTCGGCGACACGAGCACCGGCTCGATCGTGCTCGCGGTGCTCAATGTCGCGGTGTGGGCCGCGGTGTTCGTCGGGGGATCGGCGATGCTGTTCCGTCGTGACACCGCTCGCTGAGTTGTCCGTAGCTCCGCGTCGTGACCGTCCCGGTCGTGGCGCGGAGCTGTGGGCGGGGTGGCTCGAGTGTCGTTCGGTCGCGGTAGGTCGTGATCGTGTCTGTGATGACGCGGAGCCGTGGAGGGGGCGGTTCGAGCGTTGTTCGGTCGCGTTGGGTCGTGATCGTCCCGGTCGTGGCGCGGTGCTGTGGGCGGGGTGGCTCGAGGGTCGTTCGGTCGCGTTGGGTCGTGATCGTCCCGGTCGTGGCGCGGTGCTGTGGGCGGGGTGGCTCGAGGGTCGTTCGGTCGCGTCGCGTCGTAATCGTCCCGGCCATGGCGCGCAACGGTGGAGGGGGCGGTTCGAGCGTTGGTCGGTCGCGCCTGGTTGTGACCGTCTCGGTCGTGGCGCGGAGCCGTGGACAGGGCGACTGGAGTGTCGTTCGGTCGCGTCATGCCGTCACCGTCTCGGCCACGGCACGGCGCGGTTCGATCGTCGTTCGGTACCGTCTGTCCTCGTGATAGACCCAGGCGCGCGCATTCCTCGCGATCCGTGGCGTGTCAGGGGCACGGCATGGGCGTGAAGTCGGGGCTCGCGTCGTTGCGTGCGGGCGGGATGTCCGCCCTCATCGATCGCGCGCTCGACGACCAGTCGTTCGCCGTGCAGCCCCGGCGGCGCGGCTGGTTCGGCGTGGCGATGGCGGTGGTGTGGCTCGCCTGGCTGATCCCGCCGATCGCGCAGCGGTGGTCGCGCGGCGAGACCGGGGTCGCGGCCCTCGCGGCCGTGGCCTTTCTTGCCTTCGCCGGGCTGATCGTGGGTTCCTTCGCGGTGTTCCGCCGGGCCGGTCCGCGCGAGCTCGTGGTCGAGCAGCCGACCGACCGGCGGATCTGGCCGGTGCTCGCGGCGCTGGCCGGGTTGCACGTGGCGCTGGTGCTGCTGCTCGGCAGCGTCGCGTTGCCGACCGTGCTCTACGTCGCGGTCATCGGCATCTTCCACATGACCATGCGCGAGTCCGGGTACGTCGTCCTCGTCATCATGGCCGCGATGCTGCTGCTTCCGATGCTCGCGCCCGGCGGGCGGTACGCCGAGATGCCGATCTACCTGGCGCTCGTTCCGGCCGGTATATGGGTGGCCAGGCAGTTGGGGTTGCGTGGCGAGCGGCTCGCGGAGCTGGCTAGGCGGCAGCGCGCCGAGCTCGACATCGTGGAGGAACGCAACCGGGTGGCCCGCGACGTGCACGACATTCTCGGCCACTCGCTCACCGTGATCACGGTGAAAACCGAACTCGCGCAGCGGCTCATCGACATGGACCTGACGCGGGCGCGGGCCGAGCTCGCCGATATCGAGCGGCTCGCGCGGGAGGCGCTGGCGGGGGTGCGCGACACCGTCGGGGGACTGCGCGAGGTCTCGTTGCGCGGCGAACTCGCCAACGCCAGAACGGCATTGGCGGCCGCGGATATCGTCGCCGATCTGCCGGAGATCGAGGACTCCCCGCACAGCGAGCTGTTCGGCTGGGTGCTGCGCGAGGCCATCACCAACGTGATCCGGCACAGCGCCGCCCGGCACTGCACCGTGACGGTCACGGCGTCGAGCATCGAGGTGGTCGACGACGGACGTGGGTTGAGCGGGGGCGTGGCGTCCGGGTCGGGGCTCGCCGGTCTCCGGGCGCGCGTCATGGCCGCGGGCGGGACCCTCACGCTGTCCGCACCGGCGGAAGGGGGACTGTGTGTCCGCGCCACGATGCCCTCGTAGTGCTGGCGAAAACTGTTCTTCGACAAGGGAAGTGGGCTAGATGATCCGGCTGTTGCTCGCCGACGACCAGGCGCTGGTGCGCGGCGCGCTCGCGGCGTTGCTCGGACTGGAGTCCGATCTGGAGGTCGTAGGGGAGGTCGGTCGCGGCGACGAGGTGCTCGACGCCGTCGCCCGCGCGAACCCCGACGTGGTGCTGCTCGATGTGGAGATGCCCGGCCTGGACGGCATTTCGGTGGCCGCGCGGCTGCACGCCGAGCATCCAGGCGTGCGCGTGCTCATGGTCACCACCTTCGGCCGCCCGGGTTACCTCCGGCGCGCCATCGACGCGGGCGCCAGCGGCTTCGTCGTAAAGGACACTCCCGCAAGGGAACTGGCCGACGCCGTGCGCCGAGTTCAGCTGGGCCTGCGGGTGGTCGACCCCGCCCTCGCCGCCGAAACCCTCACCGCGGGCACCTCCCCGCTGACCGAACGCGAACGCGAGGTGCTCGCCGCCGCCGCCGACGGCGCGACCGCCGGCGCCATCGCCAAACGACTGCACCTCTCGGAAGGCACCGTCCGCAACCACCTGTCCGCCGCAATCGGCAAGACCGGCACCAGCACTCGCGCCGAAGCCGTCCGCGCCGCCGAACGCCTCGGCTGGCTTTGACCTAGGCCCGTGCATCCACGCGCCGCCGAACGCCTCGGTTGGCTCTAATGTGGTCCGCCGTGCGTCGCGCGCTGCCGAGTGTCTCGGCTGGTTTCGATGTGGTCGGCCGTGCATCGCACGTCGCGGAGCATCTCGGCTGGATTCTGGGGTGGTATGCCGTGCATCGCGCGGTGCGGAGCGACTCGGCCGGCTCGGAGATGGTCGGCGGTGCATCATGCGCGCCGCCGAACGCCTCGGTCGGCTCTGAGATGGCACACCGAACTCGTCTCGGCTGGACTCTGCGGTGGCCGTACATCGCCCGCGCTACCGGGTGTCTCGGCTGATTCTGGGGTGCTGAGCCGCACTTGCGTGCGCGTCGAGAAGTGCCTCGGCCGGCCGCGACGTTGACGGCCGCATATCGCACGCGCCGCGGCTAGTGTTCCGTCTCGAAGTCCCCCAGTGAATCCAACTCGAGGGAGAACTGGTAGTGGACGCTACTCGGGCGATGCCGCCTTCAATTCCTCATGACCGCTTGACCAGCTCCGATGGGACGCGGTGGATCGAGGGCGTCACGAACCTCGATACGTCTTCGCGGCTCCCGGTTTGCCCGGTGTAGTCGGCCACACAGCTCACGCGCCGCGGAGTATCTCGGCCAGCTCGAGGAGGGGTAGGCCGGACGTCACGCGCGTTGCGGATCGCTTTCGGCTGGCTCTCAGGTGATCGGCGACACGTCGCGCGCTGCGGAACGCCTCGGCTGGCCTTTGACGTAGTCGGCCGCACACCGAAAGGTGTGCGGCCGACGGGTTTACGGCAGTACGACGCACGCGGGCCCGGCGTTGACACCGGTCCCGACGGTCACCGTGGTGAGGAAGTAGGTCTCGCCCGAGATGTACTCCGCGGCCCAGAGCTTGTGCTCGCCCTTCTTGGCGGGCGTCCAGGTGGTGCTCGCCTTTCCGTTCGCGTCCGCTACGGGCCCGACGGGCTTCAGGGTGTCGGTGGTGCGGAGTCCGTCGACCTCGTCTAGGAAGACCACCGCGATGCCCGGCCGCGCGGTCGCGGTGACGGTGTAGGAGCATCCGGTGCCGAACGAGTTCGAGCTGCCGAAGCTCAGTCCGGGCGAGACGTCGATGCGGGTGACCGCGGCTCCCGCAGTGGGGGCGGCGAGGGCGATGGCGGCGGTCACCGCGCCGAGTGCGGTCATCGCGGCCGCGGTTTTCTTCGAGAATGTCACAGTGTGTTTCCCTTTCGACAAAACGGAACTACCCCCGCGACCCTGGCACAGGCCGTGTCCGCGATCAATGGGCCGCCGGGGCGGTAGTTTCTCGGTGTGACTCCGGCCGGCCACCGCGCCGACGGCTTTCCGCACCAGACCTGATAGTCCGCTGAGAACCCGGCAAACCAGACACTTTTCCTACGGCCCGCGGCGTTGATCCAGGTGAGAAGGCCAACGCGGCCACCACGAAGGAGTACGGCATGAGCCTCATCGGAACCCTGCTCGGTTACGTCTTGACGGTGTTCATCGTGTTGCTGCTCGCCCGGATGGTGTTCGATTGGATGGCCGCGCTCGGCAACAGCCCCGACTGGGCGAGGCGCCCCCGCGAGGTGACGCACGCCGCCACCGAACCGGTGATCGCCCCCGTGCGCCGCGTCCTGAAGCCCATCCGCGCCGGCGGCGTATCCATCGACCTCGCGTTCACGGTGGTGTTCATCGTCGCGCTGATCCTGCGCTCCATCGCGTTCAGTCTCTGATCTTTCGCGGGGGTCGGCGCAACCCACACCGGTTCGCGCAACTCTCCCCGGTTTCGGGGCACCGACGCGGCGACGGGTCCGCAGTGGCTCACTGATCCGCACCCGCTTCCGTGTCCAGAAAACAATGCCGAAACCGCGCGGCGCTTACGACGAGGAGGGCCCGTAGGGCAGCAGCGTGCGGACGCCGCGGGCGACGGTGGGCGGGTCGATGTCGCCGATCAGCAAGTGCTGCAACACGAATCCGGGTAGCACGCCCATGATGGCGGTGGTCACGGCGAAGACGTCGGCGTCGGCGGGGATCCACCCCGCCTCCCGCATGCGCTCGGTGTACTCCTGCCAGCGGTCGCGGATGCCGAGGATCGCCTCGCGCACGTAGATCGCGGCCTCGGGGTGCACGAGCGCCAGCGCCCACGCCTGCGGGGCCAGCCGCAGCATGCCGTCGGGCCCGCTCTGCGCGGTCATGTGCTCGGCCAGGTCGGCCACGAGGCGGTCCGGGGTCGGCAGCGGTTCGGCCCGGATCAGCTCGGTCATCAGCGCGCGCAGGGTGACCGTCGTCTGCGTGGCCAGCGCGGCGATGATCTCGTCCTTGCTCTTGAAGTAGCGGTAGACGGCCCCGGCGGAGAGCCCGGACTCGGCGAAGACGTCCTGCATGGAGGTCTCGTGGAAACCCTTGCGGGCGAAGCACCGGCGTGCGGCGTCGATGATCTGCTGCCTGCGGCGTTCCAGGTGTTCTTCGCTGACTCGGGGCATGCCTCCAAACTAAAACGAACATCCGTTCTTGACAAGCCGAGGGGTGCGCGCGACGATATGTCTCATCGAAAGAGAACGATCATTCGATTTACGGGAGAACGTCATGAATACCACGCAGCGTGCGCTCGCCGTCGGTGTCGGGGCCGCCCTGCTCCAGGCGCTGATGCTGATCGCCTTCGCCTGGCCCGCCGCCAATATCGCCCCGCGCGATCTGCCCATCGCGGTCACCGGCCCGCAGGCCGACATGGTGATAGGCAAACTGGCAGAGCACAATCCGGACGCCTTCGACGTCTCCCGCCCGGTCGACGAGGCCGCCGCCCGCGCCGCCATCGAGGACCGGGAGGTGTACGGCGCGATCGTCACCGGCGACGGACCGCCGCGCGTGCTGATCGCCTCCGCCGCGAGTCCGGCTGTGGCGCAACAACTCACGCAGATCGGTCAGCAGATGTCCGGCGGTCCCGCGCCCCGGGTGGACGACGTGGTGGCCGCCGACTCCGACGACCCGCGCGGCACGGCGTTCGGCGCGATGGTGCTGCCGCTGGTGATGTCGGGCATCGCGGCGGGCGTGCTGCTGTCCCTGCTGATTCCCACGGTCGGCGGAAAAGCGTTGGGGCTGGTCGCCTTCGGCATCGTCGGCGGGCTGCTGAGCATGGAGATCATCCAGGGGTGGATGTCGGTGGTGCCCGGCTCCTACCTCGAACTGTCCGCCGTCGCCGGCCTCGTGTCGTTCGCCGTCTCCGGTGCCGTCGTCGGTCTCGCCACCGCCATCGGCCGCGCGGGCATCGGCGTCGCCGCGCTGACCATGCTGCTCATCGGCAACCCCTTCTCCGCCGCCACCTCGGCCCCCGAACTCCTCCCGCAGCCCTGGGGCGCCATCGGCCAACTCCTCCCGCCCGGCGCCGCCGCCTCCCTCCTCCGCTCCGTCGCCTTCTTCGACGGTGCGGGAGCCACACGCCCGCTGGTGATCCTGGTGATCTGGGCCGTGGTCGCCGTCGCCCTGCTGGCAGTAGGCGCCCTCCGCACCCGCCGCCCCGTCGAAATGCCTACTCCCGCACCGGTTCCCGTCAGCGCAAGCTGAAACGTACTCCAGATCGGGCACCGGTGAGCGTGAGCTGAAGGCCACGGTCACCGGTGCCCGTCAGCGTGAGCAAGGCTGCTGCGCGGTGCCTGAGCGTGAACTGAACGCCGCACACCCTTGATTTCCCGCACGCGCAATCGCATGCGATTCCGTTGTGTGGAAATCAAGGGTGTGCGTGTGTTTGGGGAGCAGCCTGCGCGACGGCGAGTCGAGGAGGTCCGACCGGGTGCTCGATCGCAAGGTGTGCGGCCGGGCTGGGTTCACGGAAAACTTCCGGCCGCAACAGCTTTGAGCAGTCAGTTGAGGGTGAAGGCGAAGGTCGGGGCGGTGGCCGCGCCCTCCTCCTTCTTGGCGTTGTAGGTCAGCACGTAGTTGCCGGTGGCGGGGGCGGGGACGACGAAGACGACGTAGTTCTTCGGGTTGTCGATGGTCTTGCCCGCCTCGAGCAGTTCGTTGATCTGCCCGCGGTCGTCGGCGACGAGGTCGCGGCCGTCGGGGGTCTTCAGCGAGAAGTACTCGGTGAAGATGTTGGCCCCGCCTGCGGGAATTTCTTGTCCGCCAGTAATTTTGATGTGCAGCGCGAGTTCGTCCTTGCCGCGCTCGTTCTTGGTGTAGCTCGGGGCGAGCTCGCCCTCGGTCACCTCGATGGTGGTCTGGTCCTGCACGAGGGTGCCGGTGAGCGGGAACTCCTTCGGCTGCTCGCTCTCCACCTTGCCGGCGGCGCTGAGCGGGATCTTGGTCTGGTTGTCGGTGCCCTGCCCGTAGACGAGGGTCATCGTGTCGAGCAGATGCTCGGCGTCCTTGGCGGACTTGACCGGCGTGGTCACCTTGCCCGTCGCCGAACCGTTGCCCGGCACCGTCGGGTTGTCCCAGCTCGCCCCGCCGTCGACCTGGTTGCCGACGAGCAGCGAGGTGTTGTTGCTCAGCGTCTTGTTGTCGAGAGTGGTGTTCTTGTAGGTGATGTCGATCAATACCTTCGCGCCGCCGAACTGGTCGGGCACGACCGTGGCCTTGTCGACGGTGATGTCGAAGCCCTCGTACCACCCCGTCTTGCCGACCGTCCGGACCGTGGACTGCCCGGCGTTGCCGCCCGGCGTGCCGTTCGAGGCCACGCTGGTGGTCGTCGAGGCCGGTGTCGCCGTCCCGGCCTTGTCGTTGCACGCCGTCAGCACCAGCGCGGCCGCGCCGAGCAACGCGAAAGCGCCTGCGGCGGAACGGATTCGGCGGCTACGGGCCGGAGCTGCGGATGAAGTCATGGTCGAGCGCACGCTGCCTCCAGAAGATGTGCGAACCACAGAGCATCATGACACCCGGGTGGGCCGGATGTTCGGCGGTTCGCGTTGAAATCTGCACGGGCGAGCGCGGTGTTAACCAGGGGCCGGTCCGCTGAACGAACCGGGGCGTGGACTACTCGGCGGACGTGCCGTCGCGGTGGCCCGCCGACGCGCAGGCCGCGCAGGTGCCGAACACCTCCATGGTGTGGCTGATCTCGGTGAAGCCGTGCTCGCGGGCGATCGCCCCGGCCCACGCCTCCACGGTCGGGCCCTCCACCTCGACGGTGCGTCCGCAGCTCCGGCACACCAGGTGGTGATGGTGCCCGGTGGAGCACTGCCGGTAGACGGACTCGCCGGAGTCGGTGCGCAGCACGTCGACCAGCCCGGCGTCGGCCAGCGACTGCAGCGTGCGATAGACGGTCGTCAGGCCGATGCCCTCGCCGCGCTTGCGCAGCTCGTCATGCAGCTCCTGCGCGGAGCGAAACTCCTCGATGTCACCGAGCAGCGCCGCGATGGCGCTGCGCTGTCTGGTGCTGCGGATGCCGACCGGCTTCTGCGGGACGACACTGTTGTCTGGCACGGATCACCCTTCCTCGGCGTGCGCGACAGCGTCGACCACGATGTGCGCGAGGTGGTCGTCGACGAGTTCGTAGAGCACCTCGCGACCGGACCGCTCGCCGTGCACGACGCCCGCGGACTTGAGGATGCGCAGATGCTGACTGACCAGCGGTTGGGTGACCCCGAGCGCGTCGACCAGCTCGTGCACGCAGCGCGGCGACTCGCGCAGTTGCAGCACGATGGCGATGCGGACCGGCGCGGCCAGCGCGCGCAGCAGCTCGCCCGCGTCCTCGAGGACGGTCCGCGCGGGCACCGGCGCCGGCGCGGGCGCGCGGTACGGGTTGTGCGGGTGGGTGGCGGCGGTCTCGGCGGTCATGGCACCAACTCCTTATTGGAAAGCGATCCCATTTTGATATGCACAGTTGCGCATGTCAAACGGACGCGCCGACGGCGAGGTTGCCCGTGCGGTGGAAGGCTCGGTGGGCAGGGCCGATAGTCTGTCTCCGTATCGTTGCGTCCTCGCAAAACAATGGCCTGAACGCACAATCCGGACTCGTAGTGGATGGAGAATTCTCGAGTGGCACCCAAGTCGAAGGTGGACACCGTTGCCAACCTCGCCAAGCGCCGGGGCCTGGTGTACCCGAGCGGTGAGATCTACGGAGGCACCAAGTCGGCCTGGGACTACGGTCCGCTGGGTGTCGAGCTCAAGGAGAACATCAAGCGGCAGTGGTGGCGGTCCATGGTCACCAGCCGGGAGGACATCGTCGGCCTCGACTCGTCGGTGATCCTGCCGCGCCAGGTGTGGGTGGCCTCGGGCCACGTCGGCGTGTTCAACGATCCGCTGGTGGAGTGCCTGAACTGCCATCACCGCTTCCGGCAGGACCACCTGCAGGAGGCGTACGCGCTCAAGCACAAGATCGACGACCCGGACAGCGTCTCGATGGAGCTGCTCGCGTGCCCGAACTGCGGCACCGTCGGCCAGTGGACCGAGCCGCGCGACTTCAACATGATGCTCAAGACCTACCTCGGCCCGATCGAGTCCGAGGAGGGCATGCACTACCTGCGGCCCGAGACCGCGCAGGGCATCTTCGTCAATTTCGCCAACGTCATGACCACCGCGCGCAAGAAGCCGCCGTTCGGCATCGCCCAGATCGGCAAGAGCTTCCGCAACGAGATCACCCCCGGCAACTTCATCTTCCGCACCCGCGAGTTCGAGCAGATGGAGATGGAGTTCTTCGTCAAGCCCGGCGAGGACGAGCAGTGGCACAAGTACTGGATCGAGACCCGCTTCTCCTGGTACACCGATCTGGGCATCAACCCCGACAACTTGCGCCTCTACGAGCACCCGAAGGAGAAGTTGTCGCATTACTCGGCCGGCACCACCGACATCGAGTACCGCTTCGGCTTCCAGGGCAACGAGTGGGGTGAGCTCGAGGGCGTCGCGAACCGCACCGACTTCGATCTCAAGACGCACTCCGAGCACTCGGGCACCGAGCTCAGCTTCTTCGACCAGACCACCAACGAGCGCTACATCCCCTACGTCATCGAGCCCGCGGCCGGCCTGACCCGCTCGCTGATGGCGTTCCTGGTCGACGCCTACGCCGAGGACGAGGCGCCGAATGCCAAGGGCGGCGTGGACACCCGCACGGTGCTGCGCCTGGACCGCAGGCTCGCGCCGGTGAAGGCGGCCGTGCTTCCGTTGTCGCGCAACGCCGATCTGACGCCGAAGGCGAAAGACCTTGCCGCGCAACTGCGCCGGAACTGGAACGTGGAGTTCGACGACGCGGGCGCCATCGGCCGCCGCTACCGTCGCCAGGACGAGATCGGCACCCCGTTCTGCATCACCGTCGATTTCGACACCCTGGAGGACCAGGCGGTGACCATCCGCGAGCGCGACTCGATGGCGCAGGAGCGGATCGCGCTCGACAAGGTCGAGGGCTACCTGGCCCAGCATCTGCTGGGGGCCTGAGCTTTTCGCGTAGACGACCCGCGCCGGCCGATCGGCGCGGGTCGTTCTCGTTCAGTGGCTCGGCGGCACAGGTGGCATGGGCGGCGACGGCGGTTTCGGCGGCTCGTTCTCGGAACTGTTGGCGCGCACGATGATTCCGATGGCCGTCGGGATGAGCAGCGCCATGCCCCACGGCACCGCGACCCAGAACGGCCAGAAATAGCCCGCGCCGGTGGCCACCCAGATCAGCAGGCTCAGCATGTTCACGAAGACCCACGGGATCCACATGATGACGACCCACTGCGGGATCCGCTTCAGCTCGCCGGGGCGCGAACCGCGCACCGCGGGCAGGTCCGCGAGCACGGGGGTCAGCTCGCCGTAGGTCTTGGCGGCGTACACCTGCTGCAGGCGGCTGTCGTATTCGTGCAGCGTCAGCCTGCCCTCGTTCATCGCATGCAGCAGTCGTTCGATGATCTTCTCGCGGTCGGCATCAGACGCCCGCACATTCTCCGCACCCACGGGTGTCAGCGTAAGGCGGTCGCGGGCGATCCGCGCTCCAATCGCGAAGCCGCGCGGGCCGATGAAAGCGCGCGGGGTTTTCCGGCACGCCCGCGGGGGAATTAACCGGGCCGGGTGAGCAGTTGACGGCCATAAGTCATCGAAGGGAGCGCGGCATGGCACGAGCGGTGAAGTTCGATCGATATGGCGGGATAGACGAGCTACGGGTGGCCGAGGTGCCGACGCCGACCGCCGGGCCCGGGCAGGTGGTGGTCGCCGTGGTCGCGGCGGGCATCAATCCTGGTGAGGCCTATATTCGCAGCGGCGCGCTGCACGAGCGCTGGCCCGCGACGTTTCCCTCGGGGCAGGGGTCCGATTTCGCGGGGCGCATCGTCGAGCTCGGCGCGGAGGTCGGCGGCCTCGAGGTGGGGGACGAGGTGCTCGGGTTCACCGAGGAACGCGCCAGTCACGCGACGCACGTCGTTGTTCCCGTCGCGCAGGTGACGCCCAAGCCCGCCGGGCTGGACTGGGACGTCGCAGGCGCGTTGTATGTAGCAGGCACAACGGCTTTCGCGGCGATCCGCGCTGTGGAGGCCAATGCGGGCGACACCGTCGCCGTGTCCGGCGCGGCGGGCGGTGTGGGCTCGATCGCGGTACAGCTGCTGCGTGCGCGCGGCGCGTCGGTGATCGGCATCGCGAGCGAGTCGAACCATGACTGGCTGCGCAAGGTCGGCGTCACGCCGGTCGCGTACGGCGAGGGGCTGATCGAGCGGCTCCGGGCCGCCGCGCCCGACGGGGTGGACGCGTTCATCGATACGTTCGGTGCCGACTATGTCGACATCGCCGTCGAACTCGGCGTGCCCGTCGAGCGCATCGACACCATCATCAACTTCGCCGCCGTCGAGAAGTACGGCGTGAAAGGCGACGGCAATGCCGCCGCGGGCACCATCGACGTGCTCACCGAGCTGGCAGATCTCGCCGCGGCGGGCACGCTCGAGGTGCCGATCGCCGGGGTGTACCCGTTGGACAAGGTGCAGGAGGCGTACCGCGAGCTGGAGCAGCGGCATACCCGCGGCAAGATCGTGCTGCGTCCCTGAGGTTTTCAGCGCGGGACATCCCAGAAGGCGAGTTCGTGGCGCATGCCCTCGCGGAAGAGCTGTTCGGCGCGGTCGGGGTCGGCGCCCGCCTCGTCGATCATCTGTGCGCAGCGGCGGGTGAGTTCGGCGAAGCCGGGGTCGGCGTAGGTGTCGACCCAGCGGCGGTAGCGCGGCTCGGCGGGCGGGTTCTCGGCGAGGCGCGCGCCGAGGGTGGAGTAGCCCCACATGCACGGGTACAGGGCGACGAGGCCCTCGGCGTAGTCGGCGGCCGAGTCGAGCAGGAACGACGTATATGCCTCGCAGGCAACGCCTTTGGTGACGCCGCCGAGATCCGCGCCGAACTCCGCCGCCAGTGAGCGGTGCAGCTCGAGCTCGTCGTGATAGGTGGCGTGTGCGAGATCGACCAGGTCGCCGAGGTGCGCGGGCGGGGCCTGCCAGGCCAGGCGGCTGAACACGCGGACATAGTCGAGCAGGAAGAGGTAGTCCTGTTCGAGCCAGGATCGGAAGATCGGCTCGGGCAGGTCGCCCTTGGCGATGCCCGCCACGGTCGGGTGGTCGAGCTGATGCTCGACCAGGGGACGGCCGAGCTCCTCCAGGTGTGCGGCGAGACTCATGCCGTCCAGTCTCGCATCCGCTCGTTTGCGCCCCGGGCGGTGTTGCCGCACGCTTGCGAGGTGTTGCGGGATGAGGATGCGGCGGTGCGCGTGCTGGCGCCGTCGGAACAGCGGTTCGTACGGCACGGCACCTACACGGGCCGGTCGGTGTCGGTGACGGGAGTGCTCGATGTAGCGGCGTTGCGGGAGGCCTTCGCCGCATTGCAGGTGGCGTTTCCGGTGATCGTCTGCCGGATCGCGGAGGACGGGGACGGGACGGGTTACCTTCTGCCGCCGGGGGATTCGCGCGACGAGGCGTCGGTGCGCGAGGGGGATGCGGAGACCGTGGGTTTGCCGGGTACGCCGGTGAGTCCGGGGACGCAGCTGGCGTACCTGGATGCGGTGGTGTCCGGTGCGGACAGGTGGCGGGTCACGCTGTACGCGCATCACAGCGTCGCGGACGCCGGGCACTGCGTCGAACTGCTCTCGCGGTTCTGGGGTTTCTACACCGACATTGTCGAAGCCACGCCGATAAGCGTTGTGCCGCAGGGCTATCCGCAATCGCTGGAGTGGTACGTCGCTGAGCGTGGCATCACCGCGGGCCCGGTGTCGGGATTCGAGGATGTGACGCGGCCGCTGGTGGCCGCGCCTGTGTCCGTGGGGGATTCGGGACCCAGCGCGTTGGCCAGGCCGAGTCGCACGCGGCTGGATCGGGCGGCGACGGCGCGCATCATCGAGCTCGGCCGTCACCGGGGCGTCAGCGTCAATGGGCTGGTGACGGCCGCGCTGCTGCGGGCGTACGCGTCCGAAACCGCAGGCGGTCCGGTGCATCTGGGCTGTTTGTACCCGGTCGACATGCGGCCGCGACTCGATCCGCCGGTGGCGCCCGCCGAGGGCACCAATATGGCCGGGCTCGCGTCGTTCGCCGCCGAGATCGATCCCTCGGCGAGCGTACTCGAACTGGCCCAGCGGGTTTCGGAGCGACTACGTCACGACCTGGCCGACGGCGTCGTACAGCAGTCGGTGCTGCACTTCCCGGACTTCTTCGGCGACAGCCGGATTCACTCGCTCGCCGGGCACGTCGCGATCACCAATACCGGCGCCGTTCCGTCGTTTCGCACGCCGGCCGGCCTGACGCTCACCGACTACGAAATCGTTTATCTGTCAGCCCATCCCAGGCCATCGGCGGGCGCCTCCGCCGCGGTCACCTTCCTCGTCTACACCTTCGACGGGCGGTTGGCGGTCGGAGTGCTCGGCGCCGACGCCGAAAGGTTGCTCGGCGCGGTGCACAGCGAACTGACCGCCCTGTCCGCCGCGGAACGACCTACTGGTAGCTGACCCGGCTGGGCCGCAGGACGAGCACGACGCGGCGCGGGTGGTCGGCGACCGGCGGGTTGTAGGTCAGGTCGTACCGGCGTGCGAGCACGTCGAAGAAGTCGCCGGTGGGATCCGGCTCGGCGGGACCGACCTCGCCGCGCACCTCCAGATAGCGGTACGGCTGATCGGGGTCGTGGATGCTGATCGCCACCCGCGGGTGCTTCTGGATGTTGTGGTACTTGCGGCGGTCGGTGGTCGTGGTGAAGCGCAGCACCTCGCCGTCCCAGAGGTACCACATCGGCGTGACCTGCGGGTCACCGCTCGCGGTGAGGGTGGCCAGGTGTCCGTAGAGCGGTCGGGTGAGCAGGTCGGCGTGGCTGTCCGGAATAAGCGGGTGGTTCATGTTTCGACGTTATCGCCTGCGTGGGCGGCCGGCGGGGGAAAGCGGCTGGCCGGTAGTGCCGGTCGGGCAGAATGCTTGATGACAGCTGAGGATCGGGTTGGAAGCGGGTGTGCGTGCGGTGCTGACGAACGGAGACCGGGGGCGCGGAGTCGGGGCGGCGGCCGTGGGGGCGGCGGCGCTCGGCGTCGGCGAGGCGATCGCGGCGACCAGAGGCGGCTCGCTGATCGACACCCTCGGCCGCGCGGTCATCGACGTCGTGCCGGTGCCGATCGTCGAGACCACCGTCGCCAT
>NZ_BAGH01000116.1 GCF_000308715.1 Nocardia tenerifensis NBRC 101015
CGGTTGGTGTGGATCCGTCGGCCGGCGTGTCTTCGCCTCGGCGGTTGGTGTGGATCCGTCGGCCGGCGTGTCTTCGCCTCGGCGGTTGGTGTGGATCCGTCGGCCGGCGTGTCTTCGCCTCGGCGGTCGGTGTGAACCATCGACCGGCGCGCTCGAGGCACTTCGCCCCGCATCGGTGTCAAGTGGGCTGGCCCGCGCTCGTCCACCCGTCGACCGGCTCGCGGGCGGCAACAGTCGCCGGTCGAGGGGCACTCTCAGTCCTCGTTCGACACCCGCCAGCGAACTGCCGGGTCGGTTCGGCTGTCGCGGAGCGAGCGCGCCTTGTAGGCTTCGATCAACCCCAAGGAGATTCATGTCCCCGGCACGACACATCACCCTCATCCACGAACCGGGCGAATTCGCCGAGGCGCGGGCAAATGAAAAGGCCGAAAACGCGCGACAGAGCGCGGTGGCCGCACGCACCGTCGCCAGCTATTCACAGAATGCCGATGATTGCCAATCCCTATTGGCGATGCTCGGCTTGGACGCGCTAGCCGGCAAACAAGCCAGGCCCTGCGACTAGTCCATATCCCCGCAGGCGGCCGCCCCCACCGCCGTTCGCGGATATACGGTCCCGAAGTGGGCCACGAAAACCCTAGCGCCGCAAGAGTTTTGCGTTCGCATAATGGCTGCTGCCCGACCGCGACCGGCGGTCCGGAACCGCCGCGAACCTGCCTCCTGCGGTCACATACAGCGCTGTCCGAGATGCTCCCCATCGCCTCCTCGCGTGTGCGACAGCGCGGGCTCCGTTATGCCCACAGACCTCTCGCACCGTTCACAGGTCTTCTACCCTCTGTGAAGAGTGCGGTGGGTCTGTGGATTAATGGCGCGGTATGAATACAGGGGGGCGGGTTGCGATTTGATCGTGAAAGGGATTGGCCGCGCGTTGGATCGGCGGATTGTCCGCATCCGGACAACTCCGGCGCGGTCGACCTGCTGTACGCGGTCCGGCACGGCCAAAGCACGGCTAACGCAGCCTTCGCGACGAGCGCACCGTTCGAGCCCGACGACATGGCCATCGACCTGACCGAGCTGGGTCGTAGGCAGGCCGCCGCCACCGGCCGGTGGTTCGCCCTGCTCGACGCGGACCGGCTACCCGACCTGGTGCTCTGCTCCCCGTACCTGCGCGCCGTGCGGACCTGGCAAGGCATTGAGCGGGAACTGCGCGCGGCGCATCGCGATCCGCCGTGCCAGCGCATCGATCAGCGTCTGTACGACCGCGACCGCGGCGATCTGAAACACCTGTCGCCCGCCGCCGTGCGTGCGCGCTTTCCCGAGGAATTCGCGAAGGAGGCGCGCGATCCGCTCGGCTATCGGCCGCCCGGTGGCGAGTCGTTCGCGGACGTCGCGGACCGCCTGCGCGGCGTCGTGGCGGACCTCGCCGACGACCGTCGCCACCGCCGCGTCCTGATCGTGGCGCACGACGCGATCGTGCTGTTCCTGCGTCAGCTACTCGAAAACCTCACCGACACAGAGGTTTTGCAGATCTCAGAGGCGGGCCTCGCGGGCAACGGCTCGATCACGATCTGGCAGCGCACTTCTGACGGCTATCGGCTCCTGACCTACGACCAGCGCGCCCATTTGCCGCCGGGCTGAGCGACCGGCGCGGCTCACCGCTCGATGATGTTGTCGCGCATGGGTTGTGGCAGCGAGACCACGAGCTGCGAGACGTTCCGGCGGACCTGACCCACGCGCAGTTCCGGCGGCAGCGACGTCCAGACCTGCCGAATCTGTTCGCGCGCATGGTCCAGCTCGCCCTGCCGAGTCCACAGGGTCGCCATGTCGAGATCCAGCAGCGCGCGCCCGACCTTGTCCTTCTCGGCCATGGGCAGCTCTAGCATGCGATCGCGGATCGACTCGGCCGCGCGCCAGTCACCGATCGAGCTCAGCGCGTGCGACTGATGCCAGCGCAGAATGTATTCGGAGGTGCCGAGGTTGTCGTCGGTCGTCGCCGTGTCGGGCAGCGCGGAGAACATCCGCTCCGCCGCTTTGACCGCCTCCAAAGCGTCTCGGCGCCGCCCGATCCTGGCCTGGATGCCCGCCTCGGCCAGCAGACCGAACACGCCGGGCGCCGTCGGGCCGCGCCCGCTGGCCGCCTGCGCCGAACGTGCCGCGGCCAAACCCTGATCGAGGGCGTGCCGGTAGCACTCGTGGGTGTGCGCCATGTGGCCGGCCAGCCACGCCTCGAGCGTGGGGTCGCCCGCCTGGCGGGCGGCGCGGCGCGCCTTGGCGAACCACATGAAGGTGTCGTGCAGGTCGGCGACGTCGTTGAGCCGAAAGGCGATGAGCCCGGCGATGATCGCCTCGATGCGGTGCAGGCGCCGGTGCAGATCCGCCGAGTGATCGGCGAGTTTCACCTGCTGGACCTGAGCCAGATCGCGCATGCGCGCCGGAATGTATTCCGAAGGGGGCTGGACGTATACGAGGTAGCCGCTGAGTTCGAGACCTTCCTCCAGCATGCGGACGGTGTCGCGCGCGGTGGAGCCGACATGGGAAGCGGGGGTGACGATCAGGCGGCTCGACGTTGACACCGAAGGGGTTTCGTCGTCGTCGGTGTAGTCGTGGCCGAAGCCGAGCCGGTCCGGCCTGGTCCGATACAACTGGCACAGCGCGTCGAGGAACTGATACGACGGCATGTCCAGCCCTGTCTCCCAACGGGATACGCTCTGATGCGACAGGCCTCGACACGAAGAGCCTTCCGCGGCAACGATTGTCTGCAACCGGTGCGCGACGTCGACGAGCGTGAACCCGTAGGCGATCCGATGGGCGCGCAACAGCGACACTCCGCAATGCGACCGGACCGCGTGCACCTGATCCCACGTCGATCCACCGGCAGCTTCGTACTCGCGGACGACCCGCCTCCCGCACGCGATGCTGTGCGGCCCGTTCATATGACTTCCCCCTTGCCGCGTTCAGCTCCGTACTGTGCGAACGCACGCTGTGTTGTCGGTTGTCTCGCTGCGCTCGATCAATACCGGACCGCGCTGACACGCGGTTTCGGCATGCCCGAGGGCGCGCTGTTCTGTTGATTCAGTTGTCGACACCCGCTCATGACTCCACCCGTCACAGGCAAGGGCACACTGTGTTGTTGTGATCGGCTGTCGGTTCGCTCGCTGATGCTCGCTGACTAACATGTCCAGATCCTGTTCCATGGTCGAACACGCGTAAGGTTTCCGCGTTGTCCGCCCTTCCGACGGTATCCCTGTCCTGGTCTTTCGTCCATAATCAGGCGGTTCTGCGCGCGGGGCGTGCAAGCGCGGGGGATTCCTGGCCGGTTGACCGAATCGGCGGCACGCTGGGGGGCATGAAAAAAATCGTCATCGTCGGCAGGGTTCTGTCCAACCCGGAGTGCACCGCCGACGAGGATGACCACGTGTCATTCGCCCATAAGTTGGTGCACGTAATGACGCCTATCGCGACTGCGGTTACTGCCCTTGCCACCTTCGTGACCTGCGCCTCCGCAATGAATACCGTAGCTGTGACGGTCTTGGCCGTCGCCTGGGTCCTGGCCGGCTGGCTGGCCCGTGGGCGGCGTTGCCATTGCCGCACGGACCGACGGCATGTACTGCTTTCCCATGCCGCGGAGGGTTCCGCCTAGTCGACAATGCCCACAGATAACTGAGGCACGCACGGGGACGTGACGCCGTAGCGGGGCTCGTTTAGCCCCATACCGTTGTAGCTGCGGCGGGTCACGAAAAATACCCGGGAGTACGGTTCCCGGTGTTGCTCACGTCGGTAATGTGAGCAACATCAACGGGTCCGCGATCGTACAAAGCAGACAGTCAACTGACCTGCGCGGTATCGGAGCGCTGGTCCTGTTAACCGCGTCTTTTGCCATGCTCACGGTCCTGTCCCGCTATCTCGGAAACGGTTTCACCCCGCCCCAACAGGTCTATCTACGCACGGGCCTGGCGTTCTTCATCGCGATAGTCGTATTCAGTCGGTGGATCCGATGGCGCGCGATGCTTCGGATCCGCGTACGGGAATGGTGCGTGCTCGTCGGACGCACCGTCCTGTTGTACGTGGTAGGTACCACTTTGTTTTCCAAGGCCGCAGGAATGACGGCGGTGAGCGATATTTCGTTCATCGCCGCACTCCCGCTGGTCTCCGCGCTCGGGATGCTGCTGCGGAGCGTGCGCGTGTCCGCGGTTCGAGTGGTGTTCGTCGGCGGCTCGGCCGTCGGCGTCGCTATCCTGTCCGGATTCGGCGGAAATGCCGCGGGTTCGCTGAACTACGGCAATCTGATTGCGTTGGTCGCCATGGTGGCGATGTCGCTGAGTTATCTCGGCCGTGATTGGCACGACGGCTCTTTGAACAATCACGAGCTCACCACGCTGACCCTCGGCGTCGGAGCCGTCGGTGTCGTGCTCACCTCCGTGGTGCAGGCGGACGGACTCCCACACGTTCCGCAGCACACGCCCGCGTTAATGCTCTGGGCCGCAGTCGGTCTCGCCGGAATGCTGAGCGTGCTGAACGTCTTCCTCATCAACTACGCGTTCGACCGCCTCGACCCGGTGCTGAGCGGCAACATGCTGACCGTCGAATGCGTGTGGGGCCTGCTGTTCGGCCTGTTGTTTTTCGGGCAGGTGCCCACCTGGAGCGGAATCGCGGGCGGCGCAATCATTGTCCTGTGTGCACTGGCACTCAACCTGCTCGACGGACGCACCGCACCCGCCGACGCCGTGCCCGAGGAAGTAGTGCCCGCACCGTCTCATATCGAGAGCCCGCAATCGGATTTCGCCCTCGCCGTCGCCGAGCAATCCGCGCCGGTGCTCCGAATGTATATATCGGACGGTCCGGACGAACCGCGGTCGGAGCGGGAAGAGGAAGTGGCGGCGAGCCATTCGTGGATCGGTGCCTGGGTGAATGATCCGGCGAATGGCCCCGAGCGGCGGAGTGAGGCAAGCTGAGTTAGGTCAGCTGGACTGTGCGAGTGGCTGTTTCGTGGTGTCACGGGTCAGGTGTGCAGGGCTGATCGGAAGTCGGTGTCGCATCGGCGAATTGACGTTGTCGTGCGCGTTATTCGGCAGCCGTCGACTGCTTCGAGATGACGATGTCCACCACGCAGAGGCGATATAACGACGCCGCGCGGCTGAACGAGCGGGACGACCGGTGACGACGCGGTGGCGTTTATGTGCTGACCTGTGGCGGTCGGCGCTATGCGGGCTTAGGGTTGCCGTCGACGGCGTAGCCCTGATGTCGCTGGTGGGTCTGTGCCCACGGCACTTCGCTACCAGGCGTCCTCGCGCGCGTCCTCGAGGCGCTTGCGCGCCCGGTCGATCCACGCGGTGAACTGGGTTGCCAGATCAGCGGGAGCGGTCGGCCGGACGGTGATGTGCGACCCGCGGAGCTCGGTGTAGCGGCCGTCGCCGGTGATGTCGTGCCACTGCAGGACGTTCGAGGGCTGGGCGTGGGTGTGCAGGGGAGCGGTCAGCAGGACGGCGGTGCCGCCGCCGTCCGCCGGGCGGCCCAGGAGGCGCTGATACCGCTCGCGGGGACTCTGGTGGGTCGCGTCCTCGAGGTGTCCGTCGCGGCGGGGCGCGAGATCGTCGGGGTGGAAGGTGGCAGGCGCGGCCCCGCCCGGCGCGCACGACGGGATGGACTGGACGATGCGGGCGGGCAGCGATTCCGGGCCGAATAGGCGGACACGGATCGGGCCGTGCTCGGTCGCGGTGCCGCCCTGCATGAGCGTGACCGCGTGATAAGCGTTGCGCGCGCCGATGATTCGGTACTCGCGCAGGTCGTCGGGGCCGGTGCTGTTCTTGTGTTTACTTGTGCCGCCGAGGATTTCGATGCGCAGCTCCGAGGTGCCGAGCGTGTGCAGCGCCAGCTGGATCTCCTCCAGCTCGTCGGCGGTGTAGCGGTCGAGGACGGCGCGGCGGTGTGCGGCGAACTCGTCGCGCAGGGCGAAACGGCTGGTGTAGCGCAGCGGGCTGGGAATCCGGTCATGGGCGTCGGAATACCAGAGAGCCGCGAAATCATCTGGTTCCCAAGTCCATTCAGCCATGCCGGTCCGATCTCTTCAGGTCGTGCGTTCGATAAGTGTTGCGCGCGAGGGGATTACGCCACTAGGCCGCCGTATGCCGGCTCGCGTCGTGGTCTCGCGGCGAGCGGAGTGCCGCCCGGAACAGGGCGCACTGCCCCGCGACGGGCGGATCGGCTCGTCGCGGGGCCTGCGGTTCACGTCGGGATGTCGCCACCGATCACGCCGCCCGGAATGGTCCTCGGGAGCTCGCCGAGGAGCTCGTCGGTGTTCTCCTGGGTGATCAGGTAGTCGGGGATCTTGTGTTCGGAGTCGTCCTCGGACTTGCCGCCGCGCGCGCCCGCACCCATGCCGCCCACGCCGGGCGTGCCGGTCGCGCCGCGGGTCGCTGAGGTCGCGGCCGCTGCGGCCGGGTTGGCCGTGGTGCCCGGGGTGGACGGCGTGCCGGGGACGCTGCGGCCCGGCTGCGGCGTCCGCGTGGTCGGCGAGCCCGGGCTGCTCGGGCTGCGGGTGGTCGGACTGCCCGGAGTGCCGGGGGAGTGCGGTGTGCCCGTGCTCGTCGGCACCGTCTTCGTCGGATCGGTGGAGGTGGGGGTACCCGGGTTGGTCGTCGTCGGAGTGGTGCTCGCCGGGGTGGTCTGGGTGTTGCTCGGAGAGGTGGAGGCCGGCGTGGTCTGCTCCGTCTTCGGCTGCTCCGTCGACTCCTTGTTCGGGTTCGACGGGTCGCCGGGCTGCCCGCCGTTGTTGTCGCCGGGAGCCTTCGAATTCGGATCGGTGCCAGGGGTTTTCGGCTGGGTCGGCTGGCCGCCGGTGCCGCCCTCGTCTGTCTTGTAGCCGCCGGGCGGCGGGGTGATGTCGAGGGCCTTGGTCGGGCTCGTCGGCGTGGGCAGGACCGGGATCTTGCCGTCGATCTGGTTGAACGGCTGCACGTAGTGCTCGTTCATCGCCACACGCGCCTTCTGCGTCTCCTCGGACTGCTCACGATCCAGATTCCAGCGGCTCGGATGGAATATGCGGGACCTGATCGAGGTGTTGACCGTGTCGGGAATCGCCTTCTTGGTATTGACGATCGCGGTCGCGGCGTCGCGGACGCGGGTGTGCAACTCGGCCAGCGCGGGGGTGAGGGTGTGTGCGTCCGTCGCGTAAGTCTGGATCGAGTTCTTGGAGGCTTCCGCAGCTGGGCCGGACCACGCCTGGGAGATGGAGGTCTGGATGGAGCGGGCGAACGTTGATACGCCTTGCTCCCAGAGTTGGTGCATCTGCCAGTACCTTTCGGCCTGCTCGATGGCGCTGGTCGTGTCGAGCGGCTCGAAGGCGTCCTTGATCTCCGTATGGCCCCAACTGTCGGTGTGCTCGCCCCCGCCCGGGATTCGTGGTGGTTCGTATCCGGTCATCGTGCTGTCCCGTCGGGGAGGAGGTAGGGGCCAGCTGGGAGTTGGGCGGGTGGTCGTTCGGGAAGGGTTTCGTTCAGGCGGGTAAACTCCGCGGCGAAGTTGCTGTCCGCCTGCATCATTCGCTCGCGGACGGAGCGATAGGTCGTTTGGATATCTTCGACGATCTTGTAGTGCTGCTCCATGACCGCGTAGACATCGTTGCCGTCCTTCGCCGTCTTGGCCTTGCCCTTGAAACGATCAACCACTGTGCCTGCAGACACCATCTGTCTGTTGCTTTCGCCAAGTCCCCAACTGGGTTGGCCCGACACTTCTTCCGCGATCCTCTGGATACGTTGGATTGTGCGCTTGAAGTAGTCGCAGTCGCGGTCGATATAGACAAAGTCCTCAGGCTTCATCTGTACCGCCAGTTGACCTTCGCGGGCTGCGTTGACCAGATTTTCCATCGGTCGAGGCGATGTGTTCGGCTCGTCCCCCATAGTTCCTTCCCTCCCAGTCGTCCTGTCGCGGTTTGTGGTTTACACGTTCGCAGGCATGGTCGGTACGACTTTCTCCGCAAGCTTCCGCGTGAGTTCACACGTGTCGAGCTGTCCGGTGTTACGTCGCGACGGTGGATTGCTCAGGCTGACTTCGAGACTGCCACCCTTCATCTCCACATCCACAGTGCAGGCGGCGTCCGGGTGGTCTGTGGACTGCCGGGAAGAGATGGCTCGTCGGCCGTCGATGCTGAACTCGTGGGTATCAGGGAAATGCCGTGCGCGCACCATTTCGACGGTGATGTTCGTCGTCTGAATGCTTGCTGCGTATCCGTCTGTTTGAGCCCACAGGCAGCCGCGCCATTTGATTCCGCCGTCGACACTGGAGTTATCCGGCGTTTTGTCCAGCAGCTTCTCTGAGTCCAACACACTCTGCGGGACGTCTTTACACGGGTCGTAACCAGCAGGCACGTCTGGGGCGACGCTCGTCTTGGATGTGGATGAACTCCCCGCCTTTCCGTCCCCATCGTCCGACGGCCCACACCCCCCAAGCAAAACCACCGCACCACACCCAACGGCAACCACCCGCCACGAGTTCGACCTGCTCGTCATCGGATCCTTCGCCCGCCGGTGCTCGACAAGAACGCACGGGGCCGGACCGGCTTCTCCGCCCCCTCGTCAGCTCATGCTGACGCTACCGATGCGCCTACCTGGGTGCAAGCGAGTCCCGCCGCAGGTCGACGCCGTGGCAGAGCGTCGGCAGGGCGGGCGCGGGACCTCGTGTGAACGAAGTCCCGCGCCCGGCTCCCGTCCTCGGCTCAGCCGCGCGCCGGGCCGAGTGTGACGACGTGTCCTGTGGCGTTCATGTCGCGTGATCCTTCGCGATCCCGTGAATCAGTGCGCGACTACCGGATTCGTCCAGCGCGCAACGTTCCAGAACGGCATACGCCTCTTGGTACTGCCGCACCTCCTCGGTCTTCTGGAGGTACTCCGAGCCGGTGCGGCCCGGCCGGTAGACGACCGGCGGCTCGGTGAGCGGAGCCGTGGGGTGCCGCGCGAATTCGAGCAGCACGAACGGCCCGACCGCCAGACCCACGTACGCCTGCGCCGCGAACGGCACCACCCGCACCGAGACGTTCGGCAACTCACCGACCCGGGCGAGGTGGTCGAGCTGCTCGGCCATCACCGCCGGGCCGCCGACCGCCCGGCGCAGGCTGCCCTCGTCCACGATGGCGTCGAAGGTCAGCGGGTTGTCGGAGTCGGTGAGCCGCGCTTTGCGCCGGGTGAACAATTCGAGGCGCTGGTCGAGCTCCGCGGTGGGCATCGCGGGCGAATCGACCGCGATCATCGCACGCCGATAGGCGTCGGTCTGCAACAACCCCGGCAGCAGCACCGTTTGGTATGAGACGGTCCTTTTCGCGGACTCTTCCAGCCCGACGAACAAACTGAAATGTTCCGGAATGGAATTTCCATATGTCTGCCACCATCCGGTGCGGCGCGTTTCCGCCACCAATCCGAGCAGCATGCGCGTCACGTCCTCGGGCGCCCCGTACACCGCGCACAGTCGCTCGATGAACAGCGGATTCAACCGGACGTGCTGCCCCGTCTCCATCCGCCACAGTGTTTGTTTACCCACTCCTATCGCCTGGCGAGCGCTTTCCGCGCTGACGCCTGCGCTCTCCCGGAGCTCGCGTAGCTGACGCGCCAGCATGCGCCGGGGGATGGTAGATCCGGTCGGGGTCACGGCAATTCCCTTTCGTAGCCTCACTATTGGCCAGGTATGCAACTGGAACCTTTTGGCGGGAATTCTTGGAACCTTGGGCATTTTCACCAGATTCCACCCCTGAGAACATTTCCCGCCGCTCATTTCCGGTGCTTGACTGAACGCGCGCCCCGGTCCGTGTCATAGAAGTACTGAAACCTTATCGGCGACAGCGGGTTCAGGTCCACCCGGACCGGGCGTACCAAGCGTCCGATCGAGGGGAGTCGAGGTTATGCACGATCCAACGTTCGCCGATACCGCCGTTTCGCGCTGTGCGTATTACCGCCGTACCTGCGGTCTACCCGCCGGGATCCACCCGGAGGCGGGCCGGATCGTGGTGAAGGTCGGGCTCATCGGCGCGATCACCATGCCGGCCGGCCTGGGCCAGCGCATCCGCGACGACATGCTGTTCCGCGGCTGCCCGCTCGGCCCGGTGGTGGACCATATCCGCTCGCGCCGTTGGACTTTCCTGTGCCGGCCGGACATCCCGGAGGACGACATGCTGTTCACCGAGCTGTTCCGGCTGGACGTCTCCATCGTCCCGTTCGGCGGCGAGGTCGCCCTGCCGTCGCCGACCGACACGCAAACCCCCTCGCGCGCCTGGGTTGTCCCGCCGCGCGACACCTTCCGCCCGTCCGGCGCGGTCATCATCGACTACCTGCGCGCCTGCACCAGGAGGTCGGCCCGATGAGTGCCGCACTGCCCCAACCGGTGTCGATTCGAGCGGAGCGGGGGACCATCGGTTGAGCGGCCTGTTGCCGACGAGAAGCCAAGTGCTGCACGCCTGTCGCGGCGGCGAGGCCGATCATCCCGTGCTGCGCGCGGCCCGCGAGCTGACGACCCTGCACGAGCGCAGGTTCACCGAGGCCGGTGAAACCGTGCGCGAGATAGACGATTTCCGCGCCCGCCACGTGCGCGACATCGACCGCTGGGTCGCCGCGCACCTCCCGCCCGCGCGCGGCGGCGCCTACCTGCACACCGAGACCGTCGGCGCGATCCTCGACCGCCTCGCTCAACTCGCCGCCTTCGCCTACCTCGCGCTGGCCGAGGAGGCCGACTGGGACCTCTGGTTCGCGTGGGAGCGCCTTGCCGAACTCGCCGTCGGCTACGAGGATCTGGTCGACGAACTGAGCGCGGGACGTCGCAGGCTTCCCGGGGGGTGCGGAGAGTGAATTTTGTTCAGGTGACGCAATTTCCGTCACTGATTAGGTCACGATTCATCGGGTATCGGAGAACCGACAAGGGAGCGCCCATTATTGGGTTAACCTGCCGTGGATTGCCGGATAAGCCGAGGGAGTTGCCGTTGATAGTGGGCGGCAGATCGCGCTGGGCGGCCATGGCAGCTATCGCCACGGTCGCCGTCGCGCTGGGTGGATGCGGGACCATCACCACCGAGGCAACCGTGCCGTCCAGTATCGAATCCAGCGCCCCGCGCATTGCGAAAGCGCAGGTGGGAACGCCGGGTTCGGCGGAGCTGGCCGCCATCGCGCCGGGCACGGCCGACCTGATGGCGCGCATACGCGCGACGGACCCGTGTGCGCTGATGAATCGCGAATTCGCCGAGCGCTTAGGCGTATTCCAGCGTTTCGATCGCAGCCCCGGCACGGACCGGGGCAGCGGGTGGACGGGGTGTGGATTGATACTCAGCGCCCCGGACGACGCTTATTACTCTTTCGATCTGGAACTCGACAAGCTCTACACCGCCGGAAAACGCGCGGCCGACAAAATCGAGCAGGTCAACGGCCGCACCGTGTATCGCGGTGCGGGCAGCGACGACAGACCCGACGCGTACAGCTGTGAATATCGAATTCCGGCCGGGGACACGGGGTTTGCGCACCTCCTCTCCGTCGCCAAGCTGGCGGGCTCGGCGCGGACGCCGGTGCCGTGGTCGCAGCCCTGCCGATTCACCAGGGAGTACCTCGCCGCGTCCATCGACACCCTCACGGCGTTGCCGCCGCACCTGATCGATGTGCCGGGACGATCGCTCATGCAACGCAATCCGTGTGCGTCCACCGCGCAGATCACCGCACAGTTCCCCGGCTGGCAGATGACCCCGGTCGCCTGGCCGAAGGCCTACAAGTGCGTGATCACGCTCATGCAGCCCGGCGGCGCCAACCGCACGACCGTCGAGATCTCCTTTGATCAAACCAGCGAGCAGATGGTGAAGACCGGGGAGGTCCTGCGCGTGCCCTCCGGTCTCGACGGCGGCCAGTCCATCCAGTACGCGCGCCACACGAATGTCGACGGGCTCACCGGCATAGAGCTGCGCACGGTCCAGTCCACCGACCCGACCCGGCAGAACTCCAGCTGCGCGATCACGCTGAACTACCGCCGCGCCGACCCGCCCACCGCCAACAACGCGCACCTGCTGACCATCTCGGTGAACCTGGCCCCCGCCGCCCCGCCGTTCCCCTTCGACGCCTGCGCCCAGGCGACCACGCTCACCCCGACGGTGCTGCACGCGATCCCCTGACGAACGACCGCGGCAGGCGTTGTCGGCTACGAGGCGATGACTCCGCACCGAACGAGTTCATGGCCGCGCCCCTGGCGGGCCGACGGCGATTCGTGTATAGGCAATTAGACTGTTGATCAGACGGACCGTGTCCGCATGATCTTGTGCGAAGCGGGGTATGCCCGGTGCGGCGTGCCCGAGGACGAAGCGAGGAGGTGGTCCGATGTCGAGCACCGAGGACAGGCGCTTCGAGGTCCTGCGCGCGATCGTCGCCGACTATGTCGCGACCAAGGAGCCGATCGGGTCGAAAAGCCTGGTGGAGCGGCACAATCTGGGTGTCTCCAGTGCGACCGTGCGCAACGACATGGCGGTGCTGGAGGCCGAGGGCTACATCACCCAGCCGCACACCAGCTCTGGGCGCATCCCGACCGACAAGGGCTACCGCCAGTTCGTCGATCGCATCGCCGAGGTGAAGCCGCTGTCCGGGGCCGAGCGGCGCGCGATCATGGAATTCCTGGAGTCAGGCGTCGATCTCGACGACGTGCTCCGCCGCGGTGTGCGGTTGCTGGCACAGCTGACCAGGCAGGTCGCGGTCGTGCAGTATCCGTCGGTGTCCGCGTCGACGGTCCGGCACATCGAGGTGGTCGCGCTGAATCCCGCGCGGCTGCTGCTCGTGGTGATCACCGACACAGGCCGGGTCGACCAGCGACTCGTGGAACTCGGCGCGCTCATCGATGACGAGGATCTGGCCGCGCTGCGCGGCATGCTCGGCGGCGCGATGGACGGCAAGCGACTGGCCGCCGCGTCCGCCGCGGTCGCGGAGCTACCCGAGCGGGCGCCGCTGCGCCTGCGCGACGTGCTGATCCGGGTGTCGACCGTGCTGGTGGAGACGCTGGTCGAACATCCCGAGGAGCGACTGGTCCTCGGCGGCACCGCCAATCTCACTCGTAACGCGGCGGATTTCGGCTTCCCTGGTTCGCTGCGTGACGTGCTGGAGGCGCTCGAGGAGCAGGTGATCGTGCTCAAACTGCTGGCCGCCGCGCAGCAGCCGGGCACCGTGACGGTCCGCATCGGCGAGGAGACCCAGGTCGAGCAGATGCGCGGCACCTCGGTGGTGTCGACCGGCTACGGCACCTCGAACGCGATCCTCGGCGGCATGGGCGTGCTCGGACCCACCCGGATGGACTACCCCGGAACCATCGCCTCGGTCGCGGCGGTCGCCCGGTACATCGGCGAGGTGCTCGCCGAACGCTGAGCGCGGCTATGCCGCTGATACGCTCGTAGTTCCGGCCGGATAAAGTTGAGTGCATCCGACTAATGCCGAGCATCGGCACGCGGTTGGAGCGGTGAAGCACCGTCGGCACTGTCGAGAACGACCAAGGACTAGAGAACTCAAGTGGCACGGGACTACTACGGACTGCTCGGCGTCGCGAAGAACGCGACCGACCAGGAGATCAAGCGCGCCTACCGCAAGTTGGCGCGGGAGCTCCATCCCGACATCAACCCGGATGAGACGGCGCAGGCCAAGTTCAAGGAAGTGTCGGCCGCCTACGAGGTGCTGTCGGATCCGGAGAAGCGGCGCATCGTCGACCTCGGCGGCGACCCGCTCGAGTCCGGCGGCGGTGGCGGCGGTTTCTCCGGCGCCGGCTTCGGCGGACTGGGCGACGTGTTCGAGGCCTTCTTCGGCGGCATGAGCTCTTCGGGTGGCGCGCGCAAGCCGCGCGGGCGGGTGCAGCCCGGCGCGGACTCGCTGCTGCGGACCCGGCTCAGCCTCGCCGAGTGCGCGGTCGGCGTCACCAAGCATCTGACCGTGGACACCGCGATCCTGTGCGACGTGTGCACGGGCTCGGGCACCAACGGCAAGTCCAAGCCGGTGCGCTGCGAAACCTGCGGCGGCGCAGGCGAAGTGCAGTCCGTGCAGCGGTCGTTCCTGGGTCAGGTGCTCACCTCGCGCCCCTGCCCGACCTGCCGGGGCGCGGGCGAGACCATCCCCGATCCGTGCCACAAGTGCGGCGGCGACGGCCGGGTGCGCGCGCGGCGCGAGATCGCCGCGCCGATCCCCGCCGGTGTCGCCAACGGCATGCGGGTGCGGCTGGCCGCGCAGGGCGAGGTCGGCCCGGGCGGCGGGCACGCCGGTGACCTGTACGTCGAGATCGTCGAGCAGCCGCACGACGTGTTCGTCCGCGACGGCGACGACCTGCACTGCACCATCCGCGTCCCGATGGTCGACGCCGCGCTCGGCACCACCGTGGTGATCGACACCATCCTGGACGGCCCGACCGAGCTGACCATCGCGCCGGGCACCCAGCCGGGCGAGGTCTCGGTGCTGCGCGGCCACGGCATGCCGCGGCTGCGCTCCGGCGCGCGCGGCGACCTGCTCGCGCACCTGGACATCGTGATCCCCGCCAAGCTGGACGGCAAGCAGACCGAGCTGCTGCGCAAGTACAAGGGCATGCGCCCCGGCGAGCGCGCCGAGGTCATGTCGACCCAGTCCGAGCACAACAGCGGCCTGTTCGCCAGGCTGCGGGCCTCGTTCAGCGGGCGCTAGTTGGCCGCGACGGTCTTCTACCTCGACGAGGTGCCCGAGCCGGGCGCCGTCGCGGTGCTCGACGGGCCGGAGGGCAGGCACGCCGCGACGGTGCGCCGCATCCGGGTCGGCGAGCCGATCACGCTGTCGGACGGGCGCGGTGTGCTCGCCGAATCGGAAGTCGTTGCGGCGCAACGCGACCGGCTCGAGCTGCGGGTGTTGAATCGGGCTGTCGCGCAACCGGTTTCGCCGCGCGTGACGGTCGTTCAGGCCCTGCCGAAGTCGGACCGCTCCGAGCTGGCCGTCGAGTTGATGACCGAGGCGGGCGCCGACGCCATCATCCCGTGGCAGGCCGCGCGCTGCATCGCCAACTGGGAAGGCAAGGCGGGCAAGGCCGTCGACAAATGGCGCGGTGCGGCGCGGTCCGCGGCTCGCCAGTCGCGCCGGCCGTACATTCCCGAGGTGGCGGACCTGCACCGCACCCGCGACCTGCTCGAGCTGATCCGGAAGCCCAAGGCGGACGGCGCGATCGTCGCCGCGTTGCACGAATCCGGCACGGGCCGTTTCACCGAGCTCCCGTTCGCGGGCGTGCCGGAGGTCGTGCTGATCGTCGGGCCCGAGGGCGGCCTCGACGACTCCGAACTGAGCAGCCTTGCGGAAGCGGGTGCCGACATCGTCCTGCTCGGCCCGACCGTGCTGCGCACCTCTACGGCCGCGGCCGTCGCTTTGGGCGCGCTCGGCGCTTTGACCACTCGCTGGTAGTCGCCGTGCCCAGGAGCATTCACGAGCCTCGTCGGGTCCTGTCGTAGGCGAGTCCCGCGGTCAGGCCGATGCCGACGCCGAGGGCGACGCCGAGAGCGATGTTGTCGAAGAGCGTGAGGCCGAGGGCGACGCCCATGGACAGGCCAAGGGCTAGGCCGACCGCCAACCCGTTGGCCGATGACTTACCTTCGTTATTGCTCACGATCTAGGTTATCCAGTCGGCTGAGGGCGTCCGCGACCTGCCCAGGTTCGGTACGCCGCGCTCCTTCGCGAAGCATCAAGGCCCCCACGAGAATCGCGGCGACGACGAGGAGGGCGGCTACGCACAGCACCAGGCCGAGCCAACCGTGGTGGGTGAAGGCGATACCGCTCGCCCCACCGATGACGGCGCTGCCCACGTAGAACGAGAACAGATACAGCGACGACGCCGCGCCGCGGTTGCCGCGCGCCAGCACGCCGACCCACGCGCTCGCCACGCTGTGCGCGCCGAAAAACCCTGCGGTGCAAAGCCCTATGCCCACGATGACGGCCACCAGGTTGTCGGGCACGGTCATGGCCAGCCCGACGGCCATGAGCACGACGACCGCGAGCAGAACGCGCGGCCGCCCGATGCGATCGGCGAGGCGGCCCGCCACCGCCGAGGACGCCGTCCCGGCGAGGTAGAGCGTGAACACCAAACCCGCTACGGCGTCGGGCAATTCGAACGGCGGCTGGGTGAGGCGGTAGCCGAGGAAGTTGTAGAGCGAGACGAACCCGCCGACCAGCACGACGGCCAGCCCGAACAACGCGAGCAGCCCGCGATGCCGCAGCTGTGCGATGAGATCGCCGACGACCGTGCGGATCCCGGCGGGCCGGGCCACGAATCCGCGTGAGGGCGGCAGCCGGCGCACGAACCACAGGGTGCACACCGCCGCCGCCACCGAGATGCTCGCCTCGGCCCACCGCCAGGACCCGACGCCCAGCGCGAACGCGGGCACGACCCGCCCGGCCAGCCCGCCCATGCTCGTTCCCGCGACATAGACGCCCATCGCCGCGCCCAGTCCCTCGCTCCGAATCTCCTCGGCGAGATACGCCATGGCGACCGCGGGTACGCCCGCCAGCGTGAGCCCTTGGAGCGCGCGTCCGGCCAGCAACACCTCCAGCGAGGGGCTGAACGGCAACATCAGGCCGATCGCCGCCGAGCTCACCGCCGACACCGTCATCACCCGCGTCCGGCCGATGCGGGACGACAAGGCGCTCACCGGAATGATCGCCAGCGCCAGAAACCCGGTCGTGAGCGAGACCGCGAGCGCCGCATGGGCGGGAGCCGCGCCGAACGCCGCGGACAGGCTCGGCAGCAACGCCTGCGTGCTGTACATGGTCGCGAAGGTCGCCAGCCCCGCCGCGAACAGCGCGGTGGAGATCCGGCGTTCGTGCGACGTGCTGCCCTCGGCGGGACGGGTCTGCGCGACGGTCATCGGTCAAGAATCGTCCTATCATTCTTCCGAAGGGAAATGCATAATGCGGGACGAGTTCATGCGCTGACGACATATGGAAAGGGCAGCCATGCCGACCCCGCACACTCCTGTGACGCCTATCACGAGCCGACTCGGCTAGGGCAGCCATGCTGGCAGAGGACCTCGAATGGTTCACCACCCTCGCCGAACTCGAGCGGGTGGGCGCGGCGGCCGAGCGGCTGCACATCGCCCAGCCGACCCTGTCGCGCATGCTCGGCCGGCTGGAGCGCAGGCTCGGCGTGGAACTGTTCGACCGGCGCGGCAAACGCATCACCCTCAACGAGTTCGGCCGCGTCTATTACGAACACGCGCGCCGCGCGCAGGCCGAACTCGACGCGGCGGGCAAGTACATCGCCGATCTCAGCAGCCCCGCCAATGGCGTTGTGCGCCTGTCCTTTCTGCATTCCTTCGGCGGCTGGCTCGTTCCGCAATTGGTCGGCGAATTCCGCCGCGGGTCGGCCAGGCTCACCTTCGCGCTGCGGCAGGGTCCCGCCGAAATGGTGGCCACCGATGTGCTCGACGGGACCTCCGATCTCGGCATCGTCTCGCCCCGCCCGGCCGTGTCCGGCATCGGCTGGCACGGCCTGCTGCGGCAGCGGCTCGCGCTGGCCGTGCCGGTCGGCCATCGGCTCGCGGGGCGGCGTCAGGCGCGCCTGGCCGAGGTCGCCGACGAAGACTTCATCGCCATGCATCCGGGCTTCGGCATGCGCCGCATCGTCGACGACCTGTGCGCCGCCGCCGACCTGCGCCCGCGCATCGCGTTCGAGGCCAGCGACCTGATCACCGTCGCCGGGCTGGTCGCCGCCGGGCTCGGCGTCGGCGTGCTGCCGGAGGAGGATCTCGGCCCGTCGAGCGTCGGCCGGGTCGCGGGCGCGCCCGCCGAGGCGCGCCGGTCCGGCCCGGTCCTGATCCCGCTCGCCGACGCGGGCGCGACCCGCGAGGTCGGACTCGTGTGGTCGGCCGCGGCCTCCACCTCGGGCGCCGCTCGGCGTTTTCGTGATTTCACCGAGGATTGGGCGCGACGGCGCCGGGGAATCCCCTGATCACCCGATCGTTCCATTAGCGGCTTATTCACTGGGCGGTGTCGGTGGGGCGCGTTAAACTTTCATCAACACAGCAGCACGTCGAGACCGGAAAGCAGGCTATAGCCACTTTTGAGAACACAAGGCGAGATCGGCGACCCGACGACATCCACGGCCGGTATCGGCGCCGACACCAGTACATCGGGTCCCGCGGCACGCACAGTGCGTTCCAGCATCGAACTCGCTCCCGAATCCGTGTTCCCGTTCCTCGGTTCGGCCGACCAGAACCTGCGTGAACTCGAAGGGCTGCTCGACGCGGACATCCACGTCCGCGGCAACTCCGTCACCCTCACCGGCAAGGCGGCCGACGTCGCCCTCGCCGAGCGGGTCATCGAACAGCTCGTCGCGCTCACCGGCCGCAACCGCGTGGTGACCCCGGAGGCGGTGCGGCACACCGTGTCGATGCTCACGGAGGGCTCCTCGGACTCCCCGGCCGAGGTGCTCAGCCTCGACATCCTGTCCCGGCGCGGCAAGACCGTCCGGCCCAAGACGCTGAACCAGAAGCGCTACGTCGACGCCATCGACGCCAACACCATCGTGTTCGGCATCGGGCCCGCGGGCACCGGCAAGACGTACCTGGCGATGGCCAAGGCCGTGCAGGCCTTGCAGACCAAACAGGTCACCCGCATCATCCTCACCCGTCCCGCGGTGGAGGCGGGGGAGCGGCTCGGCTTCCTGCCCGGCACGCTGAACGAGAAGATCGACCCGTACCTGCGCCCGCTGTACGACGCGCTGCACGACATGATGGATCCCGAGGCCATTCCGAAGCTGATGGCCGCAGGCGTCATCGAGGTCGCGCCGCTGGCGTACATGCGCGGCCGCACGCTCAACGACTCGTTCATCGTGCTCGACGAGGCGCAGAACACCACGGCCGAGCAGATGAAGATGTTCCTCACCCGGCTCGGGTTCGGCTCGAAGATCGTGGTGACCGGCGACGTCAGCCAGGTCGACCTGCCGACCGGCGCGCGGTCCGGGCTGCGTGCGGCGAGCGAGATCCTCGGCGACATCGACGACATCCACTTCTCGACCTTGACCAGCAGCGACGTCGTCCGGCACCGGCTGGTCGCCGACATCGTCGACGCCTACGACCGGGCCGAGTCCGAGGCCAGGCCGCAGGTCGGCCCGCACTATCCGGGCAACCGGGCGCAGCGTCGTGCCGCCAGCCGCGGCGACCGGCGCTGACCGGCGCGCGCGACGCCGGGTCCGGCCGGCCCGGTGACGTCGGGTGTCGACCCTCGGCGTCGCGGCAGTGACATAGGCTGACCGGGTGAGTATCGAGATCGCCAACGAGTCGGGCATCGACGTGCCCGAAGAAGATCTGGTCAGTGTCGCGCGCTTCGTGATCACCCGGATGGATGTGCACCCCGCCGCGGAGCTGTCGATGGTGCTCGTCGATCTCGACACCATGGCGGACCTGCACATGCGCTGGATGGACCTACCCGGGCCGACCGACGTCATGTCCTTCCCGATGGACGAGCTGGAGCCGGGCGGTCGCCCCGACAGCCCTGAGCCCGGACCATCCATGCTCGGCGACATCGTGCTGTGCCCCGAGTTCGCCGCGGGCCAGGCCCGCAAGGCAGGCCACTCGCTCGACCACGAACTCGCGCTGCTCACCGTGCACGGCGTGCTCCACCTGCTCGGCTACGACCACGCCGAGCCGGAGGAGGAGAAGGAGATGTTCGCGCTGCAGGCCACGCTGCTCGAAGAGTGGTACGAGAGCCTGCGCGAGGCACAGCGGCGGGCCGAGCTCGCCGCCCGGGACGCCAGGCTGCTGGGGAAGGCGGGCTTCACCACACCTGGTGACGCATTAGGACCCGCGTGAATTCGCTGACCCTGATCGTGCTCGCCGTCCTGCTCGTCCCGGTCGGTGGGCTGTTCGCGGGCATCGACTCCGCGCTGAACACCATCTCGCCCGCTCGCGTCGACGACCTGGTGCGGGCCGACCGGCCCGGCGCGGTGCGGCTGACCACGATCGTCGCAGACCGCGCCCGCTACGTGAATCTCATGGTGCTGCTGCGCATTCTGTGCGAGATCGGCGCCACCGTGCTGCTGGCCGCGGGCTTGATCACGATCTGGGAGGACGACTGGGCGCTGCTGGTCACCGCCCTCGTCATGGTGCTGGTGTCCTACGTGGTGATCGGGGTCGGCCCGCGCACCCTCGGCCGCCAGCACGCCTACTCGATCGCGCTGGCCGCGGCGGTGCCGTTGCAGTTCATCGGCGCGCTGCTCGGCCCGCTCAGCCGGCTGCTGATCCTGCTCGGCAACGCCATCACGCCTGGTAAGGGTTTCCGTAACGGCCCGTTCGCCTCCGAGATCGAGCTGCGCGAGGTGGTCGAGATGGCCAGCGAGCGCGGCGTGGTGGCCGACGAGGAACGCCGAATGATCCAGTCCGTCTTCGAACTCGGCGACACCGCCGCCCGCGCGGTGATGGTGCCGCGCACCGAGATGGTCTGGATCGAGGCGAACAAGACTGCGGCGCAGGCGATGTCGCTCGCGGTGCGCTCCGGCCACTCCCGCATTCCGGTGATCGGCGAGAACGTCGACGACATCCTCGGCGTGGTGTACCTGAAAGACCTTGTGCCGTATGCGGAACGGGGCCGCAAGGTGCTGGTGCGCGAGGTGATGCGCCCCGCCGTGTTCATGCCCGACTCCAAGCCGCTGGACAGCCTGCTCGACGAGATGCAGCGCAGACGCAATCACATGGCGCTGCTCGTCGACGAGTACGGCGGCATCGCCGGGCTGGTGACCATCGAGGACGTGCTCGAGGAGATCGTCGGCGAGATCGCCGACGAGTACGACACCGACGAGACCCCGCCCATCGAGGACCTCGGCGACGGCCGCTACCGCGTGTCCGCGCGGCTGCCCGTGGAGGACCTCGGCGACCTCTACGGCCTCGACATCGAGGAGGAGGACGTCGACACCGTCGGCGGGCTGATGGCGCACGAGCTCGGCCGGGTGCCGCTGCCCGGGTCCAAGGTCGAGGTGCACGGGCTGATGTTGCGCGGCGAGGGCGGCGCGGACGCGCGCGGCCGGGTGCGGGTGCACACCGTGGTGGTGCGCAAGGTGAAGGACGCCGACGGCGAGCAGACGAACGACGAACGCAGAGGCAATGGCGCGGATCGAGAGACCGCGACCAGTCGACAAGAGGACGGAGACACCGAATGACCGAATTGGATCCCGAGGACAACAAACTGCTGGTGCTCGCGCGCGGGGCGATGGGCCGCACGGGCGGCGCCAGCGGCGCGGCGGTGCGCGACACCGACGGACGCACCTACGCCGCGGGCGAGGTGGGCCTGACCGCGCTGCGGCTGACCGCCTTGCAGTCGGCGGTCGCGGCGGCGATCTCCAGTGGCGCAGCGGGATTCGAGGCGGCCGTAGTGGTCTGCGGGCGGCTGTCGGACTTCGGCGTCGCTGCGGTGCGCGAGGTGTCGCCCGCCGCCAAGATCATCTTCACCGACCGGGACGGGGCGGTGTTCGAGATCGTCGACGACTCGGCGATCTCCGTCGACGCGGCCCCCGCTAGCGAGGTGAGCGGTGGCTGACCGCGAATTCCGTTCGGGCTTCGTGTGTTTCGTCGGCCGGCCGAACACCGGCAAGTCGACGCTCACCAATGCCCTGGTGGGGCAGAAGATCGCGATCACCTCCTCGCGGCCGCAGACCACCAGGCACACCATCCGCGGCATCGTGCACCGCGACCACGCCCAGTTGATCCTCGTCGACACCCCCGGCCTGCACCGGCCGCGTACGCTGCTCGGTCAGCGGCTGAACGACCTTGTGCGCGATACGTATTCGGAGGTCGACGTGATCGCGCTGTGCGTGCCCGCCGACGAGAAGATCGGCCCCGGCGACAAGTGGATCGTGCAGCAGATCAAGCAGATGGCGCCCAAGACCACGGTGCTCGGCGTGGTGACCAAGATCGACAAGGTGGGTCGCGACCAGGTCGCCGAGCAACTGCTCGCGCTGTCGCAACTGCTCGGCCCCGAGGCCGACGTGGTGCCGGTCTCGGCGGTCAAGGGCGAGCAGGTCGAGGTGCTCGTCGACGTCATCGCGTCGAAAATGCCTGAGGGGCCGGCCTTCTACCCCGACGGTGAGCTCACCGACGAGCCGGAGGAGACCCTCATGGCCGAGCTCATTCGCGAGGCGGCGCTCGAGGGTGTGCGCGACGAACTGCCGCACTCGCTGGCCGTGGTGATCGAGGAGGTGCTGCCGTACGAGGAGCGGGAAGACATGCTTGATGTGCACGCGATCTTGTATGTGGAACGGCCGAGTCAGAAATCGATCATCATCGGTAAGGGTGGGTCTCGGCTCAAAGAGGTCGGTACCAATGCGCGGCATCAGATCGAGCACATTCTCGGGACGCGGATTTATTTGAATCTG
The DNA here is from genome assembly GCF_000308715.1 of Nocardia tenerifensis NBRC 101015. GTDB lineage: Bacteria > Actinomycetota > Actinomycetes > Mycobacteriales > Mycobacteriaceae > Nocardia > Nocardia tenerifensis. The sequence goes on from NZ_BAGH01000116.1 coordinate 22,348, forward strand.
CACGTGAAGGTGGCGAAGGATTGGCAGCGGGATCCGAAGCAGTTGGGGAAGTTGGGGTTCTAGGGTTTCAGGGTTCGAGCAGCTCGGCATGCCCGACACGAAGGAACACGAGGTCGGCCTACAGCCCCATCGCCTCGGACGGCACCCGGTAGCCGTCGACGGTTACGAACAACCGCCGCGGCGCTTGGGGCCGGGGGATGGATGACAGACGGATCAGGCGTCCATTCGTTCCGGTGCACTTGGTCAGCGAGATAGTTTCCAGCAGGGGTAGGTCGTCCAGCGGCGCGAGGTCGTCCGGTAATGCGACTCCTGTCAATTCCAGCGATCGCAGGCGGGGCACCGTGGCGATCAGTGCCGGGAGGGCGTCGGTGAGGTCGCATTTGGTCAGCGTCAGCCGTTCGAGCCCGGGCGCTCGCCCGACCGCGACGAGCGCGGCGGGCGAGCCGTTGCCGCCCAACTTCAGGTCGCTCAATCCGTGCTCCACCACGAAACGCAGGTCGTAATCCGCGGGGACGAACCTAAGTCCGAGCCCGTGCAGGTGTGTCGGCAGCGACGCGGCGGACAACTGCGGCAGTGAGTTCCAGCCGACCACATGCAGTAAGCGCAGGCCGGAGTAGGTGGCCAGCGTATCCAAGCCGCTGAGCACCGCTTGATCGTCGCTCGTGCCGAGTATCAGCTCGCGCAAGCAGTCGGGGTTGCACGAATCGGCCAGCGCCGCAATGTCATTCGCGCCGGTCAGGCGCGTCAGGCTAAGAATGGGTGTGGCCGGTGGCTTATCGGTCTTCAGCTTGTCGATGGAGGTGGGAAAGTCCACGATCACGATGCCAAGGTTGCCGAGCCCGGCGATCGACCGCCACAGTCGTGGCCGCGACAGTATGACTGGCACGCTCAACTCAGGCGGGAAGCTAGCGAGTACCGAGTCGGCGTACTCGACCGGATCGTAGTACTCCCAGGTGTGAACGATTTCCTGCTGTATGTCCGCTCGGCGGTCTTCGGTATAGCCGGCCAGCAAGCGCAGCGAGGGCGCTCCGCCGATGAGCGCCACCGATTGTACGGTCGCCCGCGCGCTCACATCCGGTATGTCATCGAGTTTCTTCGGCAGAAACCGCAGCAGCGGCTCCCCGACCGCCACGAGCGAGATGACCTCGTCGATCTCGTGCGGGGGGACCAGCTCCGCGATCGTCTCGTCCAGCCGATCGGCCAGCTGGTCGGAGAGCGACTCGATCGTCTCCAGACAGGAGACGGCCAGTAGCCGCAGGCTGCGCGCGTTGCGGTCGTCGTCCTCGGCGCGATCGAGGATCCCGGTGATGAGCTCTCTGCGCTGGCTGCTGTTGGCATGGCCTGCCGCCATGATGACCGTGTCGCGCCACACGTCCATGTGCGCGCGCCCGACGAGATTGCCCATGCGATCCTGCGCGGCGGCCTCGGCGGCCGCGAGGTATTCCTGAAAAGTCCGGTGCACGAAGTCGATTCGGCCCTCGGCGGACGAGCGCAGAATGCCCGATCTATTGAGCAGATATTCCAGCACGTCGTGCGGGTCGACCTCGATGTGGCGCATGGACGCGATCTTGGCGGCCACGTAGCCCTCGGCTTTGTCGGTGTCGATCTCGGTGAGATTGTTGTCCGTCAGCCGCCACGCCAGATCGCGGAGCATGGCGACCTTGTCCGTCAGACTGAGCGAAACCCGTTGCGCGCTGGGGATATTGCGCTCCGCATCGCGGCGCTGGACGAGAAGTTCGACCGCGATCTGGTACAGCTCCATGCGATTGCGCGGAAGCTGTCGTCTGCGCCGCAGATGCAAGGAGCACAGCATCGCCGCGAGAAGCGGGTTGGCCGCCAGCGCGTGCATGTGTGGACGGTCCTGAACGCTTGCTATGAGCGCGCGTTCATAGTCGGGCAGTTCCGCCGGCGCGCAGGGCAGCCGTTGCCCGCTCGCGCCGACGGCCTGATGCCATTGGTGGATGAAGGCGTTGAGGTCCGCGGGGGTCATTCGTTCCAGCTCGATCGGCGCGAAATCGGCGGTGTCGAGCCAGTCGTGTTGGGCGGCGGTCGGACGGGAGGTCACTATCAGCCGGGTGTGCGGGTAAGCATGGAGCAGGACGCTGATCCACTCCCGGACCTTGCCGCGGTCGGCGGGCACGAGTTCGTCCACACCATCGATCAGCAGCAGAACCTTGCCGTCCGCGAGTCGTCGGTCTATCCAGGCCTTGGGCATGTGGCTGGTCAGGGGTCCCGCCGCGTCATCGAGCAACTCATGGAGTTTGGGCAGGTCGCGTGCCGCATAGCTGCGCAACCTGAGCAGCACGGGGACGAGGCCGTTCCAGGAGGCCAGTTCGCCGGTGAAGGACGCACGGGCCGCCGTGATGGCCAACCAGCGCAGCAGCGTGGTCTTGCCCGATCCCGCTTCGCCGCGAATGAGGATGCGGGACTTACGGCTCAATGCCGACTCGACTCGTCGGCCGCCGGACGTGTGCTCGTCGGCCCGTCTCGCTCCGGTGTGGCTCGGCGCGAGGTCTTCCGGTGTGATGCGGCTTCCGTCCCCCATGGTCGGATAGGACTCACTGGCGACTCGGAGGCTGACGTAAGCGACGGAAAGCTTTGTGCGCAAAGGCTGCTCGACGGCGAAACTGAACAGCTCGACCTCATCGAGCGTTCGACTGATCAGCTCCAGATACTCGCGGCGGAACGCGGAATCGTGGTCGCTGCCGTCCGGGGCGTAGAGCGAGCGCTTCGGGAGGCGTTCGAGGACCTGGGTGACCTCGTTGCCCAATACGTCTACGCGACTGAGGAGTTCGGCGACCGCACGCTCGGTGAACACGGGCAGGTGCCGAACTATCTGGACGTAGCAATCGCAGGATTCCGCGATCAGTTGGTCGTAGAGCGCCGTTCCCGCAGCGCTGAGTCCGATCGGTGGTGTCGCCTCCAAGCGGATCCGACGGGACAACTGCGCCGGGTCGGCGTTCGAGGCGAAGATGGCGGCGTCGGAGAGGTCGGCCTGCTCGAAGGTGCGTACGACCGCGTCGATGACGGCGGTGTGCTCGCCCTCGTCCATGCCGCGAAACTCGTGGGCGAGCATGGGTTCCAGACGCTCGGCGACCGCGTCGGCGATCTGGCCGAACTGGCGTTGGACGCTGCGCTGGTGCCGTAGGCCGGGAATGTAGCGCCGGATCAGTCCGTCCATGTCGGAGCGCCGGTCCTGATCACCCTGCTGCTTGGCCAGCAGCAGATGCGCCGCACGGCCGACCAGCGCGGTACCCAGCCGCACCGCAACGAGTTCCGCGCTCATGGTCCCCCTTGTTCAAGGTCTGCACTGTTCGATCGCACGCCGTGGTCCTCGATGATGCCACCGTCCTCGGACACATCGAGCGGACCGCCGGAAACGGTGCGGTAGCCGGTGGTCGGGGACGTGTTGCGGCAGTAGACGATCTTTCGGCGCACCGTTCGTGCCGCGCATACCAACTCGCCGACCTCCATCGCCGTACCGGGCGTCTCGGACGGTCGCTCGTCATGCGATATCAGAAGGTGTGCGGGGTGTGACCGCGGGACCCGACCGTGATGCGGCGTCGATCGGCTGCGGCAGCCTATGGTCAGGCCGCGTTGCGGCGCTCGGCACGCTTTCGAGGCCGCGCATATCAATCCGCTGTGCAAACAGGCGTGCGGGAGGTGTGCGCGTGCGATCGCCGCACGCGAGCGTGCTGCGGCGTCGATCGGCTACGGCAGCCGGTGGTCAGGGCGGCGTTGCCGCAGTGCGGCACACCTTTGATGCCACGCAAACGACTTGCCCGCAAAGACGCGTACTGCCATCAGAAGATGTGCGGGTGCGATCGCCGCATGAGGCCGCCGCTGACCTCGTCGGCCGTCGCGGCGTGGTAGGAGGCGGCGACCTCAAGGCCCGGCACGGTGTGCATGCGCGGGGGAGCATTCTCTCGAGACCATGCTCACGCAGCTTCGCGGGCCTCGACTAGTACCTCCGGATCCCGAAGACAGGCGCAGGGAAGTCCTGCTCGCTGGATGTGACCGACTGTGCTGCGGCGTCGTTCGGCTTCGGTAGCCGGTGGTCAGGCAGCGTTGGAAAATCGTGCGGGATCGCCGTTTCCAGCGGACTCGACCCCGAGTGACGGTGCCGCTGCCGTATTCAGCTTCGGTTGCGCGGCAAGTACTTCAGTGAGTCAACCACCATGGCTCGGGACGTTCGCGCTCCCAGTGCAGCTCCGACTGCAACTGTGCCGCAACGGAAATCAGTAGCGGCTCTGTCGAATTGGTGCCCATCAGTTGCGCGCCGATCGGCAGGCCGGTCTCGGTGAAACCGGCGGGAACATTCACGCTCGGCCAGCCGAGCACATTCCACGGCCAGGTGTAGGGGCAGGCCGCGGTGATGAGGTTGTTGGTGGCGTGGACGCCGATGCCGTCGATGTCCTCGGCGCGCGGCGGGGGTGTCGCGGTGGTGGGGGCGAGGACGAGATCGTAGTCGTGGAAGAACGTGCCGATGCGCTTGTGCAGCAACGGTTCCGCGCGGCGGGCGGCGAAAAGCGCGGGGCCGTCGAGGAGCCGGCCGAGCCGGGTGTTGGCGATCGTGCGTGGATCCACTTGCGCGCCGGGAAGTTTCTGATGCGCCAGGCGGATGCCTGCCATCGATCGCGGCAGGAAGGACGCGCCGATCAGCAGTCCGTAGTGCAGGTCGGCGACGGTCACGGTGTGGCCGAGCTTGCGCAGCGTGTCGCCGATGCGGCGTACGGCGGCGGCGACTTCGGGGTCCAGTGCGGTCCTCGTCGCGGTGAACGGGGTGCGCAACGATAGCGCGATGCGCAGTTTCCCTGGATCGCGGCCGACGGCGTCGGCGGCGGAAATCGGTGCGGGAGTGTGTAAATCGCCTTCGTGCGGACCGGCGGCGATATCGAGCAGCAGGGCGGCGTCGGCGACGGTGCGGGCCAGTGGTCCGTTGACGGTGAGACCGTAGAACGCCTCGGCGTGCGGCCAGGTGGAGATCCGCCCGCGCTGCGGTTTGATACCGACGAGATTGGTCCACGACGCGGGGATGCGAATGGAGCCCGCGCCGTCGGAACCCAGTGCGGCGGGCACCAATCCGGCCGCGACCGCCGCCGACGAACCGCCGGAGGAGCCGCCCGGCGTGTGCTCGGCGGACCACGGATTGCGGGTGTGCCCGAAGGCGGCCGAACTGGTGAACGGCAACTGCCCGAGCTCACACGTATTGGTCTTGCCGACGATCACCGCCCCGGCCGCGCGCAACCGCCGAACCGCTTCGGCGTCTTCGGTTTTGGGCGCGAAGCTGCCGCCGCACCCGAACGCCGTCGGCTCGCCGGCCATATCGGTGTCGTCCTTCACCGCGATCGGCACGCCAAGCAGCGGCAGCCGCTCGCCCGCCGCGAGCCGCCGGTCGGCCTCCGCCGCCTCGTCGAGCGCCCGCTCACGGCGCACGATCCGGAACGCGTTGAGCGTGGACTGCGACGCGTCGATGCGATCCAGAGCCGCACCGACGGCGGCGACGGAACTGATCGCGCCCCGCGCCAGGGCTGCGGCATGCTCCGCCAGTCCGAGGTCACCGGCTCGAGTCTCGGTCTGCCGAGTGCGGTCCGTCATATGAGCTCCGTCTCGTCGCGTTTCCGCAAAACCGTAGCGCGCAACTGGTCAAGCGACTAGTTCGCCTCCGCGCCTCGGGTTATGCGCCCTCGTGCAAAGGGCCTCCACTTGCGTGCCGTGTGCCGTGTGCCGTGTGCCGTGTGCCGTGTGCCGTGTGCCGTGTGCCGGGGTGCTGGGTGTCGCGTGCCGGGTGCCGGGTGCCGGGTGCTGGGTGTCGCGTGCCGGGTGCTGGGTGTCGCGTGCCGCGTGCCGCGTGC
>NZ_BAGH01000115.1 GCF_000308715.1 Nocardia tenerifensis NBRC 101015
GGGGTCGCTCCTGCGGGGTGGGTTGTACATCCGTGCTGAGGGGAGCACGGGGTTGGCAGCCGGTGAAGCCGGCGGGGGCGGGTAGACGCAGAGCTGACTCGCGCCTGCGGTGTCAGCGGACCGATGAGGTCGAATCAGAGGATCGCCGGGGTGGACCCGGGCACGGGCGTCGCTGAGCTACCGAAGAGAGTCGGGCAGACAGCAGGCGCTACAGACGCGCTTGTAGTCGACGTGGCGGCGTGCCACAAGTCGTACTCCCGATGCGCGCATGAGGCTATTGTGCCACGTCAGCGCCGCCCCTCCGACCGCACGCCCATATTCTCCGGAATTTTGCGGGAAATCCCCTGGATGGCTGACCGGATATGTGACGCCAGTCATAGCGGACACCTCGATAGCGGCTCGTGATGTGCGGTCGGCCTCGAAAGTGAACTGCGCCACTGGCATTGACCTCGAGCTGACTCGAGGTAGCAGGCTCGGCCGCATGAGCACAGTACCCATCGACACCGAACTCGACGCGATCCGCGACGTGGTCGCCACCGTCCAGCACGCCCAGCAGAATGAGCTGGTCGATGAGTTCGTCGCCCTGTTCCGCGAGGATGCGATCTGGACCACCGGCGCCGGGCGGCGACTATTCGGCCGCGCGGCCATCGCGGAGTTCACCGCCTCGGTGCTGCCCGGCGCGATGCGCGACGGCACCGCGACCTACGAGGTCGAGCACGTGCTGTTCATCCGCCCCGACGTCGCCGCCGTCAAGGTCCGCCAGCGCTACCTGGACAACGACGGCCGGGTCACCGGCGAGGGCACCCCGATGTACGTCATGTCCAAGGAGGACGGCCGCTGGGTGCTCACCGCCAACCAGAACACCGCGGTGGGCGGTCACTGATCGTGGCGTCGCCTGGCCACGCCCGGAAGCGGGTGGGCGCCGGGCGACCTGCACACTAGAGGGGTGAGTTCACCTGCGGTTATCCCTGTCGGCACCGAGACGTCCGAACCGGTGCTCGGTGACTTCGGGGGCGGGCCGTTCGGGATCTACGTGCACGTGCCGTTCTGCGCGACGCGCTGCGGATACTGCGATTTCAACACCTACACCGCGGGCGAGCTCGGCACCTCCGCGTCGCCGCAGTCCTGGCTGGCGGCGCTGCGCGGCGAATTGGCCACGGCGGCTCAGCGTTTCGCGGCCTTGCCGACGGCGACCCCGGAGGTCGCCACGATCTTCGTCGGTGGTGGCACCCCCTCGCTGCTCGGCGGCGACGGGCTCGCCGACGTCCTCGACGCCGTGCGCGCGAACTTCACCCTCGCCGCGCACGTCGAGGTGACCACCGAATCCAATCCGGAATCCACCTCGCCGGAGTTCTTCGATCGGCTCCGCACCGCCGGCTTCACCCGGATCTCCCTCGGCATGCAATCCGCCGCCGCCCACGTGCTGAAGGTGCTCGACCGCACGCACACCCCCGGCCGCGCCGTCGCCGCCGCGAAGGAGGCCCGCGCCGCCGGCTTCGAGCACGTGAACCTCGACCTGATCTACGGCACCCCCGGCGAACGCGACGGCGACCTCGACGCCAGCCTCGACGCGGTGCTCGACGCGGGCGTCGACCACGTCTCCGCCTACTCGCTGATCGTCGAGGACGGCACCGCGCTGGCCCGCCGCGTCCGCCGCGGCGAGCTGCCCGCCCCGGACGACGACGTGCTCGCCGCCCGCTACGAACGCATCGACGCCCGCCTCACCGCCGCCGGCCTGAGCTGGTACGAGGTCTCCAATTGGGCCGCGGGCGAAGCCGCCGCGTGCCGGCACAACCTCGGCTACTGGGACGGCGGCGACTGGCTCGGCGCGGGCCCCGGCGCGCACAGTCATGTGGGCGGCGTTCGCTGGTGGAACGTCAAACATCCCGCCCGCTACTCGGACCGCGTCGGCGAGGGCGGACTTCCCGCGGCGGGGTGGGAGGCGCTCACTCCGGAGGAGCGCTACACCGAGCGCGTCATGCTGGCCGTCCGGCTGTGCACGGGTTTGCCGCTGGCCGATCTCGACGCCGACGGTCGCGGCGCGGCCGAGCGTGTCGTCGCGGACGGGCTCGCCGCGCGGACGGCGGATCGGCTCGTCCTCACCGATCGGGGGCGGCTGCTGGCCGACGGTGTGGTTCGTCGACTGCTCGTTCCTTGAGCGGGAAGCGGCAGCGGGCCGCGAATCGTCGGTGGTCGTCGACCGGTGTGGTCGAGCGTCTTCGCCTCGGCGGTCGGTGTGGATCCGTCGGCCGGCGTGTCTTCGCCTCGGCGGTTGGTGTGGATCCGTCGGCCGGCGCGTCTTCGCCTCGG
>NZ_BAGH01000114.1 GCF_000308715.1 Nocardia tenerifensis NBRC 101015
GGCCTCGGTTCACGATCAAGGTGGGCTTCGGTTCGCGCCCGCGGTGGTCTTGTCCTGCGACCGAGCTGGCCCGGCTTGCGAGCGAGGTGGCCCGGCCCGTGACTGAGCTGGCCCGGTTCGCGACCACGATGGTCCGGTTTCGCGAGCGAGGTTGTCCGAGACGGCCCGGCTCGCGATCGAGCTGGCCCGGCTCGCGATCGAGCTGGCCCGGCTCGCGATCGAGCTGGCCCGGCTCGCGATCGAGCTGGCCCGGCCCGTGACCGAGCTGGCCCGGCCCGTGACCGAGGTGACCCGGTTCGCGACCACGATGGTCCGGTTTCGCGACCACGATGGTCCCGGCCCGCGACCACGATGACCCCGGCCAGTGACCACGGCGATGTGTGCGCGGTTCGGACAAACGGGTCAGCTCAACGGGATTCGCGCCACCATGGGTGTCGTTGGCTGGTCCGATCCGCGGCTGGGCTCGGCTGTGATCGCTAGCAGTACGGTGTCGCCGGGGAGGTTGGTGGACAATTCGGCGCGGCCGCCGGAGACGTGCATCATTCCGGCCGATCGTGGCGTGCCGTCGGCGGGGAGGCTCCACAGTTGGTAGCCGTGGTCTTCGTCGGGGGTCGGCAGGCCGTTGGCCATGACGACTGTCTTGCCGATGCTGGCTGACGAAACCGCCTCGGCCACACCGTCGCCGGCCATCACCACGCCGTCCCGAGTGATGGCGTCGCGCGCGGCGCGCACCTGGTCCGCCTCGCCGTTGTGCTCGCCGCCGACCAAGGTCAACCCCGCGAGCAGTGCGGCCGCTGTGGCCGCGACGCCGGCCGCCGTCCACCAGGTCCAGCGGCGGCTATGCGCGGGAGAGTCATTGTCCGGCAGGCCTTTCAGCGCGGGCATGATGTCGGTGCGGCCGAGCGTGTTCAGCGCCGGCATCAGTTGGGTAACGCCGAGCGCGTCTTCGGCAGCACGCTTGTGGAGGTCGGCGCGCACTCCCTCCTTCATGCCGTCGGCGGGCACCGCGCCGGCCGAGCGTCCGGGTGCCTCGCTCATCTCCGCGACCTCGCTGCGGCACCCCGCGCAGTCGGTCAGGTGCCGCTCGAAATCGGCGCGCTCATCGACGGGCAGTGCGTCCAAAACGTAAGCGCCGGTGCGGTTGTGCGGTTCGGATGTCACGAGAGCTCTCCCCAATTTTCGCGCGGACGGACCAATCCCTCGCGCCGCTGCGTCTTGATCGTGTGGTCTGGCTCGGCGACTTCGCGATAGGTGCGGCCGCCGTAGTAGGCGAGGACGATCGAGCGGCGCTGTAGGTCGTTCAGGGCCTGCCGGGCTCTGCCGTCCTCGCATCCGGCACTCCGCGGCAATAGCTCCGGAGTGGCCGGGGGACCGGTGACGATATCGGGTAGCACTGAAGCGCGGCTGACCATAGGAGTTCCTTCCAAACCCGACCAAGCCGGAGTCCGTGCGCGAGCGCGACGGTGAATGTGCGCCAGATCATATGCCGCCCCGAAATCCGGCGCGATATCGATACCCACCTGAGGCTCGAATTCGGACGAATCCCCGCGTCGCGGTTCTGATTTCAATCCTGAGGGCGCCTGCCCCCGCGATCAGGTGCCGGTACCCGGCCGCTGCGGACACTTTCGGCACGACGCGCCCGGTTTCGATCGATGCCGGCTCGAAAGTGTCCACGCAGAACGGTCCCTTACGCCGGTCCAGTCTTAGCCAGCACCTCGAGGTAGTGCGGATTCGACATGATGCCGAGGACATTGCCGAACGGGTCGACCACGGCGGCGGTGACGAATCCACTGTTCTCGCCGCCGCGTTCGGTGATCGGCTCGTACTCCTTCGCGCCGAGTTCGAGCAGACGGTCGAACGTGGCCTGGAGGTCGTCGACGTGCCAGTTGAGGATGGCGCCGCCGGGGGCGTTGCGGGCGCCCGCGGGAGCGTAGGCGCGGTTCACGATGCCGAATTCGGCCTGGTAGTCGCCGATGCGGAACTCGTAATAGCCGCCGGGGACGTGGAAGTACGGCTCGAGCCCGAAGAACTCGCTGTACCAGTCCTTAGCGGCCTCCAGGTCGTCAGTGTAGAACGTGCTCGTCGCCATGCCTCGCAGCATTTCGGTCTCCTTCATCGGTGTGTTTCTTGCTGGTAGAAACCATGATCCGCGTGAAAGTGCGCACCGAATGAGCACTTTTCCGGGCAGAATTGTGCGCATGCGAGCGGACAGACTGGTGGCGATCCTGTTGATGATGCAGACGCGCGGGCGGGTGACCGCCGCCGAGGTCGCGAAGGAACTCGAGACGTCTGTCGCGACCGCGCGCCGCGATCTGGAGGCGTTGTCGACGGCGGGCGTCCCGGTGTATCCGCAGCCGGGCCGGGGCGGCGGCTGGTCGCTGATCGGCGGCGCGCGAACCGATCTCACCGGATTGACCGCGGGTGAGGCGCGGGCGCTGTTCCTGCTGGCGGGTCCGTCGGCCAACGCGGTGCCCGGGGTGAAATCGGCTCTGCGCAAACTGGTTCGGGCCCTGCCCCAGCCGTTTCGCGGGGAGGCCGCCGCGGCGTCCGACGCGGTGGTCATCGACCCGGCCCGGTGGGGCGAGACGGATCGGGAACTGCCGCCGGTGGTCTCGCTGCTACAGCGAGCGGTCGTGCAGCGCAACAAGGTTCGGCTGCGATACGCGAAGAAGAACGGTGAGCGCACCGAGCGAATGGTCGACCCGTGGGGCCTGATCGACAAGGACGCGATCTGGTATCTCATCGCCGGAACCGAACACGGCCAACGCACCTTCCGCGTCGATCGGATCACCGAGGCGGTCACGACCGACGAAACCGCCGACCGCCCAGCCGATTTCGACCTCGCCGCCGCCTGGAACGAGGTCGTGGACGAGCTGGAACAGCGCCGCGCTGCCACGGCCGCCACCGTTCTCATCTCCGAGCGCCTCCTGCCGGTCCTGCGTAATCAGCAGGGGAGACATTGCGTGGTCGACGGACCCGCCGCCGACGGTCGCGTGCAGGTCCAGGTCACGGCGCCGACCGCGTGGATGCTCGCTCAGCAACTGGCGGGTTGGGGTGCGTCGATCGAGGTCGTGGGTCCGCAGGAGGTCCGAAGTGAGCTGGCCCGGATCGGCACCGAGCTGCTGGATCGCTACGCACATTGAAGTACGACCGTACGTTCGCATTAACGCGTTTCCATGGAAGAATGAAGTCATGTCCGAGTCCACGACCGCCGCCGAGCGGCAGCAAGGCACCGACCAGCGGCTGGCGAAGGGCGCGCGCTCGCGGGCCTCGATCGCCCGGCACGCCGCGGAGGTGGCGTCGGTCGAGGGCTTGACCGGGGTGAGCATAGGCAGGCTCGCCACCGACCTCGGCCTCAGCAAGAGCGGCATCGCGACCCTGTTCGGCAACAAGGAGAGCCTGCAGCTGGCCGCGGTCAAGGCGGCGCGCGACGTGTTCCTGGATCGGGTCGTCACGCCGAGCCTGGACGAGACGAGCGGCATCACTCGCCTGCGCGCCCTCGTCGAACGCTGGTTCGCCCAGGTCGCCGAGCCCGCGTTCCCCGGTGGCTGCTTCCGGGTGGCCACCCTCGCCGAGTTCGACAGCCGTCCCGGCCCCGTTCGCGACGCCATCTCGGCGGACCGCCGCGATTTCCTCACCTTCCTGTCCAACGAGATTCGCGTTGCTCAGGAGCAAGGTCACCTCGGTGAGCGCAACGCCGACGCGGTCGCCTTCGAACTCGACGCCGTCATCGCCGCCGCCCATAATGCCCAGCAGATGGGGGATGAGTGGGGGTGGCGACGGCTCGCGCCATCGTCGATGATCTGCTCAGTTGAGGTCTGCCGAGAACCGGCTGGGCGGAGGTTACCCGGCCTCAGTCGACATTCTCGGGCCGCCGCGCCCATTTTCGGCCGGAATCGGCTCGAAAGTGTCCGCGTAGACCGGCATTCAGGCAGACATCGTCAAGGTATTCGCAACCGCCGCGTCATATCGATCCCAGACGATCTCGGCGAGGGCCGGGTGTGGACCGATGACGCTGGCGTGGACGACATCCGGCGCGGCCGTGATGAGACGGTCGGTGAGTAGACCGGGAGCGAGGAACCACGGCGCGACCAGGATCTCGTCGGCCCCTCGGGCGCGCAGACGGGAAATCGCCTGCGGGAGCGACGGTTCGGTGGTGGCGTAGCAGATCTCGGTGCGGTGACCGGTGAGTGCGGCGAGTCGGCGAGCAACGCCGGCCGTGCGCACATTGGCGGCGGGGGAGGAGGACCCCACCGCGGCGACGGCGATACCTAGACGCTTGTCGCCCGAATACCGCACCCCGCCGACCGCTTCCGTCACGCGATCCCACACCGCATCGATCAACCGACCATCGGGCCCGAGCACCTCCGCCTGCGTCAACCGCAACTGCGGATGCCTGGCCTGCGCCGCCGCCAGCATCCCCGGCAGATCCACCCGCGCGTGAAACGCACTTCCGAGCAGCAGCGGCACCACCACGGCATGGCTATGCCCTTGCCGCGCAACAGCATCCACGACTTGTTCAACCGAGGGCGCATTCAGATCGAGAAACGCCAGCCGCACATCCACCCCCGGCCGCGCCGCCGCGATATCCGCGACCACCGCCGCCACCGTCGCGGCAGACCGCGGATCCCGGCTCCCATGCGCCACCGCGATCAACGCCGGCCCACCGCAACTCCGCGCGATCGCCACCGAACCCACCTCGCTCAACGCAGTCACCTGACGAGCCCGCGAGCCGAGCACTACGCCATCGAGGGACGGAGTCGCGACACCAGCACCGTCCCGCGCCGACACAGCCTCGGACGCTGCACAACGCGTCTCCGTGGCTTGGCCCCGATTGGCGTGACGGGTCCGTGTCGGGACGGTTTCGGGCGAACCGGTGGCCCCGCGCCGCACGTCTACCCGCTTCTTCGCATCGAGACGAACGCTCGCGTCCGGCACCACCTCCGCGGCGACCGGCCGCGAGTTCGCGGTGCCGGACGGGTTCATCTTCAGACCCCCGTGCCGACTTCGACGGTCGACAGGACGTCGCCGACGAGGCCGGCGGCGAGGGTGTTGCCACCGGCGGGGTCGATGAGAAGAAAGCTGCCGGTGTGGCGGTTGACTCGGTAGTCGTCGACCGCGAGGGCGTCGGCTACGCGCAGGGAGACGCGTCCGATGTCGTTGAGGGACAGGGTGTCCGGGTTGGGGTCGGCGGTGAGCCGCTGCTCGTCGAAGCGCTCGAGCAGGGCGCCGACGATGGCCTGGGTGGTGCGGGTGCCGTGCTTGAGCAGCAGGCGGGCGCCGGGGTGCAGCGGCTTGTCGCCGAGCCAGCAGACGGTGGCGTCGAAGGTGCCGATGGGCTCGGGCGCGTCGGCGACCGAGGCGATGGTGTCACCGCGCGAGATGTCGACGTCGTCGGCCAGCACCAGCGTCACGCTGCGGCCGGTCTGTGCCACCGCGAGCTCGCCGTCGGGCGTGTCGATCCGCTCGACCGTGGTGCGGATCCCGGAGGGCAGCACGACCACCTCGTCGCCGGGTGCGACCGAGCCTGCGGCGATCTGCCCCGCGTAACCCCGGTAGTCGGGGTATTCGGCGGTGCGCGGGCGGATCACGTACTGCACCGGAAAACGAAGTCCCAGTGTGTGATTCCCGGTGCTGTCGGCGTCGACCGGCACCGACTCCAGGTGCTCGATCAGCGACGGCCCGCTGTAGTACGGGGTGTTGTCCGAGCGGGTGGCGATATTGTCGCCGTGCAGCGCGGAGACCGGGATCTCGAGCACGTCGTCGTCGGACCAGCCGAGCCCGCGGGTGAGCCCGTTGAACTCGGCGGAGATCTCCGCGAACACCGACGCCGCGTCGTCGACCAGGTCGATCTTGTTCACCGCCAGCACCAGCTTCGGCACCCCGAGCAGCGCGAGCACGGCCGCGTGCCGTCGAGTCTGCTCGATGACGCCCTTGCGCGCGTCGACCAGCAGAATCACCAGCTGCGCGGTCGACGCGCCGGACACGGTGTTGCGCGTGTACTGCACGTGCCCCGGCGTATCGGCGAGCACGAAGGACCGCCGCGGCGTCGCGAAGTAGCGGTAGGCGACGTCGATGGTGATGCCCTGCTCGCGCTCGGCCCGCAGCCCGTCGACGAGCAGCGAAAGATCCGGCGTGGCAAGACCTTTGTCCACCGACGCGCGCGTGACGGCGTCGATCTGGTCGGCCAGTACGGATTTCGTGTCGTACAGCAGACGCCCGACCAGAGTGGACTTACCGTCGTCGACAGAACCGGCGGTAGCCAGCCTCAGTAGATCGGACATCAGAAATAACCCTCTCGCTTACGGTCTTCCATCGCGGCCTCCGACACCCGGTCGTCACCGCGGGTGGCGCCGCGTTCGGTCAATCGGGACGCGGCGACCTCGGCGAGGATCGCCTCGTTGTCGGCCGCGTCGGAAAGCACCGCGCCGGTGGACGATCCGTCGCCGACGGTCCGGTAGCGCACCGAAAGCGTCTGCAGCGTCTCGCCTTCGCGCGGCCCGCCCCACACACCAGGCGTCATCCACATGCCGTCGCGCTGGTAGACGGGGCGCTGATGCGCGTAGTAGATGCTCGCCAGGTCGATGTCCTCGCGGGCGATGTAGCGCCAGATGTCCAGCTCGGTCCAGTTGCTCAGCGGGAACACCCGCACGTGCTCGCCGGGCGCGTGCCTGCCGTTGTACAGGTTCCACAGTTCGGGCCGCTGCCGCTTCGGATCCCACTGCCCGAAGCCGTTGCGCAGCGAGAAGATTCGCTCCTTGGCGCGCGAGCGCTCCTCGTCGCGGCGGCCGCCGCCGAACACCGCGTCGAAGCGGTTCTCGCTGATGGCGTCCAGCAGCGGAACGGTCTGCAGCGGGTTGCGGATGCCGTCGGGGCGCTCGGTGAGCCTGCCGTCGGCGAGGTAGTCCTCGACCTTGGCCACGTGCAACCGCAGCCCGTACCGCTCGACGACCTTGTCCCGGAAATCCAGCACCTCGGGCAGGTTGTGCCCGGTGTCCACGTGCAGCAGCGCGAACGGCAGCGGCGCGGGCCAGAAGGCCTTGAGCGCCAGGTGCAGCAGGACGGTGGAGTCCTTGCCGCCGGAGAACAGGATCACCGGCCGCTCGAACTCGCCCGCCACCTCGCGGAAGATATGGATCGACTCCGACTCCAGCGCGGCCAGGGTGTCGAAATCGCTGATGCCGAAGGCGCGTTCGGTGGTGTTCGAGGACTCGCCGACTAATTCGTTCACAAAAGTCTCCGTCATGCTGTTTCCAATCTGCCTGTCCGAGAGCTCTACGCGCTGACGCAGGCTGCCTCCTCCGGGCGGTATTTCGGTCAGGCGGTGTGCAACCCGCATTCGGTCTTGGCGAGCCCCGCCCAACGCCCGCTTCGCGGATCGGATCCCGGCTCGGGCTTGCGCGTGCACGGCGCGCAGCCGATCGACGGATACCCTTCCTCCACAAGGGGATTGACGAGAATTCCGTGCTGCTCGATGTAGTCCTGCATCTCGTCGTCGGACCACGCGGCGATCGGGTTGATCTTCACCAGCCCGAACGCCTCGTCGAACGAGATGAGCGGCGCGTTGGCCCTGGTCGGCGCCTCGACCCGGCGGATGCCGGTGACCCACGCGTTGTACCCGGCCAGCGACTTCTTCAGCGGAACGACCTTGCGCAGCCGGCAGCACTCACCGGCGTCCCGCGCGAACAAGTCCTTGCCGAGCAACCGATCCTGTTCAGCGACAGTGTGTTCCGGCTGAACATTGACCACGTTCACCCCGTACACCGCCTCGACCGCGTCCCTGGTGCCGATGGTCTCCGCGAAGTGATAGCCGGTGTCGAGGAACAGCACGTCCACCCCGGGCCGGACCTGCGCGGCCAGGTGCACCAGCACGCCGTCCTGCATGTTCGAGGCGACGATGTAGCCGGAGCCGAAGTTCTCCTCGGTCCACCGCAGCAGGTCGAGCGCCGAGGCGTCGGTCCCGAGGTCGGCGGCGCCCTTCTCGGCGATGGCCCTGAGCTCGTCCTCGGCCAGCTTCGTCACCAATTCGGTTGTCACAGTTGATCTCCCATCACCTTCGGGGACGGCAGCCGGCAGCGCCGGCGGCTCATTTCAAATCGGCCTCGTCGGCGCGAACGGCCCACTGCGCGAACCGTTCGCCCTCCTCGCGATGCTTGATGAAGTTGCGCACCACCCGCTCGATGTAGTCACCGAGCTCGTCGCTGGTCACCTTGTGCTGACGCAGCTTGCGCCCGAAGGCGCTGTCGAAGCCGAGGCTGCCACCTAGGTGAACCTGGAAGCCCTCCACGTGATTCCCGCTGCCGTCGTCGATCAGCTGGCCCTTGAACCCGATGTCGGCGACCTGCGAACGCGCGCACGAGTTCGGGCAGCCGTTGATGTTGATGGTGACCGGAACGTCCAGCTGCGCATTGAGATCCGCGAGCCGCTCCTCGAGTTCGGGCACCAGCGCCTGGGACCGCTTGCGCGTCTCGGCGAAGGAGAGCTTGCAGAACTCGATTCCCGAGCAGGCCATCAGGTTTCGCCGCCACAGCGACGGACGGGCTTGCAGGCCAAGGGGTGCCAGCTCGTCGATCAGCGCGTCGACCTTGTCGTCGGCGACGTCGAGCACGATCAGCTTCTGATACGGCGTGAACCGGATGCGGTCCGAGCCGATCCGCTCGACCGCGTCGGCGACCTTGGTCAGGATGGTGCCCGACACCCGGCCCGCGATGGGGGAGAACCCGACCGCGTTGAGCCCGTTCTTCAGCTTCTGCACGCCGACGTGGTCGATCGGCTTGGTCGGCTGCTCCGGCGCGGGACCGTCGATCAGCTTGCGCTTCAGGTACTTCTCCTCGAGCACCTCGCGGAACTTCTCGATGCCCCAGTCCTTGACGAGGAACTTCAGCCGGGCCTTGGTGCGCAGGCGGCGGTAGCCGTAGTCGCGGTAGAGCGACACCACGGCCTCCCACACGTCGGGCACCTCGTCGAGGGGCACCCACGCGCCGACCCGCTGCGCGAGCATCGGATTGGTCGACAACCCGCCGCCGACCCAGAGGTCCAGGCCGGGTCCGTGCTCGGGATGGTTCACTCCGACGAACGCGACGTCGTTGATCTCGTGCACCACGTCCTGCTGGCCCGAGATCGCGGTCTTGAACTTGCGCGGCAGGTTGGAGTACTCCTTCTTGCCGATGTAGCGGCGCACGATCTCCTCGATCGCGGGCGTGGGGTCGATGACCTCGTTCAGCGACTCGCCCGCCAGCGGCGAGCCGAGCACGACGCGCGGGCAGTCGCCGCAGGCCTCGGTGGTCTTGAGCCCGACCGCCTCGATCCGCTTCCAGATCTCGGGGACGTTCTCCACCTCGATCCAGTGGTACTGCACGTTCTCCCGGTCGGACAGGTCCGCGGTGTCGCGCCCGAACTCGGTGGAGATCTGGCCGAGGGTGCGCAGCTGCTCGGCGGTCAGCGCGCCGCCGTCGCAACGGATGCGCATCATGAAG
>NZ_BAGH01000113.1 GCF_000308715.1 Nocardia tenerifensis NBRC 101015
TGGTGGCACCCCGTTGCAGACCACCATCCAGCCGGACGCCGCGACCACGCCGATCGCGAACGTGTCCTCGGCCCCGGAGGGTCCGTCGGTGCTCACTGTGCCCGCCGCGGTCGCGCCCGCGCTGTTCGATCACGCGAGGCCGGCGCCGGTGGTGAAGCCGGCCCCGGCGATCGACCCGAAGCCCTCGGACGTCTCGGTCACCACCCCGCACACCCCGACCACCATCACCAAGACGGTGCCGGTGCCGAGCGACATCACCACGCCGAGCGTGCCGAAGACGCCGGACACCACGAAACTGCCTGGCGCGACCCAGCCTTCGACCCCGCACGGCGGCGTCACCACCGGGCCGGACGTGCCGACCACCAAGGTGCCGACGACGACGGGCAGTCAGCCGACACACACCCCGACCACACCGGCCGACGACGATGTGACCACCCCCGGCACCGGACCGACGACCGGCACCGGCGGAGGCGTCACCACCACCCAGCCCTCCGTGCCGACCCGGGACGTGCCGACCGCGACCCAGCCCGAGCCCTCGGTGCCGACCCGCGACGTGCCGACCGCCGACGTCCCCACCCGCGACGTGCCCACCGCGGTCCCGACGCACGACGTCCCGGTGCCCACCCATGACGTGCCGACCTATCAGGCCCCGATGCCGGCCCCCGCGACGCCGACCTACAAGCCGCCGGTGGTCGACCCCAAGCCGCACGCGATCGCCGATCCGATCAGCAGCGCGCAGATGGTCGACACGACGATGGTCCCGATTCAGGATCACGCCTACTACACCGACCACTCGACCCTCGCGGTCGCCGCGAGCGGCGGGCTGTCCGGCGGTTTGCTGCCGGAGCCGACCCTGGCCGACACCCACCACGCGGTGCCGGGCGGCGTGGACATAACGTTGCTGTAAGTCGGCGTTCTTCTGCGGGATCTAGGGGTGCAGGGGGCGTCCGTGTCGATCGAGAGCAAACACACGTAAGGAGGCAGGTTGTCTGCCGCAGCCGGGCTGAAGGCCGCGACGGTGAAACACCCGGACGCGATGGCGCCGCTGATCCGGATTCTGGACGAACTGCGGGAGATGACCCGATTCGCGGGCCGCGACGATCTGGGTAGTCGACTGAGCATGGTCCGGGCCAGGGTGAGCGATCCGCGCGTTCGCCTCGTCGTCGTCGGCGAGCCGAAGAACGGCATGAGCACGCTGGTCAACAGCCTGGTCGGCGCGTCGGTCAGCGCGACCGACAGCGACCTCAGCGTGCCCGTCATCGTCGAGTACGGTCCGGAGCCGACCGCGACGCTGGTCCGCTCGGTCGACGGCCGCACCGAGCGGCAGCCGGTCGATCCGCTCGATCCCGGCCCCGCCATTTCCGGTTTCGGCGTGATCAGGGCCGAGTTCACCCAGCCGAGCCCGCTGCTGGCCGACGGCGTCGTGGTGATGGACGCGCCGGGTGCGCGCGTGGCCGACAACACCACCTGGTCGATGATCGCCGCGGCCGACGCCGTGCTCTACGTCGGCGACGCGGCCACCGAACTCACCGTCGACCAGATCGCCTACCTGCAGCGCATCCAGCAGATCTGCCCGACCGTCATCTGCGTGCTGAACAAGATCGACCAGTTCTCCCACTGGTCCCACATCCAGCAGCGCAACCGGGAACTGCTCGACGCGGCCGGCCTCGGCTTCGCCGTCGCGCCGGTCTCCGCGGAGCTGCACCGGCAGGCCGGTCTGTCCGGAAACTATCAGCGCGACATCGAATCCGGTGTGCCGCAACTGATCGACCACCTGCGCGACTATGTGGTCGCCCGCGCGGACAGCGTCGCGCTCGAGGCCGCGGTCGCCGACATCCGCTTGGTCGGCGACCATCTCGCCTTGACCCTGCGCAACGAGGTCGAGTCGCTGCGCGACCCGCGCCGCCGCGACGAGATCACCGACCAGCTCGTCCGGGCCCGCGACGGAGCCGATCAACTGCGCCAGCGCACGGCCAACTGGCAGGTCACGCTGGTCGACGGCAGCACCGAACTGATGGCCGACATTGAACACGATCTACGGCATCGGCTGCGAAACCTGGTGCGGGACGCGGAAGCCGAGATCATCAAGACCGATCCGGCGCGGCGCTGGAAGGAGTTCGGCACGGATCTCGACGCCCGAATCTGCGAGGCCGTCGAGGAGAACTTCGTGATGGCGCACTATCGCTCGGTCGAGCTGTGCGAGCAGGTGGCCTCGAAGTTCTTGGCGGACAACCGCGCCGCCCCGCTGCCCGATCTGCGCCTGGACAACCCCGGCGAGGTGCTCGAGCAGGTGCAGCCGCTCGAGCCGCTGGAGAGCGCGAAAGCCGGTGTGACGCAACAGTTCCTGTCCGGCCTGCGTGGCTCGTACGGCGGTGTCCTGATGGTCGGTCTCGCCACGAGCCTGCTGGGCATGTCGCTGGTCAACTGGTACTCCGCCGGCGCGGGCGTGCTGCTCGGTGTCAACGCGCTGTGGGACGACCGCAAGAATCGCAAGGCCCGCCGCCGCGCCGAGGCCAAGGTGGCGGTCGCCCGGCTGATGGACGACGTCATCTTCCAGGTCAGCAAGGAGTCCCGGAATCGCTTGCGCGCCATGCAAAGAGCGCTGCGCGATCACTTCACCGACATCGCCGCCGACGTCGCCAAGCAGGCCGACGAGGCGCTCCGACTGGCCGAGGCGGCGTACGAGAAGTACGGCGACCGCAGCGGCGATCGCATCAAGGACGTCGACAACCAGCTCGCCAAACTGCGCGGCCTGCGCGAACAGGCCGACAGTCTGACCGTCTGACGAAAAGCCTTCTCACCCAGGGTTGGCGGGGGAGTGAGCGGGTTGGAAGCCGCCTGCGTGGCGGTTGTCCTCGGCCCTGATCACGTGGGTGACCGCGTTGATCAGGGCGAGGTGGGTGAAGGCCTGGGGGTAGTTGCCGAGGTGGCGGCCGCTGCGCGGGTCGATCTCCTCGGCGTAGAGGCGCAGCGGGCTGGCGAAGCCGAGCAGGCGCTCGCACAGGTGCCTGGCGCGCTGCACCTCGCCGATCTCCACCAGCGCGGACACCAACCAGAACGAGCAGATGGTGAAAGTGCCTTCGGCGCCGGACAATCCGTCGTCGGTCGTCTCGGTGCGGTAGCGCAGCACCAGGCCGTTCTCGGTGAGCCGGTCGGCGATGGAGAGCACGGTGGCCCGGATGCGGTGGTCCTCGGGCGGCAGGAAGCGGGTCAGCACCGCCAAAAGCAGTGAGGCGTCCAGCGTGTCGCCGCCGTAGGTCTGGGTGAACACGCCGTTGGCGTTCACGCCGTGCTCGAGGATGTCGGCCTTGATCTCGTCGGCGATGGTGTACCACTCGGTGGCGTGCTCGTATTGGCCGTGCAGCTCGGCGAGTTTCGCGCCGCGGTCCAGCGCCACCCAGCACATCACCTTGGACGAGGTGAAGTGCTGCGGCTCGCCGCGCACCTCCCAGATGCCGCGGTCGGGCTCGCGCCAGTGCGCGATGGCCGCGCGGACCTGACGTTCGAGCAAGGGCCACAACGTCTCCGGCACCTGCTGGCGCGACTTCACGTGCAGGTACACGGCGTCGAGCATGGTGCCCCAGATGTCGTGCTGGTCCTGGTTGTAGGCGGCGTTGCCGATGCGCACCGGCCTCGACCGGTCGTAGCCGCTGAGGTGATCGAGCGTCTCCTCGGTGATCTCGCGCTCGCCGCCGATGCCGTACAGCACTTGCAGCGGAACGGCATCGCCGTTGTCGCCGGTGGTCGCGTCGCGCAGGAAGGCGAAGAAGTCGTCGGCCTCGCGGTCGAGGCCGAGCGTGTACAGGCCCCACAGCGCGAAGCTGGAGTCGCGCACCCAGGTGTAGCGGTAGTCCCAATTGCGTTCGCCGCCGGGGGTTTCCGGGAGCGAGGTGGTCGCGGCGGCGAGCAGTGCGCCGGTCGGCGCGTAGGTGAGCCCCTTGAGCGTCAGCGCGCTGCGCTGTAAGTAGTTGCGCCACGGGTGATCCGGGAAGTTGCCGAGGGTTATCCAGCGTCGCCAGCACTCGGTCGTCTGCCACATCTTCTGTGCCGCATCGGCATAGGTTTTGGGGGCAGGCAACTCCGACCACGTCAACGCGACGTACCGTTCGTCGCCCTCCTCCATCCTGGTGCGGGCGCGCGCCTCCCGGCCCTCCAGCCCGAGCCGCAGATCGGTGGTCAGTACCAGGCTCGGCCCCGCGGTCGGGTCGTCGGTGCGGACAACGGTCGCCTCCTCGTACACCTTGCCGGTGTACTCCCAGCAACCCGCCGCGCGGTGGTAGTCGAAGGACGGCTCACAGCTCATCTCGAGCTCGACGGTGCCGTTCACGCACTTCACCGTGCGCAGCAGCATGTGCTCGGCATCCCAGTCCATCGGAGTGCGGCGGTGGGTCTTGGAGCGCTGGTCGTTGTTGTGCCACGGCCCGAGCACAAGGGCGTCGCGCACGATCAACCAGCCGGTCTCGGTCTGCCAGGTGGTCTCGAGGATCATCCCGCCCGGCAGATAACGCCGCGCTGCGGGCACATTGACGCCGTAGGGGCCGATGCGGAAGT
The DNA here is from genome assembly GCF_000308715.1 of Nocardia tenerifensis NBRC 101015. Taxonomy (GTDB): domain Bacteria; phylum Actinomycetota; class Actinomycetes; order Mycobacteriales; family Mycobacteriaceae; genus Nocardia; species Nocardia tenerifensis. The sequence goes on from NZ_BAGH01000113.1 coordinate 4,552, forward strand.
GACCCGCGCTACGGTCCAGCATCGCGCCGAAGACGCTCGGGGAGTCCGGACGCGGCACGCACATCCACTCCACGGATCCGTTGCTGGCGATCAGACAGCTTGTCTCGCAATCGGACAGGAACGCGTAATCGTCGATCGGCGGGAAGACGCCGTGCTTGCGGGCCTCGGTCAGGTGACTGAGCACCGGCAGGTCATACGGCTCGTCGACGGTGAGGTCGGCGGAGGACTCGGTGGACGCCATACCTCATCTTCGGGCTCAGCCGAGGCGTACGTCCACTGTGTTCAACGTCGCTACGGCGTTCGTGTCCGTCGCCGCCCGGCGGTGCGGTGTGTTCGCCGGGCGTCCGCGCGAGCGGAAACGGCCTTGCCGTGCTCTCAGGTAGAAGCACTAGGCTGAGGTGGTGCATCAGATCGCAGGGTGGTGGGACAGCTTCGAGCTGTGGGTAGCGGGACTCCCGTTCATCCCGCAGTTCCTCGTCGTGCTCGTCGGCATGGTTCCGGTCAGCTTCGCCATCGCCTACCTGCTGGATCGAACCCTGCGCGCCCTGCTGCGGGTGATCGACCGCAAGCACGGCCCCGAGCCGACGCTGCCCGCCGTGCCCGACACCGTGCCCGCCGACCTCGCGGCCGCCGAGGCCCGCCGGACCGTGCGGAGCGGTGCCCACTGATGCCTCGTTCGCGTGTTCAGCTCGCTTTGGTCGCTTTGCTGGTCCTCGTCGTGGTCGCCTGGTTGATCACGCGGTAGGTTCGCACACCTTTCGACTCACGTGTGTTCGTCGAAAGGTGTGCCGCTAGTTCTCTCCCGCGCGCCACTCGTTGAAGCGCTTCCCGATCTTCGACACCGTCTCGCCGACCTCCTGCCCGACGGTCGTCACGGCCGAGCCGACGTCGCGGCCGAGATTGCGGACGGTGCGGATGAGCGGGTCCTCCGACTGGTCGAAGGTGTCGCGGTAACTGCGCGCGGCGTGCTTGATCTCCTCGGTGATGCTGGTGTTCCTGTCCTGGTCGCGGCGCGGGTAGTCGCCGGCGAGCATGCGGTCGTACTCGCCGCTCTGGATCCAGCGGCGCAGCTCGGCGGCGCGCAACACGGAGAACGGGTGGCTCTGCAGCTCCAGGTTGAGCAGTTTCAGCACACCGTCGCGCAGATCGCCGGAGCGGTCGTAGTCGTCGGCCTGGGACAGGAACGCGCCGTGGTTCATCTCCTTGATCCACGTGCCGCCCGCGAGCTTCATGTGCACCCGCACCGAGGTGTCGACGTCCTGCACGCACAGCAGCCCGGCGCGGTCGCCGGACAGCTCGGACTTGCGGCTCCACTCCATCAGCGCGGCGACGATCGCGCGTAAGGCCCAGCCGCCCACCGGCATCCAGCCGATGCTGGCGGACAGGCGCAGCAAATGCATGAGCATGGTGCGGTACACCGCGTGCCCGGACAGCGCGTGGCCGAGCTCGTGCCCGATGACGAAACGCAGCTCCTCGGTGTCCATCAGCTCGATCAGTCCGGTGGTGAGCACGATGAACGGCTGGTCCATGCCGATGGTGAAGGCGCTCACGTGCGGGTTCTGCAGCACGAAGATCTCCGGCGTGGTGCGCGCGTCGAGCACGCCGACACAGTCCTCGCGCATCTGATGCAGCGAGCGGAACTGCCTCTCGTCGACGCGAACCGCGGTGGCCAGATAGAGCAGCCGGTGCTGGCGTTCGGCCAGCAAACCGGACAGGGTCCGCAGTATGGTGTCGAATCCCGACAGCGTCCGCAACGTGACCAGGGCGCTGCGGTCCGCGGGGTGTTCCCACGCGCGGGTGCTGATGCCGGGAAACTTCACGCGGATACGATCCGGGCTGGTAGTCATGGGATGAAACCCCCCTCTTCCTGCAACTCTGTAATTCGAACTAGGCCCGTGGCCTCTGCTACAGTCTGCCCGTGTCTTCGAGTGCCGTCCCGCAGGTCCGCCATGAACTGGCGTTGATCGCGGTCGGCAATCTCGCGGTCGCCGACATTCTCTGTCGCTGATCGGCGACCGGGCACGTTTGCGCGTCCCTCCCTCGTAGACTGGCGTGCAACTTTTTCGCAGACGTCCCCGAACCCCGGCGGCCAGCACGGCCGACTGTCGCGCCACCGTCGCACAGAATGCGGCGGCAGGTCTACCGATCCAGCATTTTTCTCCGTCGCCCGAAGTATCGAGGCGACGGCACGTAGGAAAGGTTCACCCCCGATGTCTCGCAAAACTTGGCTCTCCCCGCGCCGACGTACCGCCGTCGCCGCCCTCACCGTGTTCGCGGCGGTCGCCCTCACCGCGTGCGGCGGCGGAGCCAGCGACACGGTCGGTGGCGGCGGCGCCGACGGCAGCGGCGGCACGCTGAACCTCTACGCCTATGCCGTCCCCAAGCCCGGCTTCGACAAGGTGGTGCCGGAGTTCAACAAGACGGAGAAGGGCAAGAACGTCGTCGTCAACGGGTCCTACGGCGCCTCGGGCGATCAGTCCCGCAAGGTCAAGGACGGCGCCGAGGCCGACATCGTGAACTTCTCGGTCGAGCCCGACATCACCCGCCTCGTCGACGCAGGCCTGGTCGACGCGAACTGGAATGCCGACGCGAGCAAGGGGATTCCGTTCGGCTCGGTCGTGGCGATCGTGGTCCGCAAGGGCAACCCGAAGGGCATCAAGGACTGGGACGACCTGCTGAAGCCGGGCGTCGAGGTGGTGACCCCGAACCCGTTCAGCTCCGGCTCGGCCAAGTGGAACCTGCTCGCCCCGTACGCGGCCAAGTCCGAGGGCGGCAAGAACCCGCAGGCGGGCCTGGACTACCTGAGCCAGCTCGTGTCCAAGGACCACGTGAAGGTGCAGCCGAAGTCGGGCCGCGAGGCGACCGAGACCTTCCTGCAAGGCACCGGTGACGTGCTGCTCAGCTACGAGAACGAGGCGCTGTTCTCCGAGCGCAACGGCGACCCGATCGAGCACCTCGTCCCGCCGGTCACCTTCAAGATCGAGAATCCGGTCGCGGTGCTGAAGTCGAGCAAGAACCAGGACAAGGCCGTCGCCTTCCGGGACTTCCTGTACACCCCCGAGGGCCAGAAGGCTTGGGCGACAGCCGGTTTCCGCCCGGTGGACCCGAAGGTCGCCGCCGAGTTCACCAAGGACTTCCCGACGCCGCAGAAGCTGTGGACCATCGCCGACCTGGGCGGCTGGAAGACCGTGGACAAGGAGCTGTTCACCCCGAACACCGGCTCCGTCGCGGTGATCTACGACAAGGCGACCAAGTAGCCGGCTCACGCGGACGGGATACTGGACGACTGTGACTGACAGCAGCACCGCCGGGAACGGGTCAGCGCCCGCTCCCGGCGGTACCTCGAACGTCAACCGCTGGAATTGGTCGTGGCTGCGGGTGACCGGCTCGGTGGGTCCGCTCGGCATCGCCACGGCGGTGCTGTGGCTCAGCATCATCGTGCTGCTCCCGCTGGCCGCGCTCACCGTCACCTCGTTCGACGACGGCTGGTCCGGCTTCTGGAACGCGATCAGCGCGCCCGCCGCGGTGGACTCGCTGCGGATCACCGTGCTCGTCTCGATCGTGGTCGCGGTGATCAACGTGGTGATGGGCACGCTCATCGCCTGGGTGCTGGTGCGCGACGACTTCCTCGGCAAGGGCATCGTCAACGCGCTGATCGATCTTCCGTTCGCGCTGCCGACGATCGTGGCGAGCATCGTGCTGCTGTCGCTGTACGGTCCGCAGAGCCCGATCGACATCCACCTCAACGCGACTCAGCCCGGACTCATCGTCGCGCTGGCGTTCGTGACGCTGCCGTTCGTGGTCCGCTCGGTGCAGCCGGTGCTCATCGAGGCCGACCGCGAGGTCGAGCAGGCCGCCCTCTCGCTCGGCGCGGACAATTGGACCACGTTCCGCCGCATCGTCTTACCGACGCTCGGCCCCGCGATCATCTCCGGCGGCGGCCTCGCCTTCGCGCGGGCCATCGGCGAGTACGGCTCGGTGGTGCTGATCGGCGGCGCGATTCCGCGCAAGACCGAGATGGCCTCGCAGTACATTCAAAAGCAGATCGAGATCGATCGCCCGGTGAACGCGGCGGCGGTCTCCGTTGCGCTGCTGGTGATTTCGTTCGCGTCGCTGCTCGTCCTGCGGCTGCTCGCCGAGCGCAGCGTGCGCAAAGAACAGGAATCGCGATGAAACTCTCCTGGCCGACCCGGATTTCGCTGCGGGTCGTGGCGCTGGGCTACCTGTTCGTGCTGCTGGTGCTTCCGCTGATCATCATCCTGATGCGCACGTTCGAGAAGGGCATCGGCGCGTTCGTCGACTCGATCACGACGCCCGCGGCCATCTCGGCGTTCCAGCTGTCGATGATCATCGTGGCGATCGTGGTCCCGCTCAACGTCGTCTTCGGCATCTTCACCGCGCTCGCCGTGGTGCGCGGAAAGTTCCCCGGCCGCACGCTGATTCAGGGCGTGGTCGATCTGCCGTTCGCGGTCTCGCCCGTAGTGGTCGGCGTGGCGCTGATCCTGCTGTGGGGTGCGAACGGCTGGTTCGGCGGATTGGAGAGCGTCGGCTTCAAGGTGATCTTCGGCCTGCCGGGCATGGTGATCGCGACCATCTTCGTCACGCTGCCGTTCGTGGTGCGCGAGGTGGAGCCGGTGCTGCACGAGGTCGGCGACGATCAGGAGCAGGCCGCGGCCACGCTCGGCGCCACCCGCTGGCAGACGTTCTGGCGCATCACCCTGCCCGCCATCCGCTGGGGCCTGACCTACGGCGTCGTGCTCACCGTGGCGCGCGCACTGGGCGAGTTCGGCGCGGTGATCATGGTGTCGTCCGCGCAGCCCGGCAAGTCGCAGACGCTCACGCTGCTGGTGCACGGCCGATACATCAACGACCACAACACCTTCGGCGCCTACTCCGCCGCGACCCTGCTGATGGGCCTCGCCCTCGTGACACTCCTGCTGATGACCCTCCTCGAACGCAAACGGGGCACCAAATGATCACCGTGACCAACGCGAAGAAGAACTACGGTTCGTTCGCCGCGCTCGACGACGTCACCATCGATATCCCGTCCGGCGAGCTGACCGCGCTGCTCGGGCCGTCGGGCTCGGGCAAGTCGACGCTGCTGCGCTCGATCGCCGGCCTCGAATCGCTCGACTCCGGGATCGTGCTCATCGCCGGCAACGACGTCACCAGGGTGCCGCCGCAGAAGCGCGACATCGGCTTCGTCTTCCAGCACTACGCCGCGTTCAAGCACATGACCGTGCGCGACAATGTGGCGTTCGGACTCAAGATTCGCAAGCGCCCCAAGCACGAGATCGCCAAGCGCGTAGACGAACTGCTCGGCATCGTCGGCCTCGACGGCTTCCAGCACCGCTACCCGGCCCAGCTGTCCGGCGGTCAGCGTCAGCGCATGGCGCTGGCCCGCGCGCTCGCGGTGGACCCGCAGGTGCTGCTGCTCGACGAGCCGTTCGGCGCGCTGGACGCCAAGGTGCGCGCCGATCTGCGCACCTGGCTGCGCAGGCTGCACGAGGAGGTCCACGTGACCACCGTGCTGGTCACCCACGATCAGGAGGAGGCCCTCGACGTCGCCGACCGGATCGCGGTGATGAACAAGGGCCGCATCGAGCAGATCGGCACGCCCGAGGACGTATACGACCGTCCCGCGAACGAATTCGTCATGTCGTTCCTCGGGGCCGTCGCGCGGCTCAACGGACATCTGGTGCGGCCGCACGACATTCGCGTCGGTCGCGAGCCGAGCATGGCGCAGGCCGAGCACGAGGGGACCGCCGATTCCGCGGGCGTCACCAGGGCGACCGTCGAGCGGGTCGTGCATCTCGGGTTCGAGGTGCGGGTCGAGTTGCGGAACGCGGCGACCGGAGATCTTTTCGCGGCGCAGGTGACTCGCGGTGACGCGGAGGCGCTGCGGCTGGCGGACGGGGAGACGGTGTATGCGCGGGCGACGAGGATTCCGGAGTTGCCCGCGCAGTGATATCGGGTTCCCCGATCGAACTCGAAGTTGTTGCGCTGAAAGGACTCAGCGTGCGGAGTTCGCGTGCGGCGTTGGCCGCCTTGGTTTCTGGTGCACCCGCCTGTCGGTGGTAGCCGCGGTGTCCGCGCCACTTCCTCGACTCCGGCCTCCTCGATCAGGGAGTCGCCCGCCGACCCGCGGCGTGCGGACGCGTGGGGCAGGCGATGAATTCTCGGCTGCTGAGACGTTGCTGTTCTTCTGCTGCCCCATGGCAATCCGAGGGACTTCGGCGCGCGCATTGCCGCGAAGCCGCGTATGAGTTTCCCCGGTGCGGTGTCGGGTCGCTGGTGCGAGAGTCAGCGATTCGGCGTGTCGCCCTCGCGAGTCGAGACAGCATCCGTCACCGGCGCACGAGTCTCCGTTCTCTCCGAGCTTGTGGGGGTTATCACAGCATGTGAGAGCGTGTATTCGCCTGCGTTCCCTGAGGTCTGTCCGGTGGTGCCGCCCTCCGCAAACACCGACGGGGACACTCTCGAATTTCGGCGTGTCGCAATATGATCAACCCGGCCTCGCATTCGCCGCCGTCCAGGGCGGCTGACCAGGACGGATGCCTGTGCTAGGCAACCCGTTCCAAACCAGGCGGCTTGCGGACAACAGGGTGTCCGGTGGTTGGCAGGCGGGTCGCGGAGTGGTTGCGTGGACGGAGTTCGAAGCAACTCGGCTCGGCGATCAGGTGGATTGCGATGGCGGTTGGTTTGGGTTTGAGCATCGGCACGGTCAACACGGTCTCCGCGCTGGCGGAGGAGGGTTCCGTCAAGGCTCCGCCGGGCCGCCGCTGGCATCAGCGCTCCCAATCGCTCACGCGCCGAACGACTCTCACGTTCGACAGTACCGGCATGGCCAAGGTCGGCATGATCCCGCGGCACGGCCGCGCCATCGTGGAGTTCGCCGATCTCACCCAGCGCTCGATCATGTCGGCCAGGGTCGGCCACCGCGCCCTCTCGCCCGCCGATCTGGTCGCGGTCGTCGCCGAGAGCCTGATCGGCGAGACGTTGGCGGATTACCCACGCTGCGACGGGCACGACGTTGGCATCGCGCTGACCTACCCGGCCCGCTACACCGAGGCGCACGTCGGCGATCTGCGCGCCTCGCTGGACGCCATCGGACTCGACCACGTCGAGCTGGTCGCCGAGCCCATCGCGGCGGCGGCCTGGCTCGAGGCCGACCGCGGGCCGCTCATGCCGGGACTGGCGCTGGTCTACGACCTCGGCGGCGCGAGTCTCGACGTCACGCTGGTCCGCGTCGGCGCGGGGTGCCCGCGCAATCCGATCGTCGGCGAGCCGATGCGCTCCGCGGAGTTCGGCGGCCGGGCCTTCGGCGCGCTGGTCGCCTCGCGCGCCGCTAACAGCCAGTCCGCGGCCTCGATCTCCGGCTCGGTCACCGGCACCACCGCGGACCAGTTGCGCACCGAACACGTGCGTGCCTCGTTGCAACTCGTCTATCGGTGCCTGCGCGTCGCCGACGTCACCATGGCCGACGTCGACTGTGTTCTCGTGGTCGGCGGCGCGGCGCGACCGGTCGAGGTGGCCCAGGTGCTGGCCGGCGAACTGGCCAGGCCGGTGATCATCGCGCCGGACCCGGAGCGGACCATCGCGGACGGCGCGGCGATCCTCGCCCGCGGGGCCGCCGTCGCGGCGGAGGAGTCGGCGGGAAAGCACCACGGCAGGCGTCGCATCGGCGCGCATCGGCGGGCGGCCACCAGGGCGGTGGTGCTGTCACAGCGGACCAAACAGCGGCTGACCAGGGTCGCGCTGGCCGCGGGACTGTCCGTGGCGGGCGTCGGCATGGCGCTCGCCCTGCCCGCCGACGCGGTGATCGTGGGGTTGGCGCAGCTCGGTCTGCATTGAGAAGGGTGATCCGGCGGCGGTGGTGACGAGGGCGACCTCCGCCGGATTCCGGTAGCACGCACGCCGTGCCGAGTGCGGCCGCGGCCATCGTTCTGGGAGCGATGGCCGCGGCCTTTCGTGTTTCTCCGCCCCGATTCCCGGGCATCCCCCGCCCAGATGGAGGATTCGCGCCAGAAAACCTCGTAGCCCAGTTGACGTGACAGGGCGTAGGTGTAACTATGGGAAACAGATAAACCGCACTACGAGGAGAGGCAGCGACGACGATGTCTACAGCCGTGACGCCCCCGGTCGACACCGATCTGGAGAAGGCGCAGGAGTACGCCGCGACGCTGCTGCTGCTCTCCGAAGGCTCGGTCAACAAGCACTTCGACCCGTTCGAGGACATCGACTGGGACAACCCCGATTTCGACCCCGACGCGGGCCCGGAGCGCTGGATTCTCCCGGTCTCGGCCGACCCGCTCGGCCGCCACCCGTGGTACCTCGCGCAGTCCGAGGAGCGCAAGATCGCGATCGGCAAGTACCGCCAGGCCAACGTGGCCAAGGTGGGCCTGCAGTTCGAAACGATCCTGATCAGCGGCATGGTGACGCACAACTTCGGCCTGCCCAACGGCTCGCCCGAGTTCCGCTACTGCTCCCACGAGATGATCGAGGAGCACAACCACACCCTGATGTTCCAGGAGATGGTGAACCGGATCGGCGAGGACGTGCCGGGCATGGGTCCGCTCGTCCGGAAGTTCAAGTACCTCGGCGCCCCCGTCGCCGCGCTGTTCCCGAATCTGTTCTTCATGGCGGTGCTGGCCGGCGAGGAGCCGATCGACCACATCCAGAAGGCGATTCTGCGCTCCGGCGAGGACGTGCACCCGATCATGCGTGGTGTCATGGCCATTCACGTCGCCGAAGAGGCGCGCCACATCTCCTTCGCGCACGAGTTCCTGAAAAACCATGTGCCCGAGTCGAAGCCGGCCAGCAGGTTCGTGCTGTCGATCGCGATGCCGGTCATCATGTACATCCTCGGCCGCTCGATCTTCACCCCGCCCCGGTCCTTCTGGCGCGAGTTCGACATCCCGGACTACGTCCGCAAGGAGCTGTTCTACGGGTCGAAGGAGTCCAAGCAGGAGTTCAGCGACTTCTTCGGCGACGTGCGCACCCTCGCCAGGGACATCGGCCTGATGAACCCGGTCGCCAAGGCCGTGTGGAAGCTGCTCAAGATCGACGGCCACACCACCCGGTACCGTTCGGAGCCGCTGCGCTCGGCCAAGGCCGGCTGACGTGCCCTACATCGTCACCCAATCCTGTTGCAGCGACGCGTCTTGCGTGTACGCCTGCCCGGTGAACTGCATTCATCCCACGCCGGACGAGCCCGACTTCCTCACCGCGGACATGCTGTACGTGGACCCGAAGGCGTGTGTCGACTGCGGCGCCTGCGCCACCGCGTGCCCGGTCGACGCGATCGTGTCGTCGAAGAAGGCGACCGAGGAGCAGAAGCCGTTCATCGAGATCAACGCCGACTTCTACCGGCAGGCCCGGCCGCGGCCGCTGTTGGCCAAGCCGGTGCCCGCGGCGGAGATTCACACCGAGCGCGGGCCCATGCGGGTGGCGATCGTCGGATCGGGCCCGTCGGCGATGTACGCGGCCGACGAGCTGCTGACCCAGCCCGACGTGTCGGTCACCGTCTTCGACCGGCTGCCGGTGCCCTACGGGTTGGCCAGGCACGGCGTCGCGCCCGATCACGCCAAGACCCGCAAGGTCAGCGAGCTGTTCGACATCATCTCGGCGCAGGACGGCTTCGGCTCGTACCTGAATGTCGAAGTGGGCGGGCATATTTCGCACGAAGAGCTGCTCGATCACTTCCATGCGGTGATCTACGCCGTCGGCGCCTCGGCGGACCGTAAGCTCGGCATCCCGGGCGAGGGACTGCCCGGCAATATCTCCGCCACGGACTTCGTCGCCTGGTACAACGGGCATCCCGACTTCGCCGACCGCGTCTTCGATCTCTCGCAGCAGCGGGCCGTCATCGTCGGCAACGGCAATGTGGCCCTCGACGTCGCGCGCATCCTGACCAGCGACCCGGAGTCGTTGTCGGACACCGAGATCGCGTCGTACGCGCTGCGGGCGTTGCGGGAGAGCAAGATCGAGGAGGTGGTCGTGCTCGGCCGCCGCGGTCCGCTCGAATCCGCCTTCACCGTGCCGGAATTCGTCGGCCTGCTCGGCGCGGACGTCGACATCGCGATCGAGGGCGAGCTGCCCGAGCTCACCGAGGGCCTGCCGTACCAGGTCGAGCAGAAGCTGCGGTTGCTGCACACCGTGCGCAGCCGGCCGTTCGGCGAGCGCAAGCGAATCGTGTTCCGCTACTTGGCTTCGCCTACCGAGATCCTCGGCACCGACCGTGTCTCCGGCATCGAGGTCGGGCTCAACGAACTCGTCACCGGTGCGGAGGGTCGCACCACCGCGGTCGCCACCGGCGCCACCGAACGCCTCGACGCCGGCCTCGTGCTCACCTCGGTCGGCTACCGTGGCGTGGCGCTGCCCGGGCTGCCGTTCGACGCGGCGGCCAACGTGATCCCGAACCTGAACGGCAGGGTGCTGGACGGCGTGGGCGGCGCGGTCCTGCCCGGCACGTACGTCACCGGGTGGATCAAGCGCGGTCCGACGGGCTTCATCGGCACCAACAAGTCCTGTGCCCAGGAGACTGTTCAGCAGCTCGCCGACGACTACAACGCGGGTCGCCTGCCCGAACCTGCCGGCACCGCAGCGGAATTCGACCGTCTGATCCGTCGGCGCCAGCCTGCGGTCCGTGCTGCGGGAGCCACCGCGCGCCGCAGCCCGGTTCGCCGCCTGCTCGCCCGCTCCTGAGACGTCCCGTCAGGGTCGTCACCATCGACGCCAGCGCCGTCGTCGATGGTGACGACCTTTTCGGTTCAAGGCGCTACTGCGCCGTGAAACCGCCATCGATGGACAGCGCCGCGCCGGTGACGAAGCTGGCCTCGTCGCTGAGCAGGTACGCGCAGAACGACGCGATCTCCTCCGGCCGGCTGATCCGGCCCAGCGGGTGCAGCGCGGCGATGGCCGCCTCGCCCTCGGGCGTGGCCCCCATCGAGTTGCGGAACGCCGGGGTGTCGATGGCGCCGGACACAATCGCGTTCACCCGGACGCCCTGCGCGGCTGACTCCAGCGCGACCGCTTTCGTCAGGCCGACGACGCCGTGCTTGGCCGCCACATACGGCGCGACCGAGCCCATGCCGACCACGCCGAGATTCGAGGCGTTGTTGAGGATCGCGCCGCCGCCGTTGGCCAGCAGCGCGGGCATCTGGTGGCGCAGGCCGTAGAACACGCTCGTCAGGTTGAGCTCCAGGTCGGCCCGCCAGCCGGCCTCGTCGATCTCCCCGATCGGGCCGAAGGCGTTGACGGCGCCCGCGTTGTTGAAGGCCGCGTCGAGCCGTCCGTACTCGGTCAGCGCCGCCTGGGTCAGCCGGGCCACGTCCTGCTCCACCGTGACGTCGGTCGGCACGAACAGCGCCCGGCCGCCCGCCGCCCTGATGTCGGACGCGACCTGCTCGCCCGCGTCCTTGCCTCGGGCGCCGAGCACCACGGCGGCGCCCTCGCTCGCCACCCGCAGCGCGACCGCCTTGCCGACGCCCGAGCTGGCGCCCGTGATCAGCACGACCTTCTCCGCGAACCGTGTCGTCATGGTCTCTCCATTTCCCTTCTCGTTCTTGCGATCTCACCTCGGTGGTGCGTTCGCAGGACCAAGTCAAGCCGGAGCGGGGAGGGCATGCTGGCGGGAAACGGTCGTTTAGTTGATGCGTCATTGAATTTACGCAGTGTGTGCTCGGGGCGAAAGAGGCGGGGCTGGCAATGGATCGGTTACCGGTCGGTCAGGTCCTTCGTATGATCGGAGATTTCCTCGGCGATTCGGGGCTAGGTTCGGTTATCGCGGCGTTGTCCGAATCGCTGTGTGGTAACCGGCGGGTGTGAGTCGCTTGCGGTTCAATGTTTGTCGAGAGGACTGAACAACACTGTTGTCGAGCATAGTCGCAGGTTATCTGGATCATTGCCGTCGGGCGCTAACGGTTTCGCCTGAATCTCTTGCCGTTCATGTCGATTCCACATTCTCCCAGCGAGCCGAACAGCTAATCTGGGCTGGCTGTTTGGAAGACGACCGCGGCCACATGGTTCTCTGTGTGATGGACGTGGTCTCGGTACGTTGACGGGATAGCATATGACCACAGGTCTGGGTTTCAGCATCGGCGCAGTGAACTCCGTGACGGCCTCGGCGACCGGTGCGCGAACCCGGCCCGCGGTGCGCAGTCGGCGCACCGCGGTGACGTTCGACAGCGCGGGCGGGCTGCGCGTCGGCGGCCTTCCGCAATTCAGCATGGCGGTAACCGATTTCGCCGATCTCGGCCGCGACCCGGAGCCCATGATCGTGGGCGGGCGGATCTGGTCGCCCGCGAACCTGGTCGCGGCGGTGGTGAACGGGTTGCGCGCGGCCGAGCCCGCGGCGACGGAGGCGGGGGCCGTAGCCGCTTATCCCGCAACGTATTCCGACAAGCAGGTGTCCCTGCTTCGGCAGGCGCTGGACCTGTCCGGGGCGAGCGACGTCGCGCTGGTCCCGGAGCCGGTCGCCGCCGCGGAGTGGCTGGAGAGCGAGCACGGTCCGCTCGAGCCCGGCTTCGTGCTCGTCTACGACCTCGGTGGGTCCAGCCTCGACGTCACCGTCGTCCGGGTCGGCGCCGACTGGGACAACCATCCGATGGTAGGAAAAGCGCTGCGCTCCTATGACTTCGGCGGCAGGCCGCTCGGCGCGATGATCGCGCGGTACGCCCACGAGACCGGACCGGGAACGGCGACATCCACGCTGTCGATGATCGACATCGACGGGTTGCGCACCGCGCACGTGCGCGACTCGCTCGAGGTGGTGCGCGCCGCCGTCCGATCGGCCGACCTGACGCTCTCCGATATCAGTCGCATCCTGGTGATCGGCGGCGCTTCCCGGCCTGCCGAGGTCGCCGGTACCCTTGCCGAACTCGGCCGCCCCCTGGTGGTTTCGGCTGATCCGGGACAGACCGTGGCGGCGGGCGCCGCGCTCATGGCCGCGCGAACCATGGCGCCGGCCGCGTCCGGCGGGCACCAGCAGTCGCCGCGCGTGGCCGTATTCTCCAGTGCCGCCGTGGTTTCGGCCGTTGCCATGTCGGCGGTGACGGTGTTCGGCAGTCCGTCGGTGCCGGGCGCGTCTCCGGTGCTCGAGCATTTTCCCGGACTCGACGCGCCGGCCACCGATACCCTGCTGTACGACGCCGGCCCGGACCCGACGGGGCATCGCGACGCGTGGGTGGCGACACCGGCGGGGTGGACGAGTTCGCGAAGTCTGGCCGTCGGTGCCGGCAAGCCGAAGCCCTCGGCTTACAGTTTGTTCATCACGCCGGTGTCGCAGGCGGCCGCTCTTGGGCCGAGTATTGCCGAGTCGCATGTCGGGTCGCGGCCCGAACCTCGGACTCCCGGCACGACAGCGAAACGCGGTGGTACCTACGCGAATCCGGCCTACTTCATCAATCCGCTGCCGTTCGGTCAGCCGGCTCCGTGGCCGGGGCAGCCTGCGGTTCCGGCGGCGCCCGGCCAGTCCGTGACACTGATCGCGGTCGATCCGGTTCCGGTCTCTGGATCCATAGCTGTTGCGGCTCCGAGCAATTCGGTTCCGTCGGTGACGGACGCGGTCTCCGTCGGGCCTGCGGGCATTCCGGCCGCCGGTGGTCTTGTGGAGACCTCTGGTGTCGGAACTTCCACAGGTACAGCGCCTTCCGCAGGCGCGGGTGGATCCACTTCTAGTGGTGCGACGTCAAGTGGGGCTGGTACCGGCGTCTCCTCCGGTGAATCCGGCACGGCGGTGTCCTCGGGTGAAACCTCCACCGGCGGTACGACCTCTGGCGGCAGTACCCGCGAGTCTTCCGATAAATCGTCGGGTAGCACCTCGTCCGGTGGAACGACCCCGGGCGGAACGACTTCCGGCGGCACATCCTCGGGCAGTACGTCGATCGGCACATCCGCCGACAGCAGCTCAGGAACATCCACGAGTGGTTCCACTTCCGGCAGTACCACCTCCGGTGGATCAGCCTCCGAAGACTCTACTTCCGGGGGTAGTTCCTCCGGCGGGTCGACCAGTGAGTCCTCGGGGGACCGGCACTAGGTCGGCTCAGATGCCGTGTCGCAGTACGGTTCTAGCCAGCTCGGCTGGGGACGCCGTGCTGGTGTCGATGGTCATGTCGTAGGGGACGCCATGACTGTGGACGGTGTGGAAGTGGCCTCGTGCCAAGCCGATGGTCTTGCCGCGTACCAGTTCTCGTTGTTCGGCTATGGCGAGGGGGCAGGTGACGGCGACGAGCTGAACGTCCAGACCCGCCAGGGCGGTAAGCCACAGCGGGAGAAGGTCTGGGGTCAGCAGCATTTCATCGACGACCAGGTTATTACCGCCGTGGGCGAAACTGGCGGCAGCGGTGCAGGCCGAGCGCAGCATCCGGCGTCCCACCTCGCCGTAGCGGATGATCAACAGCGGGTGTCCGTCGGGATCGCGCTGGGTGCGGTCGTACCAGAAACCCGCACGGCTCAGCGGGCCGTCGCGTCCGCCGCCCCAGTTCGGCGGCACGAGAGCGAAAAGCGTGTCTATGCCCCAGTAGATGAACGGGACGTCGCTCTCGTCCTGGATGCTGCGAGCCAAGGTGGTTTTGCCCGCACTCGATGTTCCGTTGAGGAAGATGACGCGGCCGGGAGGGTCGACGCTCTGCATCCGAACTACGTTAACTGGTGCTGCCGAGCTGATCACCGAGCCGAACCTGCAGCGGTCAGCTCAGCTGACGTGACGATGCTGAGCCGGGTGAGCGAGTCGGTCGCGACCGCGAGTTCCGCCATGGGAAGACCGTTGATCACCGGACGTGCGTCTTCGGGCAAGGCACAATGGTTTGGTGGTATCCGGGGGTCCCCAATTGATCGCGCTGGACATCGATGGAACGTTGCTCGAGACCGGCAGTCCGGTCAGCGAGCGGGTGGCTGCGGCTGTGCGGGCGGCCGTCGTGGCGGGCGCGCATGTGATCGTGACGACTGGGCGTTCTGTGTTGGCGACTCGTTCGGTGCTGGCCGAACTGGGGTTGGTCGAAGGGCACGCACTGTGCTCCAACGGCGCGGTGCATGTCGATGTGGCGAGGGGACAGCCGATTACGGTGCATGACTTCGATCCGGCTCCCGCGGTGCTCGCGCTGCGCGCCTTGATTCCGGAGATGGTCTTCGCCGTCGAGAAGGTCGGCGTGGGCTTCTGGGCCACCGGTGACAATCCGGGGACGTTCTCGCTGGGCGAATACCTGCTCGTCGACCACAGTGCTTTGAGCAGCGAGCCGACGCCGCGACTCAACGGCTGGTGGCCGCAGGGTTCGCTGGCTGAAATGCGGTGTCTGCTGCGGCAGCTCGAGGTTCCGGGCGCCAGCTGGGTGCACGGCGAGTTCGGCCCGTGGCTCACCGTCTCCCGCCAAGGCGTCTGCAAAGGCTGGGCGCTCGAACAACTCCGGCTCTCCCTCGGCGTCCCCGAGTCGGCCACCCTCGCGATCGGCGACGGCTACAACGACCGCGAAATGCTCCGCTGGGCCTCACATTCCGTGGCCATGGCCAACGCCCCCGCCGAGATCAGAGATTTGGCGGACGAAGTGACCGGCGATGTCACCGAGGACGGCGTCGCCACCGTCCTGGAACGCTGGTTCCGACCCTGACTCGCCGCCCGGGCCCGGCGACCCGGGCCCACGATCGATGTGGCCCTGGTTCGTGACCGAGCTGGCCCGGCCCGTGACCGAGCTGGCCCGGTTTCGCGACCGAGATGGTCCGGTTTCGCGA
>NZ_BAGH01000112.1 GCF_000308715.1 Nocardia tenerifensis NBRC 101015
GGTCGTCAGCGTGGTCGGATTGGTGCACCGCACCGGCCTGATCCGATTGCCCGCCGGATCGCGCGTCGCCGACGCCTTGGCAGCGGCGGGCGGCGCACAGGACGGCGCGGACCTCGCCGGCCTCAACCTGGCGCAGCGATTGACCGACGGCGACCAGGTCCTCGTCGGTCCCTCCGGCCCGAACCCCGGCCCACCACAACTCGGCAGCGCGACGATCAACGCGACCGGCCGCCCCTCGACCACTCCGCCCGGCTCCATCCCAGCCGCACCCGCCGGCCGCGTAGACCTCAACACCGCCACCGAATCCGAACTCGAAGCCCTCCCCGGCATAGGCCCCGTGACGGCCAAGGCCATCGCCGCCTGGCGCACCACCCACGGCCGCTTCACCGACATCACCCAGCTGACCCAAATAGACGGCATCGGCCCCGCCCGCCTCACCCGGCTCCGGGAACTGGTGAAGGTATGAGGTCCCTCCAGCCCACCGCGGAACCCGCGCGCGGAGGTGACGAGCTGACCACGGGCGGCAGCGACGACGAGCGTCCGGGCGCGCTGCGGAATGCGGACGCGGGTGCGGCCGGATGGGACGCGGGCGGTCGCGGGCGAAGCCGGCGGCAACGGCTCAGCGGTCACAGTGCCGATGCGGAACGGGATGATTCCGCGGGTGGTGACGAGCCACAGGTGCTCGATGCTCGGCTGCTGCCAGCGGCGGTGTGCTGTTGGGCGGCAACGATTGTGGGGGTGTCGGCGGGCTGGGTGGCGGGGCTGGTTCTCGCGGCCTCGCTGACAGTGCTGGCGATCGGGTTGTGGATCTTGTTGCTGTGGTCGATGGCGCATCCGGGGGAGCGGCGGCGGGCCGTGGCGGTGGTCGCGCTGGCCTCGGTGCTGCTGGCGGCCGGGTTCGCGGTGGCCGCGGCGTGGCGAGAGCACCGGGTGGCGACGCATCCGTTGCGGGCTGCGGAGGGGTACTCGCTGCGAATAGTGGCGACGCCCGGCGGTGATCCGAAGCCGGTGCGCGGCAAGGGTCTCGGTGGCAGCCGGTGGGTTGTACGGGGCGCTCTCGACGAGTATCGATCCGGCGAGACGACGGTGCGAGCCGGTGGCGCGGTCGTGATCCTGGCCTCCGGCGACGAGTGGGGCGAGTTGGTGCCCGGTCAGGCGGTCGAGTTCCGGGCACGGGTGGAGCTACCGGGGCGACGTGATCTCACCGTGGCGACGCTGCTGGCGCAGGGCTCACCACGGATCGTCGGCACCCTGCCGTGGTGGCAGCGCGTAGCCCATTCGGTGCGTACGGATTTCGCCACCGCGACCGCCAATGTGTTGCCCGCGGAACCGGCCGGACTATTGCCCGCCCTGGTCGACGGTGACACTTCCGCACTGCCCGACGAGCTGCGCGAGGAGTTCGAGATCGCCGGTTTGTCTCACTTATGTGTGGTCAGCGGGGCAAATTTCTCGATCTTGCTAGGCGCTGTGCTGGTGGCGGTGCGAGTCCTGACCCTCGGCCCGCGCACCGGCGCGGCGCTCGCGGCAGCCGCCTTGGTGCTGTTCGTGATCATCGCGCGCCCGGATCCGAGCGTGCTGCGCGCCGGGGCGATGGGCGCGATCACCCTGCTCGCCTTGGTAACCGGCCGACAGAAGCAGGCCCTGCCCGCACTGTGTGCCGCGATCATCGGCCTGCTCGCCGTGTGGCCCGCCCTCGCGGTATCGGTCGGCTTCGCCCTGTCGGTGTGCGCGACCGCCGGCCTGATCCTGCTGGCGCCGAGCTGGGCCGACTGGCTCCGGGCACGAGGGTGGCGACGCGTGCCCGCCGAGATCGTCGCCGTCGCCGCCGGGGCATTCGTCGTCACCACGCCGCTGATGGTCGCCTTGGACGGAAAGCTCAGTCTCGTAGCGGTTCTCGCGAACGTACTCGTCGAGCCGGTGATCGCGCCGATCACCGTCGTCGGTGCGATCGGCGCGGTAGCGTCCTGCGTCTGGCTACCACTGGCCGAACTCGTAGTACGGTGCGCCGCACCACCGATGTGGTGGCTGCTGTTCGTCGCCGAACACGTCGCCGACCTGCCCGGTTCGTCTGTCGAAGTCCCCGCCGGTCCCCTCGGCGGGCTACTCGCCCTCGTGGTAGTCGCCCTCGTCGTCCTCGTATTGCGCGTCGCCGCGATCCGCCGCGTGCTCCTGACCGTGACCGTCGCCGTAGCGGCCGTGGTACTCCCGGCTCGAATCTGGCACCCCGGCTGGCCACCCGATGGTTGGGTGGTCGCGGCCTGCGACGTAGGACAGGGCGACGGCCTAGCGCTGTCCGTAGGTCAAGGCACCGCCGTGGTGATCGACGTCGGGCCCGACCCCCGGCCCATCCGCAATTGCCTGAACCGACTACACATTTCACGCATCCCGCTGCTGGTGCTCACTCACCCCCACGCCGACCACATCGGCGGTTTGACCGGTGCCTTGGATGGACGAGGGGTGGGCGTGGTGGCCGTCGGCGTGCACGAACTGGAGGCGTTGGACGCGAACGGCCGCGCACCCTCGGCGACCCGAGATGTGCCGGCGGCGGGGGTTCGTACTCCGCCGTTGCAGGCGGCGGGACAACTTCTCAGCCCGTCGGACCATCAGCACCTGAACCACGGGCGGCGGAACGCCCATGCGGAGGGTCTCGCACGCGTTGTCACAGTTACAGAGGAGGCCGACATCCCACTACTGGAGTTATCAGCCGGCCAGTCATTCCAGTTCGGCACAACCGAATTGAAGGTTCTGGCCCCCACGACAGACGGACCGCGCCCAATCCCGGGCGCCGAAACGGAGGACGCGAACGACCGCTCAATCGTCCTGGCCGCGACCACACCCCTCGGCCGCATCCTGCTGACCGGGGACATCGAGTCTCCCGCCCAGCAGACCCTCTTGGAAAGCACTCCGTCCCTACAGTCCGACATCCTCAAACTTCCCCACCACGGATCACGAACCACCACAAAAGAGTTCCTGGAAGCGGTCCACCCCCGACTGACCCTGATCAGCGTCGGCACCGACAACACCTTCGGCCACCCGAGCCCGGACATCCTCACCCAGTTGTCCACCCTCGGCAGCACGATCATCCGCACTGACCGACAAGGTGACGTACTCGTCCTGGGCGACAAACAATCGCTTCGGGTGGTGACCGGCCGGTGAACGTCTCAGCGCAGGGTTCTCCTGGAGGTATCGAGCGGAGAAGCGCTCACCTCGGGGTGCTGTCAGAACCTACCCGGCAGCGCGAGTGCAGCGTCGATGGCGTTGTCCACGAAGGCAAGGGTGTCGCGACGGCGAGCCATCGGGTTGCGATAGCCGCGCTGGCCCTCGGCGCCGCAGGTACGGAGATGAAGGCTTTCGTCGATGATGCGGTGCCAGCGCGGTTCGAACGTCTTTCGTGCGTATCGCCCGGCGCCGGTCTTGGAGGTCATGGTTCCGGTGGCGAGCAGATGGTGCAGTCGGCTCACGCCGAGAACGCCCCAGACCGGGAACCACGCACTGAGCCCGATGGCGACCGGCAGCGGACGCGTCCGCCGGTTCCGCTGCCACCACGGCCGCCAGTAGGTACGGAGGTTATCAATGGTGAACTCGCGCAACGCGTTCCGGTCGGCCCACAGCTCGAGCTCGGTCGGCTGTGGTCCGCGCACCGCGATTCCGTGCGCGGCCAGCTCGCAATACATCACCGGGTTGAGGCCGGATCGGCCGGCCGGTGTGAATCGGCTCTCCTGGGCGCAAGGAACGTCGGGGCAGTCGTACGGCCCGTTCGCGAGGTCGGTCCAGGTGAGAACCGCGCCGTCGAAATTCGGCCGGGGGAAGGCGGCCACCGTTCGGGCGTGTGCCTCGGCGAGCGCCGCCATCTCGCACGATCCCGCCGCCGGACGACGCTCGGTCACCGCGACGAAGTCGATATCGCTAGCCGTACCGAGCCGCCCGCGCCCGGCGCCGCAGGAATGAAAGTCCTCCAGGGCTATCGACCCGACCAGGTAGAAACCGGCGATAAGGCCCGGCGCCAATTCGTCGACGGCGGACAGGAACAGCTCCACGCTCCGGCCCACTTCGGCCGGAAGATCATCGCTAGGCATACCGAAGAACCTACCGGCCGACCCATGAAGTCGAGGTTTCACCGGCGAGCGCATCGGGAGCCACAGCCGGCTTCTCGTCTTCCAATTCCCTTGGGACAGGGCCTTTCCGTCACACCGGTTCTCGGCTCAGGCTCCGTGCTGGGTGCGAGGGAGTTACCTCGTGCAACCGGGTTCGGCGGTGCGGTCGGCGCATTTCGGGCGGGGTGGCCCGCGGAACCTGTGCTCGGGGTGTCGGTGCAGGGTCGTAGGATCGCTGGCGTGACCGAGCCCTGCGAACGTCAGCCAGTGGACCATCGAGACGCGCCTTCGTTCATGGTGGAGACGAGTGTCGAAGGGGTGGCGTGGTGACGGAGCGCGCGGCGTTGCACCTGGTGCTGGGGGATGAGGAGCTGCTGGTCGAGCGGGCGGTAGCGGAGGTTACGGCGCGGGTCCGGGAGGGTGCGCCGGATGCCGAGGCGGTGCCGGTCGATCGGATGCGGGCCGGTGACGCGAGCACCGCGGAGCTGGCCGAGTTGCTGAGTCCGTCGCTGTTCGCCGAGGACCGGGTGATCATCCTCGAGTCGGCCGCCGAGGCGGGCAAGGACGCGGTCGCGGTGATCACCGACGCCGCAGGCGATCCGCCCGACGGGGTGGTGCTGGTGGTGCTGCACTCGGGTGGCGGGCGGGCGAAGGCCCTGGTGCCCGCGTTGCAGAAGGCGGGCGCGGTGGTGCACGACTGCGCGAAGATCACCAAGGCCGCGGAGCGAGTGGAGTTCGTGCGCGGCGAGTTTCGCACCGCCGGTGTGCGCGTGGCGGGCGACGTCGTGCAGGCGATGCTGGAATCCGTCGGCTCCGATCTGCGAGAACTCGCGGCGGCGTGTTCGCAGTTGGCCTCCGATACCGGCGGGAAGATCGACGTCGCCGCCGTGCACCGCTACTACTCGGGCAAGGCCGAGGTCTCCGGCTTCGATGTGGCCGAGCTCGCCGTCGCGGGCGATCGGCCCGGCGCGATGGAGGCCCTGCGCTGGGCGAACGATCGCGGCGTCCCGCACGTGCTGCTCGCCGACGCCCTCGCCGATTCCGTGCACACCATCGCCCGAGTCGGCTCGGCGGGCCGCGGCGACCCGTTCAAACTCGCCCAGCAGCTCGGCATGCCGCCGTGGAAGGTCAAAAAGGCGCAGGCCCAGTCCCGGAACTGGACCCCCGCCACCATCGGTTCCGCCCTCCAGGTGGTCGCGACCTTGAACGCCGACGTCAAAGGCGGCGCCGCCGACGCCAACTACGCGCTCGAGCACGCCCTCACCCAAATCCTCGACCTCCACTCCGCCAGCTGACCCGGCCCCGGATCAGAATGCGCTTCGTCGGTCGCTAACGCCGCCTCCTCGGACACCGCGGTGTGGCGAGCCGCCTGGTCGACGCCGTCGAGGTGATGGGCCGATATCGGTCCCGCTCAGAATACTCGGCGATGTCGAGTGGCCGGCAGTTGCATACTTCGAGCGCTGTGCTCGATTAGACGCCCATTGCCCGCCCAAATCGGGTGCTGAATGTGTGCTGACGCATATGTGGGGGATGGCCCAACGATCACTGCAAGGGTTCGTCGGAAAGGCGGCTAGTCCGCCATTCGCCAAACCTTGATAACAGATCGCAATGTCAAGCGAGGTTTGTCTGATCTTGATCGGGGTTACTGCTGAGGCAGACTGTTTATCAGACCACCGCATTCGCGTACGCGTAGCCAACTGGCAGCTACCTGATTCGTGTCAAACTGGATTCGATCATGGACGAGCGAACCGCACCGGGCTTTCCGGTCGACGATTTCCGGCGGGACCGTGCGGGGCACGGTCGACGGCGGCGCGGCGGCGTGCATGGACCCTCGAATCGGCGGATGGCCCGGACCGCGCTGAAGGTACTGGTCGGCGGCTTGTCGGTGCTGGTGCTGGCGGCGACCGCGATCGGATGGACGACCGAAGGCCGGCTCGACAAGGGCTTCACCCGGTCGGCGGCGTTGGGCGTGGACGCGCCGCGATCACTCTCCGGCGATCTGAACGTTCTGCTGATCGGCCTGGACACCCGCAAGGATCAGTACGGCGACGATCTGCCGAAGGAGATCCTTGATCAGCTGCACGCGGGCGACGGCGAAGAGGGCGGATACAACGCCAACACGCTGATCCTCGTGCACATCCCTGCGGACATGAAAAAGATTGTGGCGGTGTCGATTCCGCGCGACGACTACGTCAGGGTGACCGGCATCCCCGGCTACACCAACGTGAAGATCAAGGAGGCGTACGGGCTGAAGAAGGCCGCGGTGCAGGACCGGATGATCAGTCAGGGCGTCACCGACAGCAGGGCGCTGGAACGCGCAGGCCGCGAGGCGGGCCGGGCGTCGATCGTGCAGGCGGTCCGCGACCTCACCGGGGTGCCGATCGACC
The DNA here is from genome assembly GCF_000308715.1 of Nocardia tenerifensis NBRC 101015. Classification (GTDB taxonomy): domain Bacteria; phylum Actinomycetota; class Actinomycetes; order Mycobacteriales; family Mycobacteriaceae; genus Nocardia; species Nocardia tenerifensis. The sequence goes on from NZ_BAGH01000112.1 coordinate 6,482, forward strand.
GATTCGGCGAGGTCACCCTGGCCGGCTTCTACGATCTGGCGAAGACGCTCGGCGGCGTCGAGGTCTGCCTGAACAAGCCGGTGAACGACAGCGAGTACTCCGGCGCGGACTTCCCCGCGGGCAGGCAGCGGCTCAACCCGGCTCAGTCGCTGGCCTTCGTCCGGCAGCGCCACGGCCTGGAGAACGGCGACCTCGACCGGACGCACCGGCAGCAGGCGTTCCTCACCTCGGTCGCTCTCGACCTGCGCAAGGCGGGCACGTTCACCGATATCGCCAAGCTGAACGCGCTGATGGACGTCGCGCACCGCAATATCGTGCTGTCCGACGGCTGGAACATCACCGACTTCCTGCGCACGCTCGGCACCGCGGAGAGCCCGACCGTGGAGTTTCGCACGCTCCCGGTGCTCCGCTACGACAACATCAACGGTCAGGACGTCAACATCATCGACCCCGCGGCCATCCGCCGCGAGGTCCGCACCGCCTTCGGCGACCCGAATCCCCCTGCCGTGCTGTACAACCCGTCGCGCACGCAGACTCTCCCCACTCCCGGCCCGGCTGCTTCGTCGACGACCCCGATCCCGGACGCCGGAAAACCGATGGACGCCACCATCACCGGCGACACCATCCCCTGCGTCAACTGAATTCGGCATCCGCCGGCTCGCCCGGCACAAGCGAGCGACGCAATGTCATCGCGCGTCGAGCAGCGCACGGGTCAACCGGTCCACCGAGCTGAACGGGTCGAAATCCGGTGCGGGACTTACCAGTTGATGTAAAATCGCTCCGTCGGCGTAGTCGACGAGCATTTTCGCCAAGGTGGGGTCGGCGCTGAACGGTGCCAGCATCGTTTCGGCCCATTCGGTCAGCCTGCGGTGACCGCGCTGCACGGATTTCTGTAGCGGAGCCACTGTCTGGGCTTCCGCGAACAATGCGTAGCGGGCCAGTGTTCGGACGCGGTCGGTGGTGGTGGCGTGCTGAATGAACGCGGCGAGGGCGCGTATCAGTTCCTCGAGGGTGCCCGGCGCGGGCAGACGGCTCGGGGCCGTCCAATCCTCGTGATCCCGCTCTTCCAATCGCTTAGTGATGCCCGTGAGCAGGGCCTCGCGGGTGCGGAAGTAATTGGACGTGGATCCGGCGGGTATCGCCGCCTCTTCGTCGATCGCGCGGTGGGTCAGCGCGCGCAACCCGCGGCTGCCGAGTAGCTCGATGGCGGTGTCGAGGACGAGTTCGCGCTTGGTGGACATGATCGAACACTACAGCAGTAGTGATGCGCACTACATCGGTAGTGTCGGACACTACGTCTGTAGTAACGTCGCCAGTGTTCGGTTCGAGCCGAACACCCGATGAAGGGAAGCAGGGTCATGAGCAAGGCGGTTATTGTCGGCGGCGGAATCGGCGGTCTCGCGACCGCGATCGCGTTTCAACGGCGAGGCTGGACGGTCGAGGTGCTGGAGCGTGCCCCCGAACTCACCGAAATCGGTGCGGGGCTTTCGATTTGGCCCAATGCGTTGCGCGCCCTCGACGCACTCGGGGTGGGTGACGCGGTCCGCGCCCGCGCGGTCGAAGAGGCCTCGTCCGGTATCCGGGAGCGCCGCGGCCGCTGGCTCTCGCGCCCGGACACCGCGGCGGCCCGCGAGCGCTACGGTGACCCGATCATGCTCCATCGGGCCGACCTGCTCGATATCCTGCGCCGCGAAGTGCCGGAATCGGCTCTGCGCACCGGTATTTCGGTCACCGAGGTCCGGCCCGCCGGCACGGTCGTGCATTCGGCGGGCGAGTCGACCGGCGACCTGGTGGTCGGCGCCGACGGCATTCACAGCGTGGTGCGCCGGGCGCTGCTCGGTCAGATCGCGCCGCGCTACAGCGGCTACACGGCGTGGCGGATGGTGGTAGCGCCCACCGAGCCCTTCGTCGGCATCGGCGAAAGCTGGGGCCGCGGCGAGCGTTTCGGCTACGGCACGCTGGCCGACGGCCGCGTCTACTGCTACGCCACCGCCAACGCGCCCGCCGGAACCGAGACCGACGGCCTGCCCGAACTGCGCCGCCGCTTCAGCGACTGGCACGACCCCATCCCCGCCCTGCTCGCCGCGGCCGACGAGTCCGCCGTGCTGCACAACGACATCTACGAACTCCCGAACCTGAAAACCTATGTGGGCGAACGGATCGCATTGATCGGCGACGCGGCCCACGCCATGACGCCCAATCTCGGCCAAGGCGCCTGCCAGGCGCTCGAGGACGCGGTCGTGCTCGCCCGCGTCGCCACAACCGAGCCCGACCTGACCGCCTACGATCGCGAGCGCCGCCCCCGCACCCAGATGATCGCCGCCATGTCTAGACGAATCGGCACTGTCGCCCAGTGGGCTTCGGCCCCGCTGGTCGCCATCCGCAACGCCGGATTGCGCATGACCCCGGATTCAGCGCAGTTCAAGGCCCTGGCCCCAGTTCTGGACTGGTCCTGCTAAGAACGCTTGTATCGCAAACTGTTTCGTCCCAGCGCGGGCCGATCGAGCAGTACTTCCGCGAGATCGACCCGTGAACAAAATACTCCGCATCAAGCACGGGCGAGAAGAAGGATGCGGCGGTGATGGCCCATCCTCGAGACCATCACCCCGCGAATCGCAACAAAGTCAGCGAGGGCCGAAAAGCGCGTGCCCCAGGCGCATTCGCGAGCACGCGCAGCAGCGGCGAGGCCCATCGCCCCCGCCCACGCGGCGGCACCAGATCCTCGGCGGAGACAACCCCAGGGATCGACCCCGGCAGCCGCCGCGCCTGCCGTAGGGACTGGCTGGTCGGCATCGGCGGCGCGACATACCGGTCGCTGAGCCGCACCTTGCCTTTCATAGTCAACGCACTGAACACGCGCGGGATGGAGTCGAAAAGAAGGATGCCGCCGGGAAAGTGCGCGGCCAGATCCGCGATCAGCGCGGGGATCTCGGCGGTCGGCAGGTACATGAACAGCCCTTCGGCGGTGATCACCGCGGGCCCGGAAGGCACTCGCGCGAACCAGGATCGGTCGAGCGCCGAGTAGGCCAGCCGGGTGATGCCCGGCGCGGACGGCAGCAGCCGCTCCTGCGCGTCGATCATCTCCGGCAGTTCGACGGAGAACCAGTCGACCTCGGGTTCGCCCAGGCGCCAGTAGGTCGTTTGCAGCCCCTCGCCGAGCGCGACCACCGGCCCTGCGGGGTGCGTGGCAAGAAAGTCCGTGATGATCTGGTCGATCACCATGGCGCGCAGCGAGTGCACCTGGCTGGGCGGCCCAAACCGCGCGAAGTCCTCCCCGGCCAGCGACCGATAGAGCCGTATCGCCTCGGCGTCGGTGTAGCCGGAATCCGGCCGCAACGCCTCCTCGGCTCGGTTACGCAGCGTCCACAACGCGGTCTCGGGCACGCCCGACAGTTGGTGCAGCATCGAAATACCGCCTCACGCTTCGTGTTTCGCGGCGAAGGCCAGCAGCGGCTCGGCGGTTCGCGCCGGATCCTCGAGATTGGGCGAGTGCCCGACCCCGGGCAGCATGACCACCGTCGCGCCGGGCACGGCGTGGTACTCGACCGCGGCGGAGGGCCGCCACCTGCTGTCGTCCTCACCGAAGATGACCAGCAGCGGTTTACCCAGGGGCGCAAGCCTTTCCGGCAGCGACCGCTCTTCCAGATATGCACTGTTCGCCTGCGAAGCGGCGGCGAACACCAAGGGGTCGATCGCGCGGAACTGATCGACATACTCTTGGGGGATCTGATAATCCGGGCTGAACCCGGAGCGCATCATCTGACGGAACTGATCATCGGTCAGCTTCGACCAGTCGACCGGCGGCCCGGCCGAACTGTCCTGTCCGATATAAGCACCCATGTCGGGCCCGAAGTCGATGATCACCACCGCGGCAACGAGTTCCGGTCGCAGCTCGGCGAGCGCGGTAGCGACCGCGCCGCCGCTGGAGTGGCCGACCACGACGACGTGCTCGACGCCGACCCGATCCATCGCGGCACCCACCCGGCGAGCCTGATCAGCAACCGTGTAGCTCGTGTCGCCGAGTCCGGCCGACCGACCGCACCCGAGCAGATCGACCCGGATGACGCGATGGGATCCGGTCAACAGCGGAAGCATCGGCTCCCACGATCGGCTCGACGCGGCGGTGCCGTGGATGAGCAGTAGCGCCGGGGCGTCGCGCGGGCCGTCCTGGTAGACGTAGAGGTCGTCGCGTAAGTCATTGCTGGAGAGAGACATACGTGCACTATCGCCGCGGCTGGGCACCGGTGGATTGGATAAATGTTCCGCGGGTTCGGCGTAGGTAGCATGGCGGAATGAAGTCCGGTGTCGCCGACCACGGCGACGCGCTGCTGTGGGACATCGCGAGTCCGAGGCGGCCGAGCCGCGTGCCCGGCGTCAGCATGGCCGGTTTCGGCGACCGCGGCATCACTCCGCCCGATCTCCGGCTGATCCCGCACCCGGCGGTCACCCTGGTGCTCGTGTTCGACGGCTCGATCGCCCTGCGCGATCCAACCGGGCGGCAGCACCGGGGGAGTTTCGCCATGGGACCGGGGTTCGGTGAGGTCGTGCGCGCGCTGCGGGTGGACGCCTTCGACTGTCTGCAGGTGCGCCTCTCGCCGACGGTCGCGCATACGGTTCTGGGCCCGGCGGCCGCCGACCTGGACAACTCCGTGGTGCTCCTGGACGACCTGCTGGGCCGCGAGACGAGCCGGCTCTGCGAACAACTGAACGCCCTCCCGTCCTGGGACGACCGTTTCGCGTGGACCGACGCGTGGCTCGCCGGGCGCTGCGCGACGGCGGCGCGGGTGCACCCCGAGGTGGCGTGGGCATGGCAGCGCATGGTCGCCGACCGGGGCATGGGCCGGATCGAGCAGTTGGCGGCCGAACTCGGCTGGAGTCGCAAACGCCTGTGGTCCCGTTTTCAGTCACAGGTGGGCTTGTCGCCCAAGCGGGCCGCGAAACTGATCCGCTTCGACCACGCCGTCCACGATCTGGTCGCGGGCCTGTCCCCGGCCGCGGTCGCCGCCGACTGCGGCTACACCGACCAGTCGCATCTCCATCGCGACGTCATGACCTACACCGGATTGACCCCGGCGACCGTGATCAATGAGCCCTTTCTCGCCGTCGACGATGTCGCCTGGGGCTGGCCCAGATCCCGCGCGAAGTAGCGGCTCCCCGGCTCCTCGCGGTACAGGCCGAAGCCGGGTATCGGCAGGTACCCCGACGACAGGTAGAGCGCGATGGCCTCCGGCTGCATGGTCCCGGTCTCCAGGACCATGCGCCGCCGCCCGGCCGCCGCCGCACTCCGCTCGACCGCGGCCAGCAGTTGCCTGGACAGGCCGCGCCCGCGCGCCGCCGGGGCGACGTACATGCGCTTCAGTTCGGCGTCGCCGTCGAGAAAGTCGGGTTCGTCGCCGTCGTGCGCGCGCCAACCGGCGCAGGCCACCGGCGTCTCGTTCAGGTACCCGACCAGGAATTCGCCGAGCGGCGGCTGGAATTCGACCGGGTCGGTGGGGGTCGCGTCCGGCTCGCCGTAGCGCGTCACATACTCCTGCTGAACCTCCGCGATCAGCTGCTGCGCGTCCGCACTGTCATACGCGCGTGCCACCAGATCCATAGTGGTCAGGCTAGCGATCGTGGCGCGTCGACCGTTATGTGCCGGTTCACAGATCGGCCGTGATCCGTGCGACTCCCGATCCGGTCAGTCCGGCCAGTCCCGCGCTGCGCCCGGTCGCGATGAGCAGCAGATCGCTGAGCGGCCCGCTGATCTCCGCCGGTCCGTCGCCCGCCGTCCACTGAGTGTCGGTGGCGGACAGACGAATTCCGCGCAGCCGTTTGCGGGCACCGTAGAACCTGCTGCGCAGAACATAATCGAGCGCCGCGCGACCCTGTTCGGCGGGCACCTCCCGGACCCGGCCGAGCGGGCGCGCGACGTCCTGGCCGTGAATCAGCATGTCCACCAACGGATCCAGCGGGCCGGCGCCGGGCGCTGTCCGAGCTGAACCGGCGGATTCGCGCAGCTGCTCGATCAGTTCGGTGGGGGCGAACCGGGCGGCGTGGTCGCGGGCCTGGTCTGCGTTCATCCGGTTCCAGTCGCCGCGGGCCTTGACGATACCGACCAACGTTCCCCATAGGGTGTCCTTGCTGGACAATGTGACATGCGCGAGCACCTCGTGCACCGTCCACCCGGAGCACAGGGAATTCACGGCCCACTCGTGCTCGTCCAGTTCGGCGAAGAAGTCGGCTAGGCTCAGCCGCTCGTCGCGCACCCACGCCACAATCTGATCTCGGTCCACTATGCCCTCCGGTTCGGTGTCCTCACCGGTACTGACGGCTCGCGGCGCACGAATTCATCGCGGACACCGCGGCGGTGCGAGCGATCCGCCCGCACCGCCGCGCGACACCCTCAGGCGCGGGCCTGAACCTTCAGGTCGCCGGAGATGACGCCGCGGGTCATCGGCCGCGCCAGCATGTCGTGCGGGAAGCCGAGCTCGATGGCGCTGGCCTGCTCCAGCCGATCCACCTGTGCCGCATCGAATTCCACGTCGAGCGCGCCGAGATTGTCCTCCAGCTGGCCCACGGTGCGGGCGCCGATGATGGGCGAGGTCACGCCGGGGTTGCGCAGCGTCCAGGCCAGGGCCACCTGCGCGGGGGACTTGCCGAGTTCTCCGGCGACCTCCTTGACCACGTCGGCGATGGCCAGCGACTTCTCGGTGAGCGAACCCTGCGCCGCCGCAACGTTTTTGCGGGTGCCCTCGGGCGAACCGGCGGCCTCGTGGTTCAGGTCGTCGCGCGTGTACTTGCCGGTGAGCACCCCGCTGCCGAGCGGGGACCACGGGATCACGCCGAGGCCGAGTTCGCGCGCCATCGGGATGAGGTCACGTTCGACGGTCCGCTCGATCAGGCTGTACTCGATCTGCAGCGCGATCAACGGCGACCAGCCGCGCAGGTCGGCGATCGTCTGCATGCGGGAGACCTGCCAGGCCGGCGCATCGGAGATGCCGACGTAGAGCACCTTGCCCGAACGCACGAGATCGTCCATGCCACGCAGGATTTCGTCGACCGGGGTCAGAAAATCCCAGGCGTGCAAGTAGAGCAGATCGATGTAGTCGGTGTTCAGCTTGCGCAGGCTCGCCTCGACCGAGGCGAACATGCTCTTGCGGTGGTTCCCACCGGAATTGGGGTCACCCTGGCGGCGCAGCATCGTGTATTTCGTTGCCAGCACCAGGCTTTCGCGATTGTCCGCGGTGAATTCGCCGAGCAGTTGCTCGGAGGTGCCGTTGGTGTACTGGCTCGCCGTGTCGATGAAGTTTCCGCCGCGATCGAGGTAGGTGTCGAAGATCTTGCGCGCCTCGTCCTTGTCGGCACCCCAGCCCCAGTCGGCGCCGAAGGTCATCGTGCCGAGAGACAGCGGAGACACCCGAAGACCCGAGCGGCCGAGCAGCCGGTAGGTATCGAGGGTGAGGGTTCCGGACATGTCCAGCTCCTAATTGATGGTGCGTCCTTGTTTGATGACACCAAGTCTGGAGCGGTGCGACGAGAAGGGTAAGGGAAGCTTTTTCCTGGGAAAGCCAGTCCTAGGCAGCCGTAATATCGAGGGCGATGACTGGAACGGTGAACGCGAGCGCGGCGGCGGGTGGCCTGCGCGGCCACAACGGGACGGCCGCGAATCCGACACAGGAATTGGCCGCCTTCCTCCGGGATCGGCGGGAACGCCTGATGCCCGGCGACCTGGGGCTGCCCGCGCGCAGGCAGGCGCGGCGCACGCCGGGGCTGCGGCGCGAGGAGGTCGCGGAGCTGGCGGGGGTGAGCACCGACTACATCGTGCGGCTGGAGCAAGGGCGTGGTCTTCGCCCGTCCGCCGACGTGCTCGAGGCCCTGTCGCGCGCGCTGCGCCTGAACACCGACGAGCGCGCGTACCTGTTCGACCTGGCCCAGCAGCGGCAACCGAACGCCGGGAAACCGAGCACGGTGCCCGCGCCCGCGCTGGCCATGCTGGTACACGATCTCTCGCCGCTGCCGGCGATGCTGATCAACCACCGCTACGACATCCTGGCCTGGAACCGGGAGATGTCGCGGCTGGTCATCGACTTCGACACGCTGCCGCCGCGGCATCGCAACAGCATGTGGCTGTGCCTGATGGAGCCGAGCATGCGTGATTTCTATGTGGAGCGCGAGCGCATCATCCGCGAGGGCATCGCCGATCTGCGCGCCGCCTGGGCGGCCCACCCCGAGGATCAGGCGCTCAGCGATCTGATCGCCGAGTTCACCAGGCATGACGAGTTCGAGCGGGCCTGGGCCCAGCACGACGTCAAGGTGAACGGGCGCGGCGCCAAACCGCTACGCCACCCGATCGTCGGGCAGCTCGTGGTCAACTACGAGGTGCTGATGCCGGTCCAGGACCCCGACCAGCGCATCATCATCTATCGAGCGGCCGACGCGGACTCTCAGACGGCGCTGGACCGGCTCGCGGCCGACCCGGCGCCGTCGATCGATCCGCCGGGGCTCACTCCACCGAGCTGAGCAGGAGCCCCTCTTCGTCGTCCTCGGGCTCCTCGTAGCGGCCCTCCCAGTCGTCGTAGACGGGTACCTCGTCGTCACGCGTGACGACCCACTCCAGCGAGTGCGTCCCCTCCTCGTCGATGGGAACCATCACGTTCTCGATCTTCACCCCGATGCCCAGGACCTCGGCGGCCCGGATGACGTCGGGCAGATCCTCGCCACGGACCACGGTCTGATTGGCGTAAACGGTAACCATGCGCCGAATGGTAGCTGGAACCACCGACAGGCTGTGGGGCGATCCGCAATCCCCGGCGGCGGGCACCGGTCTGACCGGGGCTCGGGCACGACAAAAGCCGCCGTGGTCGTCGAGGCCACGGCGGCTGCGTCACATGTCCGCGGTAGCGGATCGGTACCGGAAAATCAGATCTTGTTCAGAGCCAGCGCGAGAGCGGACTTCTTGTTGGCGGCCTGGTTGGCGTGGATGACGCCCTTCGAGGCGGCCTTGTCGAGCTTGCGGCTCGCGAACTTCAGCTGCTCGGCGGCCTTTTCCTTGTCGCCGGCCGCGGCGGCTTCCCGGAAGCTGCGGATCGCGGTGCGCAGCGCCGACTTGACCGACTGGTTGCGCTTGCGCGCCTCCTCGTTGGTACGGATCCGCTTCAACTGGGACTTGATGTTGGCCACGCCTGTTTCCTCGTGTTCCTGTCGCTGAGTGGTCTGTGCTGGAAAAGTTCCTACGCGTGCGTCGCACCCTCGGAAAATGGGTAACGCAACGCCGAAGGTCGAGGATACCAGTCGCCGGTCGGCCGACGAAATCAGCCGATCGCGCGCACGGTAATCGCGATCGTTTTGCCTGCTCCAGATCATAGACGGACACGCTGGGCAGATCGTTGTCGCGGCTTGCCGTGGCGCGTAGCGTTCGAAGAAGTTGTGCGACCAAGTCTTGCGGCAGTGGCTCATTTGGCCTAACACGCGGAGAGGCGGCTAGCAGATGTCAACGGCTCAGGAGTTTGTCGAGGAGGTCGCCGAACGCGGGCCGATTCCCGACAGCAAGAAATGGGGCGCCGAGGCGCTCGGCACGTTTTTCCTGGTGATGGGCGGGGTCGGTACCGCGGTGCTGGCGGGGGAGCGGGTCGGCGCGCTCGGCGTCGCGCTCGCCTTCGGGCTCACGCTGGTGTTCCTGGTCTACTCGATCGGGCCGATCTCCGGCTGCCACGTGAATCCCGCGGTGACGGCCGGGCATCTGTTGCTCGGCCGGCTCAGCGTGGTCACCGCGGTGGGATATTGGATCGCGCAGCTGATCGGCGGGTTCCTGGCGGGGCTCGTGCTGTTCGCGCTCGCGAAGAACCTGCCGTCCTACGATCGGACGGCCCAGGGGTTGGGTGCGAACGGTTGGGGTGCGCACAGTCCCTCTGCGCAGAAAGGTCCGCTCGGGGAAGTCGTGGTGCAGAACGGCTACGGAATGGCGGCCATGATCATCGTCGAGGTGATGCTGACCGCGCTGCTCGTGTTCGTGGTGCTCGCCTCGACGGATCAGATCTCGGATGTGCCGCTGGCCGGTCTGTCGATCGGCGTCACGCTGGCGGTCATCCACCTGATCTCGATCCCGGTGGACAACACCTCCGTCAATCCGGCCCGCAGTCTCGGCGTCGCGCCCTATCAGGACGGGGCGATGGGGCAGGTTTGGGCCTTCGTGGTGTTTCCGCTCGTCGGCGGGGCGCTCGGTGCGCTGGTGTACGGACTGCTGTTCGGGCGGTCGCGCAACCTGGTCTCGTGAGGTAACGGGCCCACCGTCGTCCTCTGCGGAAGACGGTGGGCCCGTTGCTATCTCGCTGTCTCGCCGGCCGGTTGGCAGGTCAAGGCGATCAGTGCGGGAATCGGAAACAGCAGCAGGAACAGGTTGGGCAGCCACCAGGTGAGGCTGAAATCGCCGCGCAGCGCCCAGAATGCGATCGCTTGCAGCCCGGCGGTGCTGGTCAGGGTGAGCGAGACGGTCATCAGGGTCCGCCCGCCGCTGGTGCGGCACAGGCTGGCGAGGCCGGTGGCGCTCGCCGCGAGATCGAGGGCGACGAACGAGAAGTTCCAGTCGCTCAGGATCGGATTCGTGTAGTCCTTGTAGGCGAATTCCGGCGGGATCAGCCGCGCGAAGGCGATCGCCCAGTACAGCAGGAAGCCGACGTCGGTGACGAGCATGGCTATCTTCGTGGGTCCCAGCACGCGGTTCACGTCGGCTCCGTATTCGGTTCAGTGCCAAGCGTATTCGGCGCACAGCCGGTGGGCGACGAGGTCGAAGGTCTTGCGGGGCAGGATCGCTCCCTCGCGGCGGATGCCGGCCTCCGGGACGTCGAGCACCCGATCCAGTCGGACCCAGCTCGGCCTGCCCTCGGGATCCCAACTGCCGCTGCCGATTCCGACCCAGTTCGGGTCGTGCGCGCGGTCCGCCTTCGACGACAGCATCAACCCGAGCAAAGTCCGGCGCTCGCGCCCGACCACCAGCACCGGCCGATCCTTCCCGTTGCTCGGATCCTCCTCGAACGGCACCCAGGTCCACACGATCTCGCCCGGATCGGCCCGCCCGTCCAACTGCGGCGAGTACACGATCTGGCGGGCGCGCTCGGCCGTCGGCACCGGCGTCGACGCCGTCGGACGCACCTTCACCGCGGGCGTGCGCCGCTGACCCAGCGACCCCACCAGCCGCTCCACCAGCCTCGGCCCCTGCTGCCGCACAATCCGCGGCCCCTGCTCCTTCGCGATAAGCCCCAGCTGCTTACCGAGCGAGTTCCACCTTCGCGCCATATTCGCAATATAACGGCGCCCACCCCTCTTCTCACCCGCCGCGCGCGAGGCTTCGAGGCACTGCTATTCGCCCTGCGATACCGCACACCCCACCCGCTTTTCGCCCCAACCCTTACGAACAGGGACGAAGGTGAAATCCAGCCATAGCCCCGCGATATCAGCTGTGTGCGCGCCCACGCCGGTCCGCCGGAAACGCCGCGCGCGTGTCGTTCGAGTAGACCGCTGGCGGGGGCTTCGTACTGTTCGTGGGACGATGGAGGGCAGTTTGCCGATACCCATGAGGAGTGGAGTGCCCGCCAGCTTCGCCGACACGACGTTCACCGATCCGTCGCGGATCCGGAACTTCTGCATCATCGCGCACATCGATCACGGAAAGTCGACGCTGGCCGATCGGATGCTGCAACTGACCGGTGTGGTCGAGGAGCGGGCGATGCGCGCCCAATACCTGGACCGGATGGACATCGAGCGCGAACGCGGCATCACCATCAAGGCGCAGAACGTGCGGCTGCCGTGGCAGGTCGACGGCACGGATTACGTGCTGCACCTGATCGATACGCCGGGCCACGTCGACTTCACCTACGAGGTGTCGCGCGCGCTGGAGGCGTGCGAGGGCGCGGTGCTGCTCGTCGACGCGGCGCAGGGCATCGAGGCGCAGACGCTGGCCAACCTCTACCTGGCGCTGGACAAGGATCTGACGATCATCCCGGTGCTCAACAAGATCGACCTGCCCGCCGCGGACCCGGACCGCTACGCCGCCGAGATCGCGCACATCGTCGGCTGCGAGCCCGACGAGGTGCTGCGGGTGTCGGGCAAGACCGGCGTCGGCGTGACCGAGCTGCTCGACGAGGTCATCAAGCAGGTGCCCGCGCCCGTCGGCGACCCCGACGCGCCGGCCCGCGCCATGATCTTCGACTCGGTGTACGACACCTATCGCGGCGTCGTCACCTACGTCCGCGTGGTGGACGGCAAGCTGACGCCGCGCGAGAAGATCAAGATGATGTCCACCGGCGCCACGCACGAACTGCTGGAGATCGGCATCGTTTCACCGGAACCCAAGCCGACCCAGGGGCTCGGCGTCGGCGAGGTGGGATACCTGATCACCGGCGTGAAAGACGTGCGTCAGTCGAAGGTCGGCGATACCGTCACCTCCGCGCGCAACGGCGCGACCGAGCCGCTCACCGGCTACCGCGAGCCGCGCCCGATGGTGTACTCGGGCCTGTACCCGGTCGACGGCTCCGACTACCCGGACCTGCGCGACGCGCTGGACAAACTCCAGCTCAACGACGCCGCCCTGACCTACGAGCCGGAAACCTCGGTCGCCCTCGGCTTCGGTTTCCGCTGCGGCTTCCTCGGGCTGCTGCACATGGAGATCACCCGCGAGCGGTTGCAGCGCGAGTTCGATCTCGACCTGATCTCCACCGCGCCCAACGTGGTCTACACCGTAGAGATGGAGGACGGGAGCAAGCACGTCGTCACCAATCCCTCGTACTGGCCGGAGGGCAAGGTCCGGCACGTGTACGAGCCGGTGGTGAAGTGCACCGTCATCTCGCCGAGCGAGTTCATCGGCTCGATCATGGAGCTGTGCCAGGCGCGGCGTGGCGAGCTCGGCGGCATGGACTACCTGTCCGAGACCCGCGTCGAGCTGCGCTACACCATGCCGATGGCGGAGATCATCTTCGACTTCTTCGACTCGCTCAAGTCGCGCACCCGCGGTTACGCCAGTCTCGACTACGAGGAGTCGGGCGTGCAGGACGCGGCGCTGGTGAAGGTCGACATCCTGCTGCAGGGCGAGGCGGTGGACGCGTTCAGCGCCATCGTGCACAAGGACGCCGCCCAGGCCTACGGCAACAAGATGACGACCAAGCTGCGCGAACTCATCCCGCGCCAGCAGTTCGAGGTGCCCATCCAGGCCGCCATCGGCTCGAAAATCATTGCCCGCGAGAACATCCGCGCCATCCGCAAAGACGTCCTCGCCAAGTGCTACGGCGGCGACATCAGCCGCAAGCGCAAACTGCTCGAGAAGCAGAAGGAAGGCAAGAAGCGGATGAAGACCATCGGCCGCGTAGACGTCCCCCAGGAAGCCTTCGTCGCCGCCCTGTCCTCCGACGCCGCCTCGGACAAGCCGAAGGGCAAGTAGACCAGGGCGTCCACAGCGCGCCGGGCCCACCGAACCTCAGTTCGGTGGGTGGGTGGCTATTTGGACTTGGAGGCGGACTCCGCCTAGGGGGCTGGGGTTGAGTTCGGCTGTGCCGGAGTGTAGTTCGGCCTGTTGGCGGACGAGGGCTAGGCCGAGGCCGGAGCCGGGGGAGCCGGGGCCTTTGACGAAGCGGTCGAAGGCTTTGGGGCATAGGGCTTTTGGGATGCCGGTGCCGTTGTCGTCGATGTGGATCTCTACCGTGTCCTGTGTTAGCGGGTGCACGGTGATGTGCACGGTGTCGGCGTGGCCGTGTTGGACGGCGTTGGCTACGGCGTTGGTGACGATGAGCATGATGCCGCCGGGGAGGCCGGTTACGGTGCGGGGGTCGCAGGCGGTCAGGTCGATGCGGGTGTGGGGGTATCTGCGTTGGGCGTCTTGGGTTGCGCGGTCGAGGGTTTCGCAGAGGTCGAAGGGTTCGAAGACGTCGGGTTCGGTGAGTTCGCCGACGGCAAGCCGTTCCAGATCGGTGAGCGTGTGCTCGATCTGCTTCTCCGCCAACAGGACTTCGGACAGGATGGCTCCGCGCTGTTCGGCGGGGATCTCCTTGGTGGCCAATACCTGAAGGTCGGTGCGCAGCGCGGTGAGCGGGGTGCGCAGTTCGTGCGCGCAGACGGCGGCGAAATCGCGGGCGCTGGACAGGGCCTGGTTGGTGGCGCGGTGCGCGGCCTCCAGCCGGGCGAGCATGCGGGTGATGGCGTCGGAGAGCTCCTCCGCCTCCCGCGCGCCCCGGCCGGACAGCGGCGGCAGCTCCTCGAGGGTGTCGATGCCGTGGGCCGCGGTGGCGAGCGTGCGCAGCGGGCGGGCGGCGTAACCGGCCAGCACCCAACCCAACAGCGCGGCGATCAGCGCGCCGGCGACGCCGATGCCCAGTCCGATGAGCTGGCTGCGGTGGATGGCCGAGGCGACCACGTCACGGTTAGGATCGAGCGAGACGAGCACGCCGGGCAGACCGTCGACGCGGGTGAGAGCGGGCTCGCCCGGCCGGGCGAGGGTGGCGTCGTCGGCGTCGGGCGCATCGGTCGCGTAGCCGGGCACGCCGGTCGCGGCAGGTGGCGGGGGCATGGCTTCGGTCCGCGCACGGGATGGCGGCACAGGCGCGCTCCCCGGAGCGGGCGGCGGCACGGCTTCGGTTCCTGCGGCTGATGGCGGCACAGCCTCGCTCCCCGGAGCAGATGGCGGCACGGCTTCGGTCCCGGCGGGAGATGGCGGCACGGCTTCGGTTCCGGCGGGAGGTTGCGGCACGGTTTCGGTCCCCGCAGGTGATGGCGGCACGGCTCCGGTCCCCGATGCGGATGGCGGCACGACTCCAGTCCCCGCAGTGGACGGCGGCACCCCTTCAGCCACCGCCGGCGGCCCCGGAACCCTCTCTGCCGGAACACCTTTCATAGGCGGCGCAACCCGAACCGCCATCGACGACACGGTCTCATCCAACTGCCGCTCCCCGGTCGCGTTCAACAACGCGGCAAAGGTGATGGTCAACGTGAGCGCGACGAGCGCGGCGACAACCCCGGAGACCAACGCCACCCGAGTGCGCAGCGACGGTGAACGTTTCACGGCTGCTCCCGCAGTACGAAGCCGACCCCGCGCACGGTGTGCACCACCCGCGCCGCACCGGCCGCCTCCAGCTTGCGCCGGAGATAGGAGACGAAGACGTCGACCACATTGGTGTCGGTGGCGAAGTCGTAACCCCATACGGCGGAGAGGATTTGCTCGCGACCGAGCACGATGCCGGGATGCTCGGCGAGCAAGGCGA
>NZ_BAGH01000111.1 GCF_000308715.1 Nocardia tenerifensis NBRC 101015
GGCCAGGGCTCGCTGTGTGCGGTCGGCGGCCTGGTTGCAGCTGTGGGGGTCCGGCGCGGCGCCGGGGCGTCCGTGGTTGCGCGCGATGCGGGAGCTGATCGACGAGCTGTCCGACGGCGGCTCGGCGGTCGCCGAGGAGCTCGCGCAGACCCGGCGCGAGCTCAGCGAGATGCTCGACGCGGAGGACGGGTACGGGCTGGCGGCCGAATAAGGGGCCGCGCCGACCGATTAAGCTCGGCACTCATGCACGAGACAGGTCGGCGCGGCCGCAAACTGGGCGTGATGGGCGGCACCTTCGACCCCATCCACCACGGTCACCTGGTCGCCGCCAGCGAGGTCGCGAATCGGTTCGCGCTCGATGAAGTCATCTTCGTTCCCACGGGTCAGCCCTGGCAGAAGGCGGATAAACAGGTCAGCCCGGCGGAGGACCGCTACCTGATGACGGTCATCGCGACCGCCTCGAACCCCAGCTTCTCGGTCAGTCGCGCGGACATCGACCGGGGCAAGGTCACCTACACCGTCGACACGCTGCGGGAGATGCGTAACACCCATCCCGACGCCGAGCTGTACTTCATCACCGGAGCGGATGCGCTGGCCAACATCCTGACATGGCAGGATTGGGCCGAACTGTTCGACCTGGCGAGGTTTGTCGGGGTGAGCCGTCCGGGGTACGAGCTGAATATCGATCATCTCGAGGAACATCTGCGCGATCTTCCGGCCGATGCGGTGACCATGGTCGAGATCCCGGCGCTGGCGATCTCGTCGAGTGAGTGCCGTCGCCGCGCCGCCGAGAACCGGCCGGTGTGGTATCTCGTCCCAGACGGCGTGGTGCAGTACATATCCAAGCGGCACCTCTATGTGCCCGCAGGAGCGGAAGGTAGCTGAGTGAGCGAGCGTAGCGGGGGACAACGATGAGCGCATCGGTGGAGGCGGTCGAGATGGCGCAGGTCGCCGCGCGGGCCGCCGACGAGAAGTTGGCGCTCGACGTCGTCGTGCTCGACGTGTCCGAGCAGTTGGTGATCACCGACTGCTTCGTGATCGCGTCCGCGCCGAACGAGCGTCAGGTCAACGCCATCGTCGACAACATCGAGGACAAGCTGCGCGCGGCCGGGCACAAGCCCGTCCGGCGCGAGGGCACTCGCGAGGGACGCTGGGCGCTGCTCGACTACGTCGACGTCGTCGTGCACGTGCAGCACAACGACGAGCGCAATTTCTATGCGCTGGAACGACTGTGGAAGGACTGCCCGGTGGTGCCGGTGGACGGCATCGGCGCGCCCGAGGAACGGGCCGCGGCGGTGAACGGCGAGGCGAAGAGCGACACCGAGTGAACGAGCGAGTCATCGGTACGGCGGCGCCGAGCGTCAGCGAGGCCCGCGCGTGAGCAAGTACGCCGGCGTGCGCACCCTGATCCTGCTGCGCCACGGGCAGACCGAGTGGAACGCCGCCGATCGGATGCAGGGCCAGATCGACACCGATCTCACCGAACTCGGCCGCCGTCAGGCGAAAGAGGCGGCGCGGGAACTGGTCTCGCGCAACGCGATCGCCATCGTCTCCTCGGATCTGCGCCGCGCCTTCGAGACCGCCTCCGCCCTCGCCGAGCACACCTCGCTCGACGTGGTGCCCGATCCGCGACTGCGGGAAACCGACCTGGGCGACTGGGAGGGACTGACCCACCTCGAGGTCGACACCGACTACCCCGGCGCGCGGCAGGCCTGGCGGCTCGACGCCACCTACCGACCGCCCAATGGGGAGAACAAACTGGAGGTCGGCGCGCGTTCGCTGCCCGTGGTGCGGGAACTGCTCGTCGAGCGGCAGGACTGGCCCGGCCGGACTATCATCCTGGTGGCGCACGGCGGGCTGATCGCCGGCCTCACGGCCGCGCTGCTAGATCTGCCTCCGGCGAACTGGCCCGTCCTCGGCGGACTGGCCAACACCAGCTGGGTGCAGCTCAGCAGTCACGGTCCGAGCATCGACCAGCCCGGCTGGCGCCTTGACGTGTGGAACGCATCGGCGAAGGTGGCCCCGGATGTCCTCTGAAGATCCGATTCGGCAGGTGCCGGATGAACTGTTCCGGAAGGCGTCTGCCAAGCCGGAACGGTCTATCCCGGACGCGCTGTTCGGCCCGCCCCCGGCACCGCCGGTGGCCGAACCGGCGGTTGCCGAGTCGGAGGTCGACGAGTCGGGTACGGAGGAGGAGACGCCGTCCGAACCGGAGGGGTCTTTGCCCGCTAGTTCGGTGGATCCGCCGCCCGAGGAGTCCGGGGATGCCGGTGGGGTCGAGCCGGTGGCGGCGGAATCTGTCGTCGGCGTCGGTCCTGCGGCGTCGGAAGGCGTCGTGGGTGTCGAGCCTGCGGTCTCGGAGGGCGAATTCGCTGCGGCGGTAGCCGATTCCGAGGACGAGCCGCGCTCCCAGCGCCCCGTGCTGCTGGTGGTCGCGGACTCGCTGTCCTACTTCGGGCCCAAAGGTGGGCTGCCCGCCGATCATCCGCGGATTTGGCCGAACCTCGTTGCGGCGGAGCTCGATTGGGATGTGGAACTGGTCGGGCGGATCGGCTGGACATGCCGGGACGCCTACTGGGCGTTGATCGGCGATCCGCGGGTGTGGGCTGCGGTGCCGCGCGCCGGCGCGGTGGTCTTCGCGGTCGGCGGCATGGACACGCTGCCCTCGCCGCTGCCGACCGCGCTGCGCGAGCTGATCCGCTACATCCGGCCGCCGGCGCTGCGTCGGCAGGTCCGGACCGCCTACACCTGGTTGCAGCCCAAACTGTCGAAACTCGGTCGGCCCGTGGCGCTTCCGCCGAAGGTGAGCGTCGACTACCTCGAGCAGTCGCGGGAAGCGCTGGCGCAGTTGCGGCCCGAGCTGCCGTTCGTCGCGGTGCTGCCGTCGGTGCACAACTGCGAGGCGTACGGGCGCGTGCACTCCGGGCGTGAGCGCGCGGTCCGGGCGCTGCGCGCGTGGTCGGCGCGCACCTCGGTGCCGCTGGTCGATCTCGGAGAAGCCGTGCGCGACAACATCTTCTCGGGCGACGCGAACCCCGACGGCATCCACTGGGGCTGGGCCGGGCACACGGCCGTGGCCAACGCGATGGTGAAGACCCTGCAGGAGGTTCGGTAGTCCGTGGCCGTCGTGGTCGTGACAGATTCGTCCGCCAGCCTCCCTGCCGAACTCGCCGCAGAGCTCGATATCGCCGTCGTACCGCTGCATGTCCTGATCGGTGACCGCGCGATCCGCGAGGGCGTGGACCCCGTCGACATCGACTATGCCTCGGACACCGTGACCACCTCGGCGGCCTCGCCGGGTGAGCTGCGCGCCGTGTACGAGCAGGCCTGGGAGCGCAGCGGCGGGGACGGGGTTGTCGCCGTGCACATTTCGCGGCAGCTGTCCGGCACGTGGGAGGCGGGGAGGCAGGCCGTCCGGGATATGGACGCCGCCGATCGGGTGCGGCTGGTCGATTCGCTGGGAGCCGGGTTGGCTACCGGGCTGCCGGTTCTGGCCGCCGCTCGCCGGGCTCGCGCCGGCGCGTCGTTGGATCTCGTGTACGACACGGCGGTGTCGGCGTCGAGTCGCGCGCGCACATTCATCTTGGTGAATCGCACGGAGCAGTTGCGGCGGGGTGGTCGATTGAGTTCCGCCGCCGCCTTTTTCGGTAGTGAGCTGGTCACCAAGCCGTTGTTGCAGATCGTCGAGGGGCGTCTCGAGCTTCGGGAGAAGGTTCGGACGCGGTCGAAGGCGTTCGCGAAACTCGTTGCGGCGGCGATCGACGCGGCGGGGGAGGACGGGGTCGCCGTCGCCGTGCAGCATCTCGGGAGTGCGGAGGCGGCGCAGACTGTGGCGGGGCAGCTTCGGGAGCTGGTTCCGGGGGTCCGGGAGGTGGTCGTCGCTGAGTTCGGGCCCGCGTTGGGGATTCACCTCGGGGTCGGGGCGGTGGGTGTGGTTGTGCTGCCGGGTGGTTGCGCGTAGGTCTGCGTGGTGCGCTCGTTCAGCGGGCCGCGGTGGCGGATCGGCACAGCGTGCGCGCGCCGAGTCGGACTGCCGCCCAATCGGTTTCATGCTTGGACTCCCATGCTCGCGTCAGCCAGTGCGTTCGATCCTGTTGTTCGTGCCGCAGGCGTTCGAGGTCGATCTCGATGCCCGTCGGCGGGCACGATGATTCGAGTTCGCCGATGCGTGCGGCCATCGCCGCGAACAGCTCGCGATCGAACCCGATTATCGCGGTGCGGAATTCGTCGGTCGGCACGCTGACTCGGCCGGTCGGCGGGCCGGTGAACTCGATCTCGCTCTCCGGGTCCGTCGGGTGGTGCCAGGCGACGGTGATGACGTCGGAGTCGCCGTCGACCGTTCGCCACCATCGCAGGTGCGGGCCGAACCACAGGTATCCGGTGTCGAGGACGCGGTCGTCGTACCAGGTGGACGCGGCCTCGACCGCCGGGGTGTCCGACCACGACCAGTCCGTCGGCTCGGCGCTGATGAAATCGGTCAGGTCGCTCGGCACCGGCTCCAACGCGCCGGGCAGCAGCGTCAGCACGTCCTCCCACAGGCGAGCCACGTAGTACTCCACGTAGCAATCGTGCGGAGTCTCCGGGCGTCCGGCCTGGGTCCGGAGTAGCTCGGTCGTGCGCGCTCTCCGCCACGCCCGCCCGATCCGCCGGCCGTCGGCGAGTTGTGCACACCCCCCGGCGGTTATGAACAGGGTCACCGAATCACCTGTTCGCCCACGACCTTTCGCAGCCACCCGAAACTACCGTCGCCCCCAT
>NZ_BAGH01000110.1 GCF_000308715.1 Nocardia tenerifensis NBRC 101015
GTTCTCGGCCTATCAAGCGCTGAAAGACGTTCAGCCGCAAACCTTGCTGGCCAAGATCCTCGCCGGGCTCGCGTCCGGGCCGGACGTCAGCGCGTTCGACACCGAGATCGCCCGGCGGGCCGCGCGTGGCCGCATCGACGCCTTCCGCGCGTCGGTGGAGGCGGAGACGCGGCGGCGGGTCGCCGAGCGGATCGGCCGCGAGCGGGTCGCCGGCTACGGCGTTCCGCGCCAGGCCGAGGACGTCGACTTCCTGCGCGCCTCGGAGTCCGAGCTGAGCGAGATGCGGCGCAGCACCCAGCGACTGGCGCGCATACTCGCCTCGCGACTCGCGGTGCGGCGCAGGCACTCCCGGCGCGGCGAGATCGATCTTCGCAAGACGCTGCGCAAGTCGATGTCCACCGGCGGGGTGCCGATCGACCTGGTGAACCGCAAGCCGAGGCCCGGGCGGCCCGAGCTGGTGCTGCTGTGCGACGTATCCGGCTCCGTGGCCGGGTTCAGCAACTTCACCCTGCTGTTGGTCAACGCCCTGCGCGAACAGTTCTCGCGGGTACGAATTTTCGCGTTCGTCGACCAGACCGACGAGGTGACCCAGTTCTTCGATCCGCGCACGCAACTCGATCAGGCGATGACCCGGATCTTCACCGAGGCGAAAGTTGTCGGGATGGACGGGCATTCGGACTACGGCAACGCGCTGGCCGGCTTCGCCAGGGACTTCCCCGACGCGGTCACCGCGCGCAGCTCGCTGCTCATCCTCGGCGATGCCCGCACCAACTACCGTGACCCCGAACTGGAGACGCTGCGGTCGCTCGTGCGGACCGCCAAGCACGCGCACTGGCTCAACCCGGAGATGCGGACGAACTGGGGCTCTGGCGACTCCGCCGCCGACAAGTACCAGCAGGTGATCGAGATGCACGAGTGCCGCTCGGCCAGCCAGCTGACGGCGGTGGTCTCGCTCCTGCTGCCGGTGTGAGGAGCGGAGATGGACGGCGCACGGCTGCTGAAGTACTGCCTAGCGAAACCCGGAGCGCGGCAGGACGAACCGTGGGAGGGCGACGTGGTCGCGAAGGTCGGCGACAAGATCTTCGCGTTCCTCGGGGAGACCTCCGTCGGGCTCAAATGCGGCCGCACCCGCGAGGAGGCCGACGAATTGACCAGGGTGTACCCGGATGACGTGTCGGCCTCGGCGTATATCGGGCGATACGGCTGGAACGTGGTGAAACTCGGCGGCGCGGTGCCCGACGACGAAGTGTTCGAGCTGGTCGACCAGTCTTACGACGCGGTCGTCGCCAAGCTGCCGAAGTCCAAGCGGCCGACGGTCTGAGGGCCACCATCAGCGTTCGTTAAGCGAATTATTGGGCCGTACCGCAAGGATTGCCCACCATGGTGGAGAGAACGCCCAGCAATGTGGCGGCGGTGGAGGACAGCTATACGTTCCAGGTGGATCTTCGGGGGATCGTCGACTTACTCTCCCACCACCTCTATTCCAGCCCACGGGTGTACCTGCGCGAGTTGCTGCAGAACGCCGTCGACGCCGTCACCGCCCGCGCGCAGCGAGACCGTCTGGCGCCCACGGCCATTCGTATCGCGCTCGACGAAACCGGCCTGCGGATCACCGATCCCGGTGTCGGCCTGACCGAGGCGGACGTGCACCGCTTCCTGGCGACCATCGGCCGGTCGTCGAAGCGCGACGACATCGAGGGTGCCCGGCGAGAGTTCCTGGGCCAGTTCGGCATCGGCCTGCTCGCCTGCTTCACCGTCGCCGAGAAGATCCGCGTGGTCACCCGCTCCGCCGAGGATCCGGGGGCCGCGCCGGTCGAGTGGCTGGCCGCCGCGGACGGCACCTACTCGGTGCGGCTGCTCGAGCCCGCGGATCACCCCGAGCCGGGCACCGTGGTGCACCTGACCCCACGCGCCGGCGCCGAGTCGTGGTTCCGGCCGCGCCGGGTGATCGAGCTCGCCCGCGAGTACGGCTCGCTGCTGCCGTACGCGGTGACGGTCGAGTCCGACGGCCTCATCGTGCCGGTCACCGACGGCCCGCCGGTGTGGCATCGCGACTATCCGTCGGCTATCGAGCGGCGCGAGGCGCTGCTCGAATTCGGCGAGCGCACACTGGGTTTCGATCCGCTGGACGTCATCGACCTGGACGCGGATCTGGCCGGGGTCAGCGGCGTCGCGTATGTGCTCGCGCAACCGGGCAACCCGGCGGAGAGCAGTGCGCACCGGGTGTATCTGAAGGGCATGCTGCTCGGCGACGCGGTGCGCGGCCTGCTGCCCGACTGGGCGTTCTTCGTGCGCTGCGTGATCGACACGGACTCGTTGCGCCCGACCGCGTCTCGCGAGGGACTCTACGAGGACGAGCGGCTGGCGATCATCCGCGAGGTGCTCGGCGACCGAATCCGCGACTGGCTCACCCAGATCGCGGCCGAGCAGCCGCAGCGGCTCGCGGCGTTCCTCGCGGTGCACGCCCTCGGCGTCAAGGCCATGGCGACGCACTCGCCCGAGCTGTTCCGGATCATGCTGCCGCACTTGACCTTCGAGACCACCGAGGGCCGGATCCCGCTGACCGAGTTCGCGCGCAAGCACCCGGTCATCCGGGTCACGGGGACGGTGGAGGAGTTCCGTCAGGTCGCCGCGACCGCGTCGGCGCAGGGGATCGGCATCGTCAACGGCGGCTACGCCTATGACCGGGAGTTGGTCGCGTTGCTGCCGCGGCTACTACCCGACGTCGCGGTGATCGATCTCGACACCGACGCCATCACCTCCGCCCTGGATCCGGTCGACCCGGCCGAAGAACTGGCGTTGACGCCGGTCCTGGCCCTCGCCCGCGCGGTGCTCGATCCGCTGTCGTGCGATGTGATAGTCCGTGCCTTCCATCCGGTTTCGGTGCCCGCGCTGTACCTCGACGGCCGCGGCGCGCGCAACGAACGGACACGGGCCGAGACCGCGCTCGGCGCCAACGAGCTGTGGAGCGAGATCCTCGGCGCGCTCGACGCGGCGGCCCCGCGCGCGCAACTCGTGCTGAACCATCACAGCCCGGTCGTGCGCAGGCTCGCCCGCATCGGCGATCCGGACTTCCTGAAGACCGCGGTGGAGTCGCTGTACGGGCAGGCGCTGCTGATGACGCACCGCCCGCTGCGGGCGGCCGACACGGCGCTGCTCAACCGCGCCTTCGGCGAGTTCCTCAGCTGGGCGACGCAGCGCGCCGCGGGCACCGGCGAAGAGACGGAGTGAAGCGTGGATCCCGCCGAGATCAATGAGGTGCTGGCACAGGCCCTTTCGTTGCCGCACGGCCGACTACGCGTCGAGCGGCTGGAAACACTGGCGGCCGCGGCGAAAGCGGCCCCCGACCGGTATCTGGAAGGGCGCGTGCTGATCGAGCTGGCCGAGTCCTACACCTACGCGAGCGAGCGCGACCTCGCTCCGGTCGCCTACGGCAGGCTGCTGCGGATCTACGACGAGTACCCCGCCGAGCTCGGCCCGCTGACGGACTCGGTGCACTGGTATCTCAAGTGGATGACGTGGGGACTGATCGACAATCCCGCGATACCGCTGCCCACCGTGCACCGCTGGTTCGACGAGCTCGAAAAGCGTTACCGCCAACGGGGTTACAGCCTGCGACCGGTGCTCGCCCTGCGCGCGGAACTGGCGCGGAGACTGGGGGACGCCGAGCACGGCGCGCGGCTGCAAGAGGAGGCGCTGGCCGCGCCGCGCGACGGCATGTCGGACTGCGACGCGTGTGAACGCAACGGATGGGGCGCGGGCAGAGCTGCTTTGGGCGACGACCTCGGCGCGCTGGCACACTGGCAGCCCGTGCTCGACGGCGAGCGCACCTGCGCCGAGGAGCCGCATCGCGTGCTGGCCAGGGCGCTGCTGCCGTTGCTGCGCACGGGTCGCGTCGCCGACGCGCGCGGGGCCCATCTCACCGGCTATCCGCTGGTTCGGCAGAGCGAGAGTCTGCGCCCCGCCGTGGCCCTGCACATCGAGTTCTGCGCGCTGACCGGCAACGAGGGCCGGGGCCTGGAGATCCTCACCGAACACGCCCGCTGGCTCACCGATCCCGGCGCGGACGTCGGCGCGCGATTGGCGTTCATCACCGGCGTGTGCGTGTTGCTGCGCAGGCTCGTCACGCTCGGCCTCGGCTACGTCCAGGTCGCGGGTGCGACGGTGGATTCGCTGCTGGCGGAGCTGGACGCGGAGATCGCGGAACTGTGCGCGCGATACGACCTGCGCAACGGCAACGCGGCCGTCAGCACCCGCGTGACCACGCGACTGGCGAGACAGCCACTGCTGGAACGACTTCCGCTCGGCCTGCGCAGCGTGATCCCCGCGGGCAGGCCGGACGATGCCGCGTGCGTGGGCAGGAGTGCGGTGGTTCCCGTCGGCGACGGTTCGTCGGCCGGTGCGGTCTCCACCGCCCAGCGCACGGCGTCGTTCCCCGAGGAGTGGCCGGACGGCGTGGTCACCGACGAGGAGCGGATGACCGAGGTGCAGCGCCTGGCCGAGTTGGGCGCAGCCCGGCTGGCCGACGCTCCCGAGCAGGCGGAGGCGCGGCTGCGGGAGGCGCTGGCGGTCGGCACCGGAGTTCTGCCCGCGGAGCACTTGGCGCGGCTCAGCTCGCAACTGGTCATCGCGATCGCCGCGCAACCCGATCGCGAGCTCGACCTGGCCGACGCGGCGGTGCGCGCCGCCGCCCGATGGGAAGGGTTGTCCGAGCCCGATCTGCTGCATCACACCGTGATCGCCGCGCGCGCGTTCCATCGCCGCCGACGCCACGGCGAGGCCGTCGCGCTGTTCGAAGAGGCGATGGCGGGGGAGGGCGTGCCCTATCCGCCCGCCGAACTGGCTACGGTCCGCGCCCAATTCGGCGAGTCGTTGAACGCGCTGCACCGTTATC
>NZ_BAGH01000109.1 GCF_000308715.1 Nocardia tenerifensis NBRC 101015
TCGATCAGCGCCACGGTCTCGTCGGCGCGCGCCTCATCGATGTCGGCGCAGATCACCTGCCCGCCGCGCTCGGCAAGCTCCAGCGCGAACGCGCGGCCGATGCCGCTGCCCGCGCCCGTCACCACCGCCCGCGCCCCGTATGTGCGTCGCGGCCGATTGCCAAGGGGCAACAGCTTTTCCAGTCCGAACATCGTCAGCTCACCTTCTCGGGGACAGTGCGGGCGGCCAGCGCGCCGCGCAGGAAATCGGCGGCGCGCGTGAGGGCCTGGTCGGCCTCGGGCACCAGCGTCGGCAGGGCCTGGAAGACGTGCACCTGACCCGGCCACACCTCCAGCTCGCAGCTGCCGCCCGCCGCGCGCACCATCTCGCACAGCGCCCGCGCGTCGGCGCTGAGCATCTCGGTGCCGCCGACCTGAACCAGCATGGGCGGCAAGGGCATTCCCTGCGGGACGGTCAATCGCAGCCGCGGGGTGTCGTCGGGCAGGCCCCGCGTGTACGCGCGCGGCATCCGGCTCGCGGCCTTCGCCGAGATCAGCGGATCGCGTTGCCGCAGTTCCTGTTCGGCGGCCAGCTGGAGCGTGAGGTCGAACAACGGCGAGAACAGCACCACGGCCGCGGGCTGCGGTACGCGCCGCTGCTCGTTCTCGATGAGCAGGTCGAGCGCGAGGTGCCCGCCCGCCGAGTCGCCGGCGATCACCAGGTCGTCGGCGGCGTAGCCGCGGTCGAGCAGCCAGCGGTAGCCCGCCTCGACGTCGTCGGCGGCGGCGGGGAAGCGGTGCTCGGGGGCGAGCCGGTAGTCGGTGAGGAAGACCGGCAGCCCGGTCTTGCGCGACAGCTGCGCGGCCAGTCCGCGATGGGTGCGCGCGGAGCAGATGACGTACCCGCTGCCGTGGATGTAGTAGATGGCGCGCCGGCCGAAGGAGACGCCGGGCGCGCGGACCCATTCCCCGCGCACCGCGCCGGACCGGACCTGGGTGACCGCCGTGCCGCGGAGCACCGGACCGCCGACGGCCATGAAGGTGGCGACCAGCTTGCGGGCGAACCAGACTCCCGGGGCGTTCATCGGCACCACGTTGTTCAGCGGGCGCAACCCGAGCTGGGTGACCGCCGCGGCGAGGGTGGCTCGCGTGGAGGGTGCGGTGGGCACCACGGGGATCGAGGTCCTCGTTGACCTTGTCATGCGTTCAGAATCAGCGATGAATGTGCCAGTTGTCAATGGCACATTTATTGCAGGCTGATCGCGATGGGGTTGACCTGCGACGACCGCGCCACCGGGAGGTGTCGCGGTTGTCGCAGGATATTCGGTTGTTACTGGGCTTTGCGCAGGCCCAGGTACTGCAGGGCGGCGAATCCGCCGACGGTGACCGCCTGCATGACGGCCCAGACAGACCCGACGGTATTCAAATCGAGCGCCCCCTCGACGAGCGCGGCGAGGCTGAGCACGACCCAGGCCGCGTTGCCCGCGATCACGGCGCGGGCGCCGTTCGGGCTGATCGTCTGCCGGGTGCCGATGATCGCCACCGCCACGCCGTACAGCGTCAGGAAGATCCCGATCGGAAGGCCGATCTCGGTGTCCAGTCCGAGCAGCGACTCCAGCGGCTCGGCCAGCGCCAGGTAGGCCAGACCGTTGACGCCGGTGACCACCGCGTCCAAGCGGAGCGAGAGGCGGAGGAGCTGCGGGCCGGGGGCCATTACGGAGGACAGGTAGGACGGGGCGGTGGTGGTCATGGCGGTGGTTCCTTCGATGAATCGGTAAGGGGGAGAGCGGGTTCGGGGTCAGGCCGCGGCGGGGACCTTGTCGAGGAAGCCGTACACGTTGGCGAAGCGGCCGTTCTCCACGATGGCCACGTCGAATCCGACGACCACCGCGGGCGCGTCGGCGGGGCCGAGCTCCCAGGTGAACCGCACCTGGTCGTGGTGGGCGTCCACCGGACCGGCCAACCGGAACGTCCAGCCGGGGAATTGTGCTTGGGCCGCGGCGATTCCGGCGTCGATGGCGTCGTGCCCGGCCACCGCCATCAGCGGGTCGGTGTAGCCGGCGGTCTCGGTGAACACCCGGGCGACGGCGGCCTTGCGGGCGGCGGCGTCGGTGGTGTTCCAGGCTTCCAGGTACTGGGCGACGATGGTGTCCATGATGAGCTCCTTCGGGGCTGTGATCTGCGGTTTCTCTGTCGTTCTCGCTGACAGGAACTACGTTATGGCCGCAGGGGGGTGCCCCGAATCAGTCATCTATAAGTACTTTCGCCGCCGGATACGTAGGCCGGCGGCGCGGGTGTCAGTAACCGAGGCTCGGATCGACCGGTGCCAGTAGGTCTTTGCCGGTCACGAAGCGCTCGACGTTCGCGGCGGCGTGGTCGGCGAAGGCGGCCAGGCGCAATTGGGGCGGGTTCGAATCATGCGGCGTCACAATGGCATTCGGCAGACTCCAGAGCGGGTGGCCGTCGGGCAGCGGCTCCGGTTCGGTGACGTCGAGGCCCGCGCCCGCGATGGCGCCGGAACTCAGCGCGGACACCAGGGCGTCGGTGTCGATCAGGCTGCCGCGCGCGACATTGACGACCCACGAGGACGGCTTCAGCCGGGCGAGCACGTCGGCGTCGATGAGATGGTTCGTCTCGGGCGTGGCGGGGGCGGCGACGACCACGTGGTCGGTGCGCGCCCACACCCTGGCGAGGTGGTCGGTGGAGATCGTCTCGATCGTGTCGGGGATGCGGGGGCCGGTGACCGGGCGACCCGACCGGTTGACCGCGATCACGTGCGCGCCCAGCGGAATGAGCATGGGAATCAACGCCTTCCCGATGCCGCCCGCACCGACGATGGTGACCGTCTTGCCGCGCAGCGAACCGATGTGCGGGAAGAAGTCCTGCTGCCGCCAGGTGTCCGCGCGCAGGTGCTCCGGCAGGTAGCGCACGCCGGCCAGCAGCAGCATCAACGCGTGCTCGGCCACGCTGGCCGCGAAAGCGCCTGCGGCGGAGGTGAACCGGACGTTCGGGTGCGCGGCGATGACGCCCGCGGTGAACCAGTCCTCGACACCGGCGGCGGGCAGCTGCACCCACTCGATCGCCTCCGGCAACTCGTCCGGGAACTGCCCCGGCGTGCCCGCCCAGATCAGGCCCTGCGCCTCGCCCAGTCCGGCCACGCTCGCGCCGCCGTCCGCGACCGCCTTCGCCAACAGGGCGGGCGGCGGGTCGGCCGGACCGATGGCGATCGCTACTGCCGGTCGGCTCATGGATTCTCCTCCTCGAAAGCGGTTGTCTACGCTGACGGCGCGCACGAATTCGCCTGGTGCGCACGATTTTGCCAGCAAGCTGGTGCGCGACGGGCGAACTCGTCGTGCGCGAGTGCCTGGTAGTGGCTAGTCCTTGTCGGCGTCCGCCGTGTCTGCGTCGGCCTTGTCGGGCTCGGCCTCGTCGAGGTCGGCCTCGATCTTGTCCCGGTCGGCCCATTCGAGCAGCCGATCGATGTCGAAGACCGCGTCGTCGATGCCCTCGTGCAGGTCGCCGAGTTCGGCGAAGCGGGCGGGCACGGTCTTGATGGTGAACTCGCGCGGGTCGACGTCGGGGATCTCGTCCCAGCGGATCGGGGTGGAGACGGTGGCCGTCGGCACGCCGCGCACCGAGTAGGCGGCGGCGATGGTGTGGTCGCGCGCGTTCTGGTTGTAGTCGACGAACAGCATCTTCGGGTCGCGGTCCTTGCGCCACCAGGTGGTGGTCACGTCGTCGGGGGCGCGGCGCTCGACCTCGCGGGCGAAGGCGAGCGCGGCGCGGCGCACCTGCTTGAACCCGTGGTTCGGGGCGATGCGGACGTAGATGTGTAAACCGTTGCCGCCGGAGGTCTTCGGCCAGCCGACCGCGCCGAGCTCGTCGAGCACCTCCTGCGCGACCCCGGCCACCCGCTGCACCCGCGACCACGGGCAGTCGGGCATCGGATCCAGATCGATGCGCCACTCGTCGGGGCTCTCGGTGTCGGCCGCGCGGGAGTTCCACGGATGGAACTCGACCGTCGACATCTGCACGGCCCAGACGACGTCGGCCAGCTCCCGCACGCACAGCTCGTCGGCGTGCCTGCCGTAGCGGGGGAAGTAGACGCGCACGGTGTTGATCCAGTCCGGCGCGCCGGCGGGCAGCCGTTTCTGATGCACCTTGTCCCCGGCCAGGCCCTTCGGGAAGCGGTGCAGCATGCAGGGCCGGTCGCGCAGCGCGCGGACGATGCCGTCGCCGACGCTCAGGTAGTACTGCACCAGGTCGAGCTTCGTCGCGCCGGTCTCCGGGAAGTACACCCGGTCCGGATTGGATACGCGGATCGTGCGGTCGCCGACATCCAGTTCGATCGCCGCTGACTTGCTGGCCACCCGTCCGACGATAGTCGACGCGGCGCCCCGCTCGCCGTGGGAAAACGCGCTCCACCCGGTGCTGCGTTCTGGTATGCATAAGAGTATGAGCAAGGCGACGCGCGTGACCGTGACGCTGGATCCGCAGGTGGCCGAGTGGGCGAAACAGGCGGCCGACCAGCAGAATCGCAGCTTGTCCTCGGTGATCAACGCCTCGCTGCGTACCGCGCTCGTGCACGACAGCCTGGCCAAGCTGGCCGTCGACGACGCCGCCGAGCAGGCCGCGGCCTACGACGACTTGAATGTCACCGAGGCGGCCGAGACGGACGCCCGCCGCAACCGCGGCGCGGCATGAGGCGCGGCGAGGTCTGGCGCTACTCCCCGACCCTGAGCGACGGCACGCCGCTGCCGAGACGCATGTCGGTCGTGCTGGTCTCCGACTCGGCCGTGATCACCTCGCCGTACCGCTGGCTGCACGTGGTCCCGCTGCGCGACACCGACCCCGGCCACGTCCTGGCGACCTACACCGAGCACGGCTGGGCCGACACCCTCGAACTCCACCGCGCCTACCGCCCCTGGTTCACCGAGCACCTGGGCGAACTCACCACCACCGAATCCGAGTCGCTGGACGCCAGACTCCGCGCCACCCTCAGCCTGTAACCGCCAGAATCCGCACCCCCTCTCGGGCCCCGCGCTCGGAATATGGCCCTAAAGCCGGTGCGTGTCCCGAGAGGGAGTGCGGGGATTGGGTTAGGTGACCGAGGCGAGGGCGAACGGCAGTACCGCGTCGGCGCCTGCGGTGCGCAGGGCGTGCGCGGCGAGGGTGAGCGTCCAGCCGGTGTCCGAGAGGGTGTCCACCAACAGGATCGGTCCGTCGAAGCCCGTGAGGTCGGGCACCTCCCACGAGTCGAACAGCCCGGCGACGCGATGGGCGGAGTTGGCCGCGGACACCGGCGGACGGTCGGGGCGCTTCGACAGGGTGCCGAGGTCGTGCAGGCGACCGATCTCCGCGAGGCCCGCCGCGAGTGTGGCCGTCAGCACCGGATACCGGTCGGATTCCAGCGCCATGACGCCGGTCGGTCGGGCGGCCCAGTTCCAGTCGCGCAGCACGGCGACGCAGGCCTCGAAGACCTTCTCGGGGATCGGATCGTCGGGCCCGTCGAGCAGGGCGCGCAGGCGCTGACCCCAGCCGAGGTCGGTGGGCCTGCCGAGGACACGACCGGTCTCGGCGCCGTTGGTTATCTTGCCGGACAACGGAACTCCGAGCTTCGCCATGCCGGTGGGCCATTGCTTGCGCGGATTGAGATCCAGACCGGGACGGTCGAGTCTGGCCCGGGTGGCCGCGACCGCCTCGGCGTCCACGGCGACGTCCGGCCGCGCGCCGGTGCAGTTGTCGCAACGGCCGCAGCCGGGCGAGTCCGAGCGGCCCTCGGACAACCCCGGGTCGTCCAGCTGCCCGCGCAGGAACTCCATCCGGCAGGCGGTCGTCGATTGATAGTCGATCATCGCCTGCTGCTCGACCTCGCGGGCCGCGGCCAGCCGCTCGTAGCGTTCGGTGTCGTAGGTCCACGGCCGGCCCGTGGAGATCCAGCCGCCGCGCACCCGGCGCACCGCGCCGTCCACGTCGAGCACCTTGAGCACCATCTCCAGCCGGGAGCGGTTCAGCTCGACCAGCGGCTCCAGCGCGGCGGTGGACAACGCGCGGTCGGTGTCGAGCGCGTCGAGCACCGAGCGGACGATGTGTTCGCGCGGAAAGGCAACGGACGCAAAGTAACTCCAGATCCTTGCGTCCTCCGGACCAGGCAACAGGATTACCTCGGCCCGCTCGGTGCCGCGGCCTGCTCGACCGACCTGCTGGTAGTACGCGATGGGGGAGGACGGCGCGCCGACGTGCACGACGAAGCCGAGATCGGGCTTGTCGAAACCCATGCCGAGCGCGGAGGTCGCGATGAGCGCCTTCACCTCGTTGTTCAACAGCGCCGCCTCCAGCGCCTCGCGTTCGGCGGGGTCGGTCTGGCCGGTGTAGGCGGCGACGTTGTGCCCGTGCGAGTTCAGCACGTCGGCGAGGTCGTGCGCGGCGGCGACGGTGAGCGTGTAGACGATTCCGGAGCCGGGCAGGGTGCGCAGCTGCCCGCTGAGCCAGGCGGTGCGCTCGACCGCGTCGTCGAAGCGGACCACCGACAGGTGCAGCGACTCGCGGTCCAGCGTGCCGCGCAACACCAGGGTGTCGGTGCCGATCTGGGTGGCGACGTCGGTGATCACCCGATCGTTGGCGGTCGCGGTGGTGGCCAGCACCGGCACGTCGGAGCCGAGGTCGGCGATGAGCGTGCGGATGCGCCGGTAGTCGGGCCGGAAATCGTGGCCCCAGTCGGAGACGCAGTGCGCCTCGTCGATCACCACGAGCCCCGCGTCGGCGGCGAGCTTGGGCAGCACCTGATCGCGGAAGTCCGGATTGTTCAGCCGCTCGGGGCTGACCAGCAGCACGTCCACCGCGCCGGCCGCGACCCGGTCGTGGATCTCGTCCCATTCGGTCATATTGCCCGAATTGATGGTTGCCGCAACCACTCCCGCGCGCTGCGCGGCGGCGACCTGGTTGCGCATGAGCGCGAGCAGCGGCGACACGATCACCGTCGGGCCGCGCCCCGCGCCGCGCAGCAGTTTGGCGGCGATGAAGTAGACGGCCGACTTACCCCAGCCGGTCCGCTGCACGACCAGCGCGCGACGGCGGTGCACCACGAGCGCCTCGATCGCCGTCCACTGGTCCTCGCGTAGCCGGGCGTCGGGCCCGGCCAGCTCGCGCAGCAGGTGTTCGGCGCGCTCGCGCAGGTCGGGTGCGGTCAGGTCGATCGCCGGGACATCGGTCGCCGTGGTCATGCGCTCCATCGTGCCCGACGGTACCGACAGGGATCGCGCTCCTCGCGCCCGCCCGCGCATGTCGTGATCGATGCCCCCGCATGTCGCGATTGATACCGAACGGACTCTCGGTTCGCGCCGTGATCTGACTTACACTGCGTTGGTCGCCGCTATGTCGCCGAAATCTCCGGCCGCGGCGGTGTTCACCAGGAGTGAGTGCGGTTCGAGACGATACGAGGCTTGTCGTAGACGCCGAGGACGAGTCGAATGAGCGAGCGAGTCACCGCGCACCGGCGCGAGCATTACGCGGTCGTGCACGCCTATCTGCGGCTGCTGCGGGATTGGTGGCGCGACGGCGTCGACTACCGCTGGGTGGTGAACGCCCTGGCCGAGCGCTCCGCGCTGGCGGTGGTGAAGTTCGCCATCGGACTGTGCGGGCTGGCGACGCCGCTCATCAGCGTGCTGATCGTGACGTCGTCGGCGGGCCCGCAGAGCGTGTTCGGGCGGACGGTGCTGTGGTGCATCGTCGCGGCGTCGGTGCTGTGGGTCGTGCGCTGGTGGGGGCTGCCGTGGCCGAGCCGGGTCGAGTCGCTCACGCTGCTCGCGATCGGCGACGTGTGCATCACGCTGGTCTGCGTGCTGAGCCCCGGCAATGTCGTGCGGTCGGTCGGGATGATGCTGCTGTTGATCGTCGGCATCTACGTCAGCGCGTTCCACAGTCCGCTGGTGCTCGCCGCGCACACGGCGTGGTCGCTGGCCTCGGCCGTGGTGCTGGCGATTCCGCTGTTCGGCGTGGGTGACGCCGCGTCGGCGGTGATCATGATCCTCGGCATGGTCGCGGCCACGGTCGTGCCGCCCGGCCTGCAGTTCTGCTTCTGGGTGCTGCGCAGCGACATGCTCGCCGACCCGTTGACCACGCTGTTGAGCAGGCGCGGATTCGAGTACCACTCGACCATGGTGGTCGGCGGCTCCGGCTCGGTTCCGGTCTGCGTCATCATGGTCGACCTCGACCGGTTCAAAGCCGTCAACGACACCTTCGGACATCACGCGGGCGACCAGGTGCTGGTGCGCACCGCGGAACGATTGCAGCGCGCGGCACCGGCGCACAGCATCGTCTCCCGGCTCGGCGGCGAGGAGTTCGCGGTCGTCGCGCGCCTGCCCGTGCCTGCCGCGATCGACGCCGCCGAGCTGTTGCGCACCGCCATCGCCGAGCCCGTGGGGTCGATCTCGGTCACCGCGAGCGTGGGCATCGCCGTCGCCGACGCGGGCGCCGATGGCTACCGCCGCAGCCGTGAGCTGGTGCAGGATTTGATCCGGTGTGCCGACAGCGCGATGTATCAGGCGAAACAGCGCGGCGGCAATACGGTCGTCGTCGAGCACATCACCGCGCTGCAGGGCATCGACACCTGGGACGCGACGCGGTCAGCTTGAGAAACGGTGCGGCACAATCTTTTCGAGCCGGATCTACGCGGTTTCCTCGGCCAGCGTGATCAGCCGGGCCCTGATCAGATCGGGGCGTTCGTCGGTGATGAAATGACCGCAGTTCGGTACCCGCTCCAGCGTGTAGTCGTCGGCTTTGGCCGTCTCGGCGGCGGCCAGCGAGTGGTGCACGGCGTTGTCGTCGATCCCGAACAGCGCGCGGATGGGGACGGTGGCGCGGCGGGTCTCCGTGTGCCGGGCGCTGCGCGGCAGTTCGCGCAGCAGGAACGTGCGGTAGGTGTCGACCGCGGCCTGGGCGACGACCGGATCGCGGAACCGATCCGCATACGCGCGAACCACTTCCGGCCCGAACTCGGCGCGGTTCTTGACCCCTCTCGGCAGAATCACCTCCAGGATCGGGGTGTGCTGCTGCAAGAATTTGCCGACGGAGGCGACGATCGGCTGATAGAGCAGGAACCGCCACACGTGCGGCAGAAACCCGCGCGCCGACTGCCACGGATGCGGAATGTTCAACACCAGGTATCCGTCGAACCGTTCGGGCGCGCCCAGCACCATGAGGTGGCCGATGTAGCCGCCCCAGTCGTGGCCGATGAGCAGCACCCGGTCCAGGCCGAGCTCGTCGAGCAGGGCCAGCACATCGGCGGCCACGTCCTCCTTGCCCCAGCGATGCGGCGGGGGACCGGACCAGCCGTAGCCGGGCAGATCGAGCGCGATGATCCGCAGTCCCGGCGGGGGGTCGGCCAGCAGGTGGCGGTACGCGTAGTGGTGCTGCGGCCAGCCGTGCAGCGCGAGCACCGGGCGTCCGTCGGCCGGACCGGCCTCGGTGACATGGAAGTCGACGCCGCGCGCGGTGACGAAGTATCGCCGGACACCGGCGATGGGCGGGGGATCGGTCGTCACGCGCGGCGGGGTGGTCGAGCCGGAACCGCTGTGTCGCTGGCGCATACCCGATGGTAACCACACCGGCCGAGCGCGGTCGCCGATGTTTCGGTTCGGCATTCGACGCGAAATGACCATGAACGACGGACAATAGGCCGCAAAGGATCCCCGGAGGAGGCCAACCATGTCGAGCCAATACCAGCCGCCGGCGGGCTGGTCGCCGCCGGGCACCCAGTTCCAGACGCGCAGTGGCTTCGGCCGGACGCTGGCCGGCACGCTGATCTCGTTGGTGATCACCCCGATCGGCATCGGCCTGGCCGCGCACGGCGCGCTGGACACCCGGCAGTGGGTGATTCTCGGCGGCTCGGCGGATCGCTGGGGCTCGAACTTCCAGATCATCGGCGGCGCGGTGCTGCTGTTCCTGGTGGCGGCGCTGGCCGCGTTCTCCCCGGTCGGCACCGCCATCGCGGGCCTGGTGTGGGGCTTGATCCCCGGGATACTGCACATCCTGTTCCCGGAGGACACCTATCGGCAGATCGAGAACCTGCCCGAGCTGTCCGACGATTTCCGTCTCGCACTGCACAATTGGGTGCTGAACGGCTTCGCGTTGCTCACGGGTGTGTTCCTGCTCGGCGCGGCCGTCGCGGCGACATTGCGGCGCAGGTGAATCGAGGCCGCGCCCACGACGGAGCGCGGCCTCGCGTCAGCCCTTCACGCAGAGCACCTGCCGCAGCGTGGCGACGATGTCGACCAGGTCGCGCTGCGCGGCGATGACCTCGTCGATGTCCTTGTAGGCCGCCGGGATCTCGTCGACGACGCCCGCGTCCTTGCGCGACTCCACGCCCTCGGTCTGCGCGACCAGATCGGCGACGGTGAACTGCTTCTTGGCCGCGTTACGGCTCATCCGCCGGCCCGCGCCGTGCGAGGCCGACTGGAACGAGGCCGGATTTCCCTTGCCGCGCACCACATACGAGCGCGTGCCCATCGAGCCCGGGATCAGCGCGAGATCGCCCTCGCCCGCCCGGACCGCGCCCTTGCGGGTCACCAGCATCGGGACGCCGTCGATGAGCTCCTCGGCCACATAGTTGTGGTGGCAGGAGATCGGCTGCTCGAAACGCACCGGGCGCCCGGTGAATTCGTCACGCACCGCGCGGCACACCAGGGCGAGCATGACCGCGCGGTTGCGCGCGGCGTACTCCTGCGCCCAGGTCAGGTCGCGGCGATACGCGTCCATCTCCGGTGTCCCGGAAAGGAATACGGCCAGATCGCGGTCGGGTAGGTCGACATTGTGCGGGAGCTTGCGCGCCACGGCCATGTGCCGCTCGGCGAGCTCCTTGCCGATATTGCGACTGCCCGAGTGCAGCAGGATCCACACCGCGTCGTCCTGGTCCAAGCAGATCTCGATGAAGTGATTGCCGCCGCCGAGTGTGCCCATCTGCTTGTGCGCCTTGGACTCTCGGTTCTGCACGCCCTCGTCGAGGGCGGCGAACCCGCGCCAGAAGGTGTCCCAGCCCGTGCGCAGCGTCGCGGTGCTCGCGCCGAGCGCGGAGACCTCGCCGCCGAGCTTGGTCACGTTGACCGCGCCGTCGTGCGCGGCGAAGCCGACGGGTACCGCCGCCTCGATCCTGGACCGCAGCGAGCGCAGGTCGTCGGGGAGATCGGCGGCGGTGAGGTCGGTCTTGACGCTCTCCATTCCGCAGCCGATATCGACGCCGACCGCGGCCGGGGACACCGCGTCCTTCATCGCGATCACCGAGCCGACCGTCGCGCCCTTGCCGAGGTGCACGTCCGGCATCACGCGGACGCCGTGGACCCATTGCAGCGCGGCGATATTCCGCAGCTGGCGCAGCGCGGCCTGCTCGACCTCGTGCTCTTCGGCCCACATGAGCGTCTGCGCGCGGGTGCCGCGCAGCTCGACGGGAAACATTGTCCGGTCCTTTCGTCGGTATTCCCGATCAACGGTAATAACCGGCGCGACGCGACGCACTCGAATAAATACGCGGGCGGAGGCGAGTAATTTCACCCGGTGTCAATCGGCGGAGACGCTCCGGTAAGCGTCCTCGGCGTTGATGTGGGCGATGCCCGCGGCCAGACGCTCGGCGTCGGCGGTGGTGATCAGGTCCTCGGCGAGCCATTCGTCCAGCAGCCTGCCCAGGCCGCGGCGCCACCAGAACGCGCCGAGAAAATGCAGCTCCGGCAGGCCGTAGCCGTCGGAGGAGTAGCACAGCGAACGAAACGGGGCCAACTCCAGCACCTCGGCCAGCACGGCTTGGGCGCGGTGTCCCACGTAAGGCACGGTGAGCCCGATATCCATCCGGACATGCCCGAAGGCGTGCGCCAGGTAGGCGGCATTGCGGTGAAACGGCCAGCAGTGCAGCAGCATCACGGTGAGGCCGGAGTGCGCGGTTTTCCGCAGAAAATCGGTGAGCAGCAAGGGATCCGCGCGCTGCAATCGCAGATCGGTGTCGCCGAAACCGGTGTGGAATTGCAGCGGCAGCCCGAATTCCGCGCCGATGCGGGCACCGAGCCCGACCAGCCAGCCGAGCAGTTCCGGATCGGCGAGGCGATGTTCGGGAAATACCGCCCTCGGCGGTCGGTCCCGCAGCGGGAAATCGAGGCCGCACCGGTAGGCGACGACGGACTTGAGCCCGACGGCGGTGCGCGCGCGCTCGCGCAAACGTTCCTCGATCCGCTCGAACACCGTCCGGCCCGCGCCCACCTCCGCGATCACCTGCTCGGCGACCTGCTCCAGGCGCACCACCTCGCGCACCACGCCATCGGTGAGCGCGCCGAATTCGGCTGTGCCGCCGCCGAATCCGGTATCCACGTACCAGCTGGTGGTGCCGGTGGCGCGGAGCAGCCGCACGGCGGCCTCCCGCCAGCCGAGTTCGGCGCGATGGGCCAGATAGGCGTCCGGGCCGACGTGCGGGGGCAGGTCCAGGGCCGGTGCGCACCACCGGCGCACCGCGAGGCCGATCGCGGAGTCGAAACTGCCCGTGGCGCCCTCGCCGAGCAGCTCTTCGAAACCGGCCCGGTCCAGATCGCGGGGCACCACGCCGTGGCAGTGGTGGTCGGTGAGGGTGAGGCCGTCGGTCAACACGTCAGAACCGCCAACGCGTCAGCGCCACAAGCTCTTCCGGCAGCGCGCCGGCGTAACGCTCCGCCTCGGCGCGGCGCACGGTGAGCAGCGCGTCGTGCAGTTCCGGCCCCATCGCCTCGGCCAGCACCGCCGACTCGGCCAGCCGATCGGCCGCCTCCTCCGGCCGGGTGGGCAGCCTGCGCACGCCCGAGAGCATCAGCTGTTCGGCGTCGAAATCGATTGGATCGCCGCTGATCTCGGCGGGCAGCCGCAACTCCTCGGCCACGCCGGTCAGCCCGGCGGCGATCACCGAACCGACGATCAGATACGGATTCCCGGTCGCGTCAAAGCATTTGACCTCGGCGTTGGCCGACCGCTCCTCGGTTCCGCGCACGCCGGTGACGAAACGTACTGCGGCCTCCCGGGTTTCCCGGCCCCAGCACTGCCAGATGCCCGCCCACCGGGACGGCACGAGCCGCAGGAAACTCACCGGGTTACCGGCGCCCACCGCCACGAGGGCGGGCAGCTCGCGCAGCACCCCGGCGAGGAACGACTCACCGGTTCGGCGCATGCCGTACGGTCCGTTGCCGGCGGCGAACAGCGGCCCCTCGTCGTCCTGTATCGAAAAGTGCAGGTGCGCACCGGAACCCGTGCCGCCGGGCTCGAGGCAGGGGGCAAGCTGCGCACGCCAGCCGTGCCGCTGACTCACCTGCCGGATCGTGTGCCGCACCAGCACCGCGTCGTCGGCCGCGCCCACCGGATCGGACGGTTGGACCGACAGCTCCAGCTGACCCGGCGAGTACTCCGGGTGGAACTGGTCGACCAGGATGCCCTGGCGCTCCAGTATCGCGACCAGTTCCCGCCCGTAGTCGGCGACCTGCCCGAGTCGCACCAGGCCGTAGGCCGGGCCGTCGACGGCGGGAGTGAAACCCGGCGTGTCTTCTCGTCCGACGGCCCATTCGGTCTCGAAGGCCATCGAGAGACGGAGACCGGCCTGTCGCGCCGCCTCGGCCTGCCGGGTCGCGAAACCGCGCTGGCAGGCGGCGAAAGGCGTCCCCTCCTGGGTGTACTTGTTGGCGGGCGCCCAGGCCCAGCCCGGCTGGCAGGCGAGCTCGGTCAGTCTCGACAGGTCCGGAATGAGTCGCAGATCGCCGTCCGGGCCGCCGAGATACTTGCCGACCGTCATCAGGTCGTCGAAGGAGAAGGTCTCGAAGCACGGCGACACCCCGATCCCGAGCCGGGCCGCCTGCGCGAGCCGCCGTGTCGGCACGGTCTTCACGCGGGTTATCCCGGCATTGTCGACGAAGGTGAGCGCGACGATATCGGCCTCGAGCCTGCCGATCGGTACTTCGCTGTCGAGATCGGACGGAATGCGCTCCGGCATGGTCGCCATGAATACCGACAATAGTCGCCCGGCCCTGCTCCGATACCGATTTCCTCAGCGCGCCACGCCCTTCCGCGACAGACGCGAGATCTCGCGCTCGGCCACCGAGTGGCGCGCAGGTGGGTTCGGTATCGACACTCTTCACGGGTGCCGGTTCCGCGAACCAGTGCGGACTCCGCTACTTCGCGGGGAGAGCGGCGCGAATCTCGTGTTCGGTGGGGATGGAGGTGCTCGCGCCCAGCTTGGTGGTGGCCAGGGCGCCCGCGGTGCCTGCCCAGGCCAGGGCGTATGCGGGGCCGCGGTGCCAGGCGGCGGCGAGTGCGCCGGTGAAAGTGTCGCCCGCGCCGGTGGTGTCGACGACGTCGACCCGCGGGCTCGGTTGGGTGAACTCCGCACCGTCGGGGCCGCGGTAGGTCGCGCCGTCCGCGCCGCGCGTCACCACCACGTGGGGGACGGGGTCGAGGGCGGCGCCGAGTTGCTCGGCCTCGCCCGAATTCACCACCGCCACATCGACATTCGCCCACAGCTCGGCGGGCAGATCCCGGGCGGGGGAGGGATTGAGCAGCACCGTGGTGCCGTTCGCGCGGGCGTGCCGCGCGGCCGCGACCACCGTGTCGATCGGAATCTCCAACTGGCACAGCAGGATATCGGCGTCCGCGAGCACCGCGAGGTCCGCGTCGGCGAGCTCGGTCATCCGCGCGTTCGCGCCGCCGACCACGATGATGCTGTTCTCGCCGCCGCCGTCCACCACGATCGCCGCGACACCGCTCGGCCCGTCGACGGTCCGCAGCCGCTCGACGTCCACCGCGGCGTCCGTCAGCGCCCGCCGCAGTTCGGCCGCGAACACATCGTCACCGACCGCGCCGAGGAACCGCACCGCGCCGCCCGCGCGCCGGGCGGCGATGGCCTGGTTCGAGCCCTTGCCGCCGGGCACCATCGCGAACCCGGTGCCGAGCACCGTCTCACCGGGCGCCGGCCGCCGCTCGGTGGTCGTGACCAGATCCATGTTGATACTGCCCAGCACCGCGATCGAGGGAACGTCGGTCTCATCGGCCATAAGGCAAAGGCTAATAGCGCGCCGCACAGCGGTGGTTTCCGCGTCGGACCGGGTCAGTACGCTGTACCCATGACGGTAGGAACGACGACCGAGCCGGATGTCCGCGAGGTGGTGCACGAGGCCGCACGCAAGGCTCGTGTCGCGTCGCGTGTGCTCGCGCAGCTGACCACGGCGCAGAAGAACGAGGCGCTGCACGCCGCCGCCGACGCGCTGCTCGGCGCGGCCGACACCGTGCTCGACGCCAACGCCGAGGACGTGCGCGCCGCGCAGTCGGCGAACGTCGAGGAGTCGCTGATCGACCGGCTGCGCCTCACCAAGTCCCGCATCGACGGCATCGCCTCCGGCCTGCGTCAGGTGGCCGGGCTGCCCGACCCGATCGGGACGATCGTGCGCGGCTCGGTGCTGCCGAACGGCCTGGAGACGCGTCAGGTCCGGGTGCCGCTCGGTGTGGTCGGCATGGTCTACGAAGCCAGGCCCAACGTCACCGTCGACGCGTTCGGGCTCACCCTCAAGTCCGGCAACGCCGTGCTGCTGCGCGGCTCCTCCTCGGCCGCGCACTCCAACGCCGCGCTGGTCGCGGTGCTGCGGGAAGCCCTTGTCGCCCAGGGTCTTCCGGCCGACGCGGTGCAGTTGCTGCCCAGTGCCGACCGCTCGAGCGTCACCCATCTGATCCAGGCCCGCGGCCTCGTAGACGTGGTCATCCCGCGCGGCGGCGCCGGCCTCATCAGCGCCGTCGTCCGCGACGCCACGGTGCCCACCATCGAGACCGGCACCGGCAACTGCCACGTCTACGTGCACGCGGCCGCCGACCTGGACATGGCCGAGCAGATCCTGATCAACGCCAAGACCCGCCGCCCCAGCGTCTGCAACGCCGCCGAGACGGTGCTCATCGACGACGCTATCGCCACCACCGCGGTGCCCAGGCTCA
Source organism: Nocardia tenerifensis NBRC 101015 (assembly GCF_000308715.1). Lineage (GTDB taxonomy): Bacteria > Actinomycetota > Actinomycetes > Mycobacteriales > Mycobacteriaceae > Nocardia > Nocardia tenerifensis. Next base: position 15,948 of record NZ_BAGH01000109.1, read on the forward strand.
TCGAGGCGCTGGAACGTCACGGCGTCACCGTGCACGGCGACCTGCCCGGCTTGGTGCCCGCGAACGACAAGGACTGGGGCGAGGAGTACCTCACCCTCGACATCGCGTTGAAGGTGGTCGACGGCCTCGACGCGGCCATCGACCACATCAACACCTGGGGCACCGGCCACACCGAGGCCATCGTCACCGGTGAGCTGGCCGCGGCCCGCGAGTTCACCGGCCGGGTCGACGCCGCCGCCGTCATGGTGAACGCTTCCACGGCGTTCACCGACGGCGAGCAGTTCGGCTTCGGCGCCGAGATCGGCATCTCCACCCAGAAGCTGCACGCCCGCGGTCCCATGGCGCTGCCGGAGTTGACCTCCACCAAGTGGATCGTGTGGGGCGACGGCCAGATCCGGCCGGTATAGCTGATCGGGGGCGCGCTCGCTCCCAAGGAAGGACTGCACGTGCCCGCCACTCCCGAGACGACCCAGGAGCCGATCTTCACCTCGGTCGACGACGTGATAGATCGGCTGGCCACCACCGGCTACCTCGCCGACAAGGCCACCGCCACCTCGGTGTTCCTGGCCGACCGGCTCGGCAAGCCGCTGCTCATCGAGGGCCCGGCCGGTGTCGGCAAGACCGAGCTGGCCAGGGCGGTCGCGCAGACCTCCGGCGCCGAGCTGGTCCGGTTGCAGTGCTACGAGGGCGTCGACGGGGCCCGCGCGCTCTACGAGTGGAACCACGCCAAGCAGATTTTGCGCATCCAGGCGTCCAGCGAGAACGACTGGGAGGAGACGAAGGCCGACGTCTTCACCGAGGAGTTCCTGCTGTCGCGCCCGCTGCTCACCGCGATCCGGCGCAGCGACCCGACGGTGCTGCTGATCGACGAGACCGACAAGGCCGACGTCGAGATCGAGGGCCTGCTGCTCGAGGTGCTCAGCGATTTCGCGGTGACCGTCCCGGAGCTCGGCACCATCACCGCCAGCCGCAAGCCCTTCGTGGTGCTCACCTCCAACGCCACCCGCGAGCTGTCCGAGGCGCTCAAGCGCCGCTGCCTCTACCTGCACCTGGACTTCCCGGACGAGGAGCTCGAGCGCCGCATCCTGGCCAGCCGGGTGCCGGAACTGTCCGCCGCCGTCGCCGCGCAACTGGTGCGGATCGTGCACGTGCTGCGCGGCATGCAGCTCAAGAAGCTGCCCTCGGTGGCCGAGTCGATCGACTGGGCGCGCACGCTGCTCGCGCTCGGCCTGCACGACCTGGACGACTCCGCGGTGCGTGCCACACTCGGCGTGGTGCTCAAGCATCAGAGCGATCACCAGCGCGCGCTGGCCGAGCTGAAGCTGGCCTGAACCGATGTCCGCGCGATCGCAGCCGCCGGCGGACGCGGAACTGACCGCGCCGCACGGGCTGCCGGGGCATCTGGTCGGCTTCGTCGAGGCGCTGCGCGAGCGCGGCATCCCGGTCGGCCCCTCCGAAACCGTGGACGCGGGCCGGGTGGTGACCGTGCTCGACCTGCTCGACCGCGAGGTGCTGCGCGAAGGCCTCGCCTGCTCGCTGCTGCGCAAGACCACCCATCGCGCGACCTTC
>NZ_BAGH01000108.1 GCF_000308715.1 Nocardia tenerifensis NBRC 101015
GCGCAGGGCGCACAGGGGTTGCGTCGGGGGCGGCGAGGTATCGGCGGTGCGGAGTTCCGGTGGGGCGCATGGTCGTTGTGGCGACTCGGCTCAGGGCGCACAGGGTCGCGTCGGGGGGCGGGCGAGGTATCGGCGGTGCGGAGTTCCGGTGGGGCGCATGGTCGTTGTGGCGACTCGGCTCAGGGCGCACAGGGTCGCGTCCGGGGGTGGCCGAAAATTCGGCGGCGCGGAGTTCCGGACAGGGTTTGGACCGTGGTCGCATGGCGGCTGCGGCGCGACCCTAGCAGGGTTGAGCTGGGTGTGATGAGGTCGGTGAGATCAGTTTCGGCGAGTTCTATTGCTGCGCAAGGAGTTCGAGTGCGATGACGGTGAGTTCGGATGCTACCGAGGCTGATTCGGGGCTGAGTGAGGCCAGGCTGGCGATCGCGTCGGCGCGGCGGGTTGTGGTGAAGATCGGGTCGTCGGCGTTGACCAGCCTGAAGGGCGGGCTCGACACCGCACGACTGGACCGGCTCGCCGACGCCGTCGAGGCGCGGATGCGCGCGGGATCCGATGTGGTGGTGGTGTCTTCGGGCGCGATCGGCGCGGGCATCGCGCCGCTCGGCCTGAGCAGCCGACCCCGCGACCTCGCCACCAAGCAGGCCGCCGCCAGCGTCGGGCAGCTGGCGCTCGCGCACGCGTGGGGCACCTCGTTCGGGCGATACAACCGCACGGTCGGCCAAGTCCTGTTGAGCGCCGACGATTTCGCGCGCCGCGAGCACCACCGCAACGCGCAGCGCACGCTGGACCGGCTGCGCTCGCTCGGCGCGATCGCCGTTGTGAACGAGAACGACACCGTCGCAACCGAAGAGATCCGCTTCGGCGACAACGATCGGCTCGCCGCGCTCGTCGCCCACCTGGTCGGCGCCGACGCGCTGGTGCTGCTCTCCGACGTCGAGGGCCTCTACGACGGCGACCCGCGCAAGGGCGCCGCGAATTTCATCCCCGAGGTGCGCAGCAGCGCCGACCTCGACGGCGTGATCGCAGGCAGCGGTGGCGCATTGGGCACCGGCGGCATGGCCTCCAAGCTGTCCGCCGCGCGCCTCGCCGCCGACGCCGGCGTCCCCGTCCTGCTCGCCGCGGCCACCGCCGCCGACGAGGCTCTCTCCGGCGGCAAGGTCGGCACCGCCTTCGCCGCGCGCTCGATTCGCCTGTCCGCCCGCAAGTTCTGGGTCCGCCACGCCGCCGACAGTCGCGGCGCCCTGCTCGTCGACGAAGGCGCCGCCCGCGCCGTCGAGAACCGCCGCTCCCTCCTGGCCGCCGGCATCACCGCCCTCCGCGGCCGCTTCTACGGCGGCGACGTAGTAGACCTGATAGCCCCCGACACCCGCACCATAGCCCGAGGCGTAGTCGCCTACGACAGCACCGAACTGACCACCATGCTCGGCCACTCCACCGCCGAACTCCCAGACACCATGCAACGCCCGGTAATCCACGCCGACGATCTAGTAAAGGTCTAACCGCCCCCCAGCGCAGCCTCCAGCCATGCGCGTCGAGCAGGTCCACCGTGGTTCCCACAGCGCTTCCACACCTTTCACAGGGCGTCCAGCCCTTGTGAACGGTATGCGAGCACTGTGAGTTCCCCTGTGCACGGTCGCAGACAGGCTGGTGTGCATTGATCAAACTGCCCACTCGGCACGGCCCTGTTGCACGCGCGGCAGCACTCGCACAACCATCGAGCAGAGTCATATGGCGGCTAAACGATATTGGGAAGCAGCCATTCGACTCTGATGATCTTGTTGATGCTCTCGGTGTCGCCCAGTGGCAGTGGCACGCTGGGTGTAGCGGGGCTGGCCTGCGTGAGCTCTGCGGCGCGTGGATGTGCACCGAGCAGAGTCATATGATGGCTGGCCGATCTTGGGGAGCGACCATTTGACTCTGCTGATCTTGTCGATGCTCTCGGTAGCACCTCAGCGGCGGTGGGCACGCTGGGGCGAGTAGGGCGTGCCTGGGTGCCGGCGAGCAGAGTCATATGGCGGCGAAACAATCTTGGGGAGCGACCATTGGGCTCTGCTGATCTTGTTGACGCTCTCGGTGTCAGCCAGCGGCAGTGGGCACGCTGGGGCGAGCAGGGCGTGCCTGTGTGAGGTCTGGGGCGCGTGGAGGGCAGCGGGCAGAGTCATATGGTGGCTGGCCGATCTTGAAGGGCGACCATATGACTCTGCTGGTCTTCGAGGGTCTCGGTGTTGCCATGCTTTGACGGGGCACGCTGTGGGGAGTGGGGGTGGGGCGCGCTATCTATGGTCAGCGTTGCGAGTGCGCCAAAGGGTTTGGCGCACTTGCGGCTTCGGTTATGGGGGGACGACTCCTGGTTGGTTTGTGGTGGACGGTGGTTGTTGCTGGTCTTCCGGGGGGATTGGGCCCGTTACGCCTGGTTGGCCGCCTGGGTCTGGGAGGGGGGCAGGGGGTTGTGCTGGGCCGGGAGGAGGCGGTGGGGGTGCATGTTCGGCCGGCGGTGGCGGGGGTGGTGCCTGCTGAGTTGGAGGTGGCGGGGGTGGTGCCTGCTCGGTGGGGGGTGGTGGTGCCTGTTGGGGTTCAGGTGCCGGTTGCGGGGAGGGCGGCGCCTGTTGGGGTGGCGGCTCACTACTCGGTGGCGCGGGTGGCGGTGCTTGCTGTGTTGTCGGCGGTACCGGCGGGGGCGCCTGTTGAGCCGACGGCTCGTGGCTCGGGGATGCGGGTGGTGGCACTTGTTGAGGCGACGGTTCGTGGCTCGGCGATGCGGGCGGGGGCGCCTGTTGAGGCGACGGCTCGGGGCTCGGCGATGCGGGCGGTGGCGCTTGTTGGGCGGACGGCTCAGGGCTGGCCGGAGCCGGTGGGGCTTGATGGGTTGTCGGCGGTGCCGATGGTGTCGCCGGCGGAGCGGACTGAGTCGGCGGAGCGGTCGGCTGCGGATCCGGAACCGGGCGCGGCGGCGTCGTAGTGCTCGGCGGCGCTTGGGATTCCGGCACCGAGGGGGCCGGCGGATGACCGTTCGGCTGGGTCGGGCTCGGCTGGGCGGGGGCTCGGCCCTCCGGCTGGCTCGGCGCCGGCGGGTACTCCGGCTCGCTCTGCGGGGCCGATCGATGTTGTTGCGGGACAACGGTGCTCGGCTTGATGGCGGTGGGCGACTCGGGCGGCGCGGGCAGCGCGGGAACGGCCTTGCCCGCCATTCCGTAGGCCGGCTTGTACACCATGTTCATCGCCAGCACGGCCTCTTGCCGCAGCGCCTCCTCGGCCATCTTGGCGTCGATGACGTGCGCGGCCTCGAGTAGTCGGGCCACGGCGCCGATCGGCCCGGACGAACCGGGCGGCGCGACGGCGATCTTCACCGCCTCGGCGGCCGCGGCGACGCCGCCCAGCCGGGCGCCGACCTGGCCCATGACCGCGGCGAGCTCGTCGGCCGAGGCCGCGAAACTCTGGATGCTGGCGTAGGCGGCGTCGGCCGCGGCGCCTTTCCACTCCGCGGAGTCCATGACCCGGTCCACGCTGCCCCGGGTGAGCGGGAAGGAGGTGCTGATCGTGCCCGCAGCCTCCAGCCACGCGACGGAGGCGCGCAGGATCTCGGCGGCGTCGATCTGCTGGGTCTTGGCGTAGATCTCCTCGTGCCGCATCGACTCGAAATGCTCCATCGAGCTGATGTAGTCGGGATCGGTGCCGGTCATCGCGGCAGCCTCGTCGCGACGGCGCGCAGGGCGGCGGCGTTGGCGGCGTCGGCTTCCTCGAGTAATCCGCCGCTGATCAAGAAGGCCTCTTTCATCCGGTAGGCGGCCTCGATGTAGTGATCTAGCAACGTGGCGGCATCCCTGGCTTTGTGACCGAACCCAGCCTGTAACTGCTGCGCCGACACGAATCCGCCGAATCCGCCGAGCTCCGAGACGGTTTCGAGGCGTTGTTGCAGGTGGATCAGGCGCTCGGCCTGCTGGTCGTACATCTCGGCGCAGCGCCGCGCCGCGGCCGGATCGAACTGGACGGTGCCTGCCTGGGCCGCTTGCTTGAACCGGACGATATCGGCTCGGCTGGTCTCGATCGTCATCGCACACCCCTGAGATGGTCGGTCAGCCTCAGACTAGCCCGTGGCCGCGCCGACAGGGAGCAGTGGTTATCGGTCGGCATCGGCACGGTGGCTCATGGCTGAATGCGTTTTTGCAGTTGTGCGCCGATCTGTTCGGCGGAGGCGGGGGTGATGTGAACTTCCTTGCCCGCCCTGAGGAGGTAACGTCCGTCGCCCTTGACGTCGAACCAGGTGTAGTGGATCGCCGGCGCCCGCACGGGCTGGTCGAGCGCGGATTCGATCCGGATGTGCCCTTCGGCGCTGTGCGGTTTGAGCAGCAGTCTGCGAATGCGCGGCGCGAGCGGCTGCTGCGCGACGACCGTCTCCTCGTCGCGCACGGCCGCCGTCGGCGCGACGCGTGCCGGTTCGTGGCCGGGCGGCGCGGCGGGCAGCAGGCTCGCGATCCGGGCGCCGAGTTTGCCGCTGTGTCCGATGGTGAGGCGAACGCGCCCACCGAAATCCGGGGTCGAGCCCGGCTCCTGCACAGCGAGCACGGCTCGGTCGAAGATGGCCGCGGCGAGCAGTCTGATCTCGCTGCCCGGCGTGTGCAGGCCGCCGATCGCCACGATCCTGGTGTGCGGGGCGGCCAGAATGCGCAGGCAGGCACTGAGATCGGGGTCGGCGCGCAGCGGCAGCCGTTCGTCCAGCGTGGCGCGCAGGCGGTCGGCCTCGTCCTCGGTGCGCGGGGTCTCCAGGATCCGCAACGGATACGGATGCCGATCGAGGTCGGTCTCGCGCCAGAGGTGGGCGAACTCGTCCGGAGTGAAGGTCCAACTCACCGCCCGAATCACATCCTCACCGCACACACCGAAACTGCCTCGTAGCTTAACGGTCGTCGCGCGCGGGGGCGGTTGCCGCACCGGGCACCTAATATTGTGGGCTAACACTGCGGTGAATTCTCGGATATATCCAAACAACCCCGTTGTTTTGCGCGGCCCGGGTCAGCCGGTGCGTGGTGCTTCGGCACGATGATCCGGGGATGAGGGGAGCGTGCCGTGCAGGTGCTTGGACCGTGGACCGATATCGCGACGATCGCCGCGGTGGGCGGCGGCAAAGCGCGCGGGCTGTACCGGTTGGGGCAGAGCGGTTTTCGAGTGCCGGACTGGACCGTGCTCGGCACCGACGTCTTCGCGCGGTTCACCGCGGAGACCGATCTCCTGCGCGAGGTGACCGAGGTCACAACATCGGCTGTCCTCGATGAGACACTCCTGGCCGCCGCCGCGCTGCGCGACGAGATCCTCGCGACGCCGCTGCCTCCCGAGGTCCGCGAGTTGATCGCCGACGCCTATGCCCGCCTGGGCGGTTCGGTCGCCGTGCGCTCCTCGGTGGTCGCCGAGGACGGGCCCGAGCATTCCTACGCGGGCCAGTTCGACTCCTTCCTGAACGTCAACGGCGTCGACGCGGTGCTCGACCGGGTGCGCGACTGCTGGGCGTCGGCGTTCTCGGAGCGATCGCTGCGCTACGCGTTCACCCACGGACAGCCGAGAACGGGCGCGGTCGCCGTTGTGCTGCAACGGTTGATCGCGCCGCGGGCCAGCGGCGTGCTGTTCACGGCGAACCCGATCAGCGGCGCGCGCGACGAACTGGTCGTCAGCGCGGTCTACGGGCTCGGCGAGGGCCTGGTGTCGGGCGCGCTGGACGCCGACTCGGTGGTGGTCGACAAGTCCTCCGGGGCAGTGCTGGAAACCGTGGTGGGAGACAAGGATCGGTCGTACGTGCCCGGCGGGGACCAGGGTTACACGATCAGCGAGATCGACGCGTCGCACCGCGAACTGCCCGCGCTCACCGACGCCGAGATCGCGGAGATCGTCGAACTCGGCCGCAAGCTCGAGGCCGAGTTCGACGCCCCGCAGGACGTGGAGTGGGCGATCGACGAGGACGGACTCTGGTTCCTCCAGTCGCGCCCGATCACCACCACGCTCGGCGCCCGATCCGACGCGGTGCTGCGCGGCGCGGGCGAGGTCGTGCCCGACGGCGAACAGCGAATCTGGGACAACTCCAACATCATCGAGAGCTTCAACGGCCTCACCTCCCCGCTCACCTACACCACGGCCGCCGACATCTACGGCCGCGTGTATCACGGCTACGCGAAGTCCCTCCGGGTGCCCGCCGCACAGCTGCGGCAGACCGAGCGCTGGACTCCGGTGCTGCTCGGCTACTTTCACGGCCGCGTCTACTACAACCTGCTGCACTGGTATCGCATGGTCGGCATCGCGCCGGGATATCCGTTGAACCGCAAGGTGCTCGAGGCCGCGCTCGGCGTGGACGAGCCGCTGCCGGACGACATCGCGAAGACGTTGCGCCCGTTCACCTTCGACAACCCGCTGCGCCGACTGCGTTCGCGCGCGGTGACCACGGTGACCTACCTGCGGCGGCTGTTCGGCATCGACGCCATCGTCGAGCAGTTCATGACCGACTTCTACCGCGTCTACGACGAGTACGACGCCATCGACTACACCGCACTCTCCGGGCCGGAAGCTTATGCGGCATACCGGAGAGTGGATCGCGACCTAGTCGACCGCTGGGGCCCGCTCATGGTGCTCGACGCGATCCTGCTGACCTGCACGGGTTCGATGTTCCTGCTGACCAAGCTGCTGCTGCCGAAGGCGCCGGAGTGGTTCCTGTACGCGGTGATCGGGCCGGGTGCCGACGTCGAGTCCGCCGAGCCCGCCCGCGCCATGAAGGCCCTCGCCGACGCGGTACGCGCCGACCCCGAGCTGACCGCGCTGGTGAATTCGACCGCGCCGGAACGCGTTTACCCCGCGCTGGCGGACCGGCCGGACTTCCGCGACCGGGTCGACGCCTACATCGATCGCTACGGCTATCGAAGCCTGGACGAGCTGAAGCTGGAAACGCCTGATCTGCGCGAGGATCCGGCGAGCCTGTTCGTCATGCTGCGCAGCGCGCTGCCGGACGCGCCGCTCGGTCACCGCGACGAGGCCGAGCAGTACCTCGACGCGCACCTGCGCGGACTGCGGCGTCGCGTCTATGAACGACTGCGCGGCAAGGTTTCTCGCTGCGCCGCGCACCGCGAGCGCCTGCGCTTCTGCCGGACCCGGGCCTTCGGCATGGTCAAGCGGATGATCCGGGTGATGGGTCGCGACCTGGCCGAGCGCGGTGTCATCGACGAGTTCTCCGACGTGTTCTACCTCACCGTGCAGGAACTGCGGGCCTGCTATGACGACGCGGGCCCCGCCGATCTGCGCGAGCTCGTCGGCGCGCGAAAGGCGCAGCGCGCCAAGGACGCCGGGCTCGTCGCCCCGGCCAGGTTCGTCACCACCGGGTCGACGTTCGGCCGAGCCGAGCTGGCGGCCCAGGGGTGGGTGCCGATCACCGACACCCCCGCGGCCGAGGCGGGCACGGTGCTTGCGGGCACACCGTCGGCCGCGGGCCTCGTCGAGGGCGGCGCGGTCGTCGTCGACGAGCCGCGCGACGTCGCGGGTGGCATTCTGGTGGCGTATCGGACCGACCCGGGCTGGGTGGCCGCGCTGCCCTCGGCGTCGGCGCTGGTCATCGAGCGCGGCAGCCCGCTCACCCACGTCGCGATCGTGGCGCGGGAACTCGGGGTGCCGACGGTCGTCCAGGTCAAGGACGTGACCAAGCGGGTGCGGACCGGTATGCGCATCCGTGTCGATGGCACGAACGGAACCGTTACCGTGCTGGCCGAAGGAGATGACCGCGATGGAGCATGACAAAGACGTTGCGGCCGTCCGGGATTGGCTAGCCGACCCGGCCGGGCAGGCCGGGATCCACCTAGCGGACGAGGCCGACGGCTGGGACTACCGAAGCTACGCCGACCTGGCCGAGCAGACCTGGTCGATCGCCGCGCTCATGCGCGAGCACGGAATGTCGAGCGGCGACGGCGCCTGCGTGATCATGCCGACCGGGTTCCCCTGTGTCGCGGCGTTCTACGCGGTGTGGGCCTGCGGCGGGGTGTTCACGCCGGTCGCCCCGCCGATGTTCGGCGACCTCGACCAGATCATCGCCCATATCGCCGCGATCCTGGTACGCGCGGAGCCGCGGCTGGTGGTCACCTCCACCGAGTTCGAACAGTTCGTGCGGCAGGCGGCGACGGCGGCCGGACGCACCGACGAGCCGCTGGTCATCGACGCGTCGACGCTGCGCCCGTGCCCGCCGGAAGAGCGCGAGTTCGGCGCGCCCGACGAGTGCGCGCTGCTGCAGTTCACCTCCGGCTCCACCGCCGCCCCGCGCGGCGTGCGGGTGAGCTGGCACAACCTGGCCAACAACATCGCGATGATCTCCGCGCTCGTGCAGTGGCGCCACGGCGACTCGATGGTGTCCTGGCTGCCGCTCTACCACGATATGGGGCTGGTGGGCGCGTTCCTCACCACCGTCACCAACCAGGGCGACCTGTACCTGATGCGCCCCGACCAGTTCGTCCGCGACCCCGCCCGCTGGCTGCGCGCGATGGCCCGCGCCCAGCACTCGCCGTCGCCGTCGTTCGCGCTCGGCTATGTGGCGCACCGGGTTTCGCGCGAGGAGATCGCCGACCTCGATCTGTCCGGCTGGCGCACGCTCGCCGTCGGCTCCGAGCCGGTCGAGGTGGCCGACCTCCAGTCGTTCGCCGAACTCACCGGCCCCCTTGGCTTTTCGATGAACGCCTACACGCTGGCCTACGGCTTGGCGGAGGCGACGCTGATGGTTACCTCCTCGGCCCGGCACCGCCCGATCACCGCCCTGCGCATCGACACCTCCACCCTGCGCCTCGGCGAGCCCGTCACCATCCTCGAACGGGAACAGCTCGACGACACCCACCGCGTCGACGGCGCGGGCTGGATCACCGGGCTCGGCTACTCGACGCCCGAATCGACTGTGACGGTGATGGACTCGCAGGGGCGTCGGCTGCCCGACGGTACGCTCGGCGAGATGGTGGTGGTCGGCGACTCGGTGGCGCTCGGCTACTCCGACGAGGCCGAGGACGCGTCGACCAGGATCGTGGACGGCGCGCTGTACTCCGGCGACGCCGGATTCCTGCACCGCGGTGAGGTTTTCGTGCTCGGCCGGATGGGGTCGAGCCTGAAGGTGCGCGGGCGCTCGGTGTTCATGGAGGACATCGAGTCGCGCGTCGCCCAGGAGACCGGGATCACCAAGGGCAAGCTCGCCGCCGTCGCGATCACCGAGCCCGGCGAGCGCGGCATCGCGCTGTTCGCCGAGGCAAAGCCGGGCGACTGGATCGCCGAGGCGCGCAAGATCATTCACAGCGAGGTGGGCGCCGGGCAGACCGTCACCATCGTCACCGGTCCTCGCGGGATCATCCGCCGCACGTCGAGCGGTAAGCCGCGGCGGCGGCACATGTGGGAACAGCTCCGTAGCGGAGCCCTGGCGGACGCCGTGGTGCACGATGCCGATGGCCCGCCCAGCGATATGGAGCCGCCCGGCCGGTCCGCCGAGGGCAGCAATCGAGCCGAGGCTCCGGCGTTCCGAGACGCCGAGGAAGCGATGCCCGTGCCTGCGCTGGCCGCCGAGCGAGTGCGTGGGCTGCTCGACGCCGCGCTGGAAAGCGTTGCAGTGCCAGCGGATTCGACCGTGTTGTTCGAGGGCTCACTGGCCGAGGGCTTCGGCAATGACGGGTCCGACGTGGACTTCCTGGTGCTGGCCCCCGGGGACGAGGAGCTACCGACGCTGCCGACGGTGCTGTTCATAGACGGCCGCCGGGTCGAAGTGCGCACCCGGTCCGAATCACAACTCCGGCGCCAGCTCCTACAGGTCGCCGATGCCGCGACCGTGACCGAACTCGATGAGGATCTGCTGAACCGGTGCCAGCGATTCCTGCGGGCCACGGTGGTACGGCCCGGCACACCGGATGTGTCCGAATTACGCGCGCTCCTACCGCATTCCACGTTCAAGACGCTGATCGCGGACTGGTGGACCGCCCGCGCCCAGCAGGCCCTGCGATACGCCATCGCGCTGCGCACCCTGAAAGCCCGTGCAGAGGCGATCGATTGGGCCCGCAACGGCTTGCTGCAGGCCGTCAAGGGCTGGGCGGCGCGCCGCGGCGAGAGCTACCTGGAAACCAAATGGCTGCCGCGGCAGTTGGATCGGCTCGGCGCCGACGAGATCATCGACCGCTACCGGGAACTCGCGGACCCCGGCGCCTGGGCCGGTGACGACACCGACCGCACCTACGGCGACATCCTCCCCGACGCGACGGCGCGGGCGCTGTCGGAACAGACGACCTGGCGACAGCTCATAGCACTCGCCACCGACCTCGGCGTCGACATCGTCGACGATCCCGACCAGATCCTGTTCGCGCGGGTGCCGCTCGTCACCACCTGGAACATCGGCGAGCGCGTGCACGTCCTGCGCGGTGACAGCGAGGTTTTCGTGCTCTCGGACAGCGCCGCCCGCGCCTGGCGCTCGGTGGTGTTCCGTCACTCGCTGTCCGCCGTGCTGGCCCGCGCACCGCAGGACCACACCGCCGAGCTGGCCGAGTTCCTGCGCCTCGGCCTCGTCGGATTGCAGTGGCGCCGTGGCGAACTCCTCACTCCCGCCCTCGCCATGTGCAAGCCGTTGCGCCCGTACACCCCGGTGCCCGCCGCGGTCGCCCCCGCGCTCGGCGTGAACGGCGCCGCGCGCGCGGACGCGATCGCGACGCTCTCGCCGCTGCCCGCGCGCCGCTTCACCGAGTGCGGCATGAACCTGGTGTGGTCGAACATCGTGCTGGAGAACGCCCGTGAGGACCTGAAGGGCGCTCTGGCGAACTACCAGGGCGCCGTCGCCGACATCGCGGCTCACCGGATGATCGCCATGGCCGTGCGGGTGTTGCTGTCCGCCTTCGGCATTCACCCGCTGCCCGCCGACGTCGCACCGCCGTCCACCCTGCGCCGCCTCCTGCCGCCGCACGCCCGGCGCCGCGACGACCTGCTCGCTGCCCTGGAAACGACTCGGCGCGTGCGCTTCTCGGAGCCGGTGACCGGCGACGCCGGACTCGCCGTGCTCGACGACTTCGTCACGCTGGTGCGTTCGGTCGCCGCGGACCGGGCGGCCACGCCGTTCCCTGCCTCGTTCGACTCGCGCGAGCAGTGGCGGCGCACTCTGGACATCGGCTACGACTGGCTGCGCATCGCGGGCTATCTCGACACCGACCTCCCGCTGGACGAGGCCCGGGATCTCCTGGCCTCCGGCGGGCAACAGCCGCACCTACGCGGGGAAGGAACGGTGCGATGACAGCCGTCGCCGACGCCGCGGTCGCCGAGCGGGTGCGCGGCCTGGTCCACGCGATGGCCCCGGACCCGTACGTCCGAGCCACCGATGACCAAAGGCTGATCGAGGACCTGGGTTTCGAGTCGCTGCGGTTGATGGAGCTGACCGTCGTGCTCGAGCGCGCGTTCGACCTGCCGCGCCACCGGCCGGAGCGGTTGGTCGGGGTGCGCCGGGTCGGCGATGTCATCGCACTGGTCACGGCCGGACTCGCCGCGGGCTCCGCCGAGGAGCACGCGCCGCGGGTGAGCAAGGACAGCAGCCGATTACTGGGCCATGTCGGCGCCGAGCGGCAGCACGACGACGGAATGGGCAGGCGCGACACGGTTCTCGTCACCGGCGCCAGCGGACTGGTGGGCGCAGAGGTGGTCGCGCGGCTGGCCGCGGCGAGCTACCCGGTCGCCGCCGTGCTGCACAACAACGCGCGCATCGTCCGCAACGACGGAACCGCCCTCGGCGCGGGCAGCCCGGTCGCCGGCGACATCAGGATGCCGGGATTCGGCCTGTCCCCGCGTGATTCGGCGGACCTGTCCGAGCGCGTCGGCACGATCGTGCACTGCGCGGCCACCACCGCCTTCGACGCCGACCCGCTCGACTACCACCAGCTCAATGTCCGCGGCACCGCTAACGCGGTGGCGCTGGCCAAGGCGTGGGACGTTCAGCTTGTGTACGTCAGCACCGCCTACGTGTGCGGCAGGCGCGGCGGCGTGATCACCGAGGACGAGCTCGACGCGGGCCAAAGCTTCGGAAACCGCTACGAGGAGAGCAAGTTTCACGCCGAGCACCTGGTCCGCGCGGCGGGCGGGCACGGCCTGCGCTGGTCGATCGTGCGGCCGGGCATCGTGACCGGCGCGCGCGGCAGCGGCGTGATCCGCGAGTACAAGAACCTCTACACCGTCGTGAAGCTGATGGTCGAGGGCAAGCTGCGCTCGCTGCCCGGCCGCTACGACGCGACGCTCGCGCTGGCGCCGGTCGACTACGTCGCCGAGGTGATCGCCGCGGCGGTCCTGGATTTCGACTCCGCCCACCAGCGCACCTTCCACGCGGTCGGGCGCGACGCGCTCTCGCTGCGCGAGGTGTCCGACGTGCTCGCCGAGTATCCGTCGTTCGAGGTCGCCACCTTCGTCCCCGAGGCGACCTTCGACGAGAACGACCTGGCCGGCGTGGAACGCGAGTACTACCGGCGCATCGGCTCCCTCTACACCAGCTATTTCGATCGCCGCGTGGCCTTCGACACCGCGAACGCCGAAGTGCTGCTTGGCAAACCGGCGCCCTCGACCGGCAAGGAGTATCTGCGCGTGCTGCTCGACTACTGTCTGGAATCCGGCTACCTAGGCGTGCCGCTGCCCTCGATCGAGGAAGTGCTGGCGCACAACGACTCCGGCGGGGCGCTGCGGTGACGGCGTCGCCGCGCGAGCTGCTGGCCGCACTGACGCCGCAGCCAGAGAAGGTGGCCGCCTACGCAGGTGACACCTATCTGCTCGAGACCGTCGAACAGCTCGACCGCCTCGGCGTCGACGCCGCGAAGTTCGCCAGGCAACACTCCATGCTCCTGCTCAAGCCGGACGCCATCGTCGCTCGATCCGTCGAACCGACGCTGGAATGGCTGGCGGACAACGGCTTTCAGGTCGTCTCCGCCGTTCGGGTGGCGGTCGACCGGCACTTCGCCCGCGCGCTGTGGTACTACGCCTGGAACATCGCCTCGCCCGAACGCAGACGCCTGGCCGATCTGCTGGTGGGCATCTCGGACGTGCTCGTCCTCGTCGTGCGCGGCGACGACGCGGAACTGCCTGTCCCCGTGCGTCTTACCGAGGCCAAGGGCGCGACCGATCCGCGTAAACGCAAACCGGGCGAGTTACGCCATCTGCTCGGCCGCCACAGTTATCTGCTGAATCTCGTGCACTCGCCCGACGATCCCGCCGACGTGCTGCGCGAACTGGCCGTCTACCTCGACGAGCCGCGCCGGGCGAAGGTGATCGCGGAGGCGACGGCGGCCGCGGATCGCTCGGCCGACGCACTCGCGCTGGCGAGCGATCTTTACTCGCGGACTCCCGCGCGCAGCTTCGACCGCACCGACGCGGTCCAGCGGATCCTGCGCGACCTCGAGACGACCGCCCCCGAGCTCGATCCGCTCTCGGACGCCGACTGCGCCCGCCTGCTGACCGGCGCGTGGGCCGAGGGGCGGGAGCTCGATCCGTGGTCGGTGATCGTGCTCGGGTCCTACGTACTTCCGATGCGGGTCGGCACGCAGCCGCAGACGCTGCGACCCGTGTCGGCGAAAGACTGGCTGGAGGAGAGGCCGTGACAGCGAACGCGGAAACGGTGAAGACGGCGACCCATCTGCGCACGATCTCGCGCGAACTGACGCACCGGTACGCCGTGTCGGAGGTGTTCGTCACCTCTCTGGACACCGTGGCCGAGCACCAGTTCGTGGTCGGGGCCCAATTACCCAGGATGCACGCCTATTACGGCGACCACGCCGGCTCGCTCGGTCTGCGCCACGATCCGCTGCTGGTGATGGAGGCGGCCAGGCAGGCCGCGATCGCGCTCAGCCACGAGTTCTACGGCGTCCCCGCCGAGATGGCGTTCATCGTGCGCACCTTCAACGGCACCGGCGCGGACACCCCGGCCTGGGAAATCGGCCCGGCCCCCGCCGATCTGGTGATGCGCGCGCGGGTGACCAGGCGGCACCTGCGCGGCGAGGCCGTGCAGGGCTTGGACATGGTGCTCGAAATCGACTGCGGCGGTGAGTCGATGATGACCGTCGACGGCTCGTTCTCCTGGGTGACCCCGCAGCAGTGGGCGGGATTGCGCGGCGCGTTCCGAAAGAGCGTCGGGCTCGGGCCCTTTCGCGGTGCGTCGGCGCTGGCCGATCGCGCGTCGGCGGCCGAGGTCGGGCGCGAGAACTGGCGCAATGTCGTGATCGCCTCGCCCGAGGTGTCCGGGTCGATCGCCCGCGCCGCGCTGGTCCCCGATCTCGGGCACCCGTTCCTGTTCGATCATCAGCTCGACCACGTCCCCGGCAGCCTGCTGATCGAGGCGTGCCGGCAGACCGCGCTGGCCATGGTGCTGCACCGCTCGCCTCGATTGGAGTGTGTCGGCAGCGGTTTCGAGCGGTTCGTGGAGTTGGACCGTCCGGCGGAGTGCGTCGCGGAGATCACCGGCCAGCAGGCCGACCGCACCGTGGTCCACTGCGAGATCAGGCAGTTCGACGCCGTCGCGGCCGAGCTGGATCTCGAATTCGCCGATGACGAACTGGATTTCGACGCCGAGGAAGCGGAGGCCGAACACTGATGGGCATCGAACTGCTCACCACCACCCGATCGTTTCGCCGTCGTCTGGATCTGACTCGGCCGGTGGAGCGACGAGATCTGCTGGAGTGCTTGGACATCGCGGTGCAGGCGCCGAGCGGCAGCAATCGGCAGCCGTGGCGGTTCCTGGTGGTCCAGGACGACGAGACCAAGCAGCGGATCGCTGAGTTCTACCGGAAGGGCTTCGAGGCCAATCTCGCCGGGCGCACGCCGCGACCGGACCAGCTCGGCGACCTCGCCTCCAGCCGCTATCTCGCGGAGCACCTGGGGGAGGTCCCCGCGCTCGTGTTCGTCTGCTCGCTCGGCCGTCTGCCGGAGCCCGCGTCGCCGCCGCGGCTGGCGAGCTTCTACGGGTCGATCTATCCGGCGGTATGGAACTTCATGCTCGCGCTGCGCGAGCGCGGGCTCGGATCGTGCCTGACGACGGCGCATCTGGCCTACGAGCGCGAGGTCGCGGACCTGCTCGGTATCCCGTTCGACGAGGTGACCCAGGTGGCCATGGTCCCGGTCGCGCACCTGCTGCCCGGCCATGACGGACCCGGGCGGCGCGCGCCCGCGGCCGAGGTGACGCTGTGGGATCGGTGGGCGTGACCCGTCCGCTGGCGTCCGCGGCGCGGATCGCCCGCTTCACCGCGGTGATGTACAAGCCGCACTACCTGCTGTACGGCGTGCTGTGGGTGCTCGGCCTGGAGGGCACCGCTTCGCTTGTGACGCAGCCGGATTCGGAGTGGCGGCCGACCGGCGCGACCGTGGTGCGGATCGTTGTCGTGGCGTTCGTCCTGCTGTATCTGCGGATGGTGGACGAGCAGAAGGATCTCGAGTACGACCGCGTGCACAACCCGGACCGGCCCTTGGTGACCGGCGCGGTGAGCGCCGTCGAACTGCGCGTGGCGATGGGGCTCATCGCGGTCGGGGCCGTCGCGGGCAGTCTCGCGCTCTCCGTGGGCTCCGCCGTAATGATCACTGTGGCAATGGCTTACGGGCTCGTGCTGTGGGGCCTGGAGCGGCTGTTCGACACCGTGCGGACCGGCATTCTGGTGAATCTCGTCGTCACCTATCCGGTGCAGCTGCTCGTCACCGGCTACGTCGTCGTCTCGGCGATCGACACCGGCGAGGTGCGCGCGCACTGGCGGGCCGCGGCGGTCGCCGCCGTCTTCGCGGGGGCCTTCCTCCAGTTCGAGTTCGCCAGGAAGACCTCGCGCGAACGCCGCCCGGACGAGCTGCTGTACTCGAATGCCTTGGGGCCCAATGGGAGCGCCGCGGCCTCGCTGCTCTGCGCGGCGGCGGCCGTGGTGGTCGATCTCGTTCTCGTCCGCCCGTGGGACCATTCGGTGTCGCTCATCGCCTGGCTTGTCGTTGCGCTGCTGCTGATTCCCGCCATCGGCGCGTGGAAGTTCGTCCGGGGCGACCGCACCGAGTACCCGATAGGGCCGGCCGTCGTGTTCATCCTCGCGCTCTACCTCACCCTGATCGGCCAAGCGCTGGTCTTGCCGTAGCGCACCGGGCGAACTCGGCTCCTCACCGTCGTGTCCCGGCGCGAGCGGGTCTCGGTTCTGCTGGAATGACCGAGAACGCTTCACCTCGATGCGGCGACCGGTCCGATACCGGAGAGATCGCTCCATTGCGCTGGGGAAGGGACTTTCGTGAGTACCGTGCGGCGAATCGTCGGAGGCGGCTGTCTGGTCGTGCTCGCCTCCGGCGTCGCGGTCAGGCCGGCCGAGTCGGCGGCCGACCCGGGGGCTTGCTTCATCGATCGCGGTTTGACCGACGCCATCGCGCTCTGTCACAACGGCGACGGCTCGTCCGTTCTCGAGGTCGAATGCCTTGGCATCAGCGCGCTTTCGACCCCCGGCGGCCCGATACTGGGTCAATACCCCGGCGTGGGCTCGGCGCCTTCCGTGGCCGGCCAGCCGATGCGGGCCTCCTGCTGGACGAGCAGCACCATGGGCATCACCACACGCGCGTTCGTGGCCCCGGCGGTGTCCTCCTGACGGATGGTGCGGACCGTCGTGCTCGGTCAGGACGCGAGTCGCGTAGCCGTCACCAGCACGGCCGTGTACTGCGCGGTGAAACTGCCGCCCGCCGCGTCGATAATGGCGCCCAGCCCCGCCAGCACCTCGTCCAGCAGCTCTTTCGGGAGCCTGGTGGCGATGCCGCTGGTGGCCGAGAACTCCAACCACTCATCGCGGGTATAGCGCTGCTCCCAACGGAATTCGCGCTCCTCGGGCTCGCCGAACGCACCCGAGCGGCGAATGCCGTCGGCCGCGTTGTCGATCATGGTCCCGTACGGCTTCGCGGCGGGGTCCGGAATCCGGCTGAAGGGCGAGTCCGGGAGCAGCCTGCGGTAGAGCTCACCGAATGCCGCGCTCAACTCGCTCGGCGGCTGACCCGCGTTCCAGAAGACGGCCAGCTGTCCGCCGGGGCGCAGCGCCTCGGCCGCCTTGGCCGCGCCCGCGACCGGATCCACCCAGTGCCAGGCCTGCCCGGCGACGACGGCGTCGAAGGTCCGGCCCGCGGGATCCCACGTCTCGAAGGTAGACACCTCTACCTCGATGCCCGCGCGGCGCGCGAATTCGGCCATGCGCCCGTCGGGTTCGACGCCGAGCACCGTGCAGCCCGCCGCCTGGAACTGCCGCGCGACGATGCCGGTGCCGATGCCGACGTCGAGCACGTCGGGCCCCGGACTGGCGGCGCGGATCGCCCGCACCATGGCCTCGGGGTAGCGCGGCCGCGAGCGGTCGTAGCGCTCGGCGTCCACGCCGAACGACTCCGCGATATCGCGGGCCTGATGGGACTGTTGCGCGGTAACGGACGGTTCTCCGGAAGGTAAAGTGGGCATGCGCCCACTATAAGTGGGCACTTGCCCACTATCAACCGGAGCGGGCTCGACGAGATAAGGAGATGTCCACGGTGCCAACGGGAGTGGCCATGCGCGACGTGCGCGCGCAGCTGTTCGACGCCGCCGAGCGCATCCTGCTTCGGGACGGCCCGAGCGCGCTGACCAGCCGGGCGGTCACCACGGAGGCGGACTGCGCGAAGGGCGTGCTGCATCGGCACTTCGCCGACTTCGACGATTTCCTGGCCGAGTTGGTGCACGACCGCATCGAGCGGCTCGAACACCAAGCCGCCGCACTGCGGCTGTCCGCGGGAACCGGAACCGTCGTCGGCAACCTCAGCGACGCGCTGACGGATCTGTTCGGCACGGTCGCGGTGGCCATCGTCAGCCTGGTCACCTTCCGCGACGAGTTGCGCGCGCGGCTGCGGCGGATCCGGCCGACCGGTGTTCCGCTCCTGGCGGAGGCGACGACGATGATCGCGACCTACCTCGAGGACGAGCGCGAGCGGGGACGCGTCGCCGCGACGGCCGACGTGGAAGTCCTGGCGCCCACCCTGATCGGGGCCGGGCACCTGCTCTTCGCCGACCGCAAAGGCGTCGCGCCGCAACCCGAGGCCGTCACCAAGGTGGTGACCACGGTCATCGCCGGGGTGTTGACGGACTAGACGGGCGCGGCCTCGAGGATATTGTCCGGCGAGACGGTGGGGATCACCCGGAGCAGCTCGAAACCGAAGCGCGCCAAAAACTTCCGGTACTCCGCCGCGGTGCGTTCACGGCCGCCGGTGTGCACCAGCATCTCCAGATCGATGAACTTGCCGGGGTGCGGCCGGGCGTGTTCCGGGACGACGAGTTCGATGATCAGCAGGCGCGCATCGGGTTTCATCGCCGCGCGCACGGCCGTGAGGATGCGGCCCGCCTCGTCCTCCGGCCAGTCGTGCAGGATGTGTTTGAGGATGTAGGCGTCGCCGCCGCGCGGAACCGCGGCGAAGAAGGAACCGTGCTCGATCGCGCAGCGGTCCGCGAGCCCGAGCTCGGCCAGCCGGTCGGCCGCCGACTCGGCCACCTCCGGCAGCTCGAACAGCACCGCCTTGGATCGCGGTGCGCGGCAGAGGATCTCGGCGAGCAGCGTGCCCTCGCCGCCGCCGACGTCGACGAGGGTTTCGTAGCGGGCGAAATCGTAGGCCGCGAGCAGCGGGGCGAGTCCGAGGCCGCCGATGCTGGTCATCGCGTTGTCGAACAGCGTGCCGAGCGCCCGGTCGGCCCGCGTGTGCTCGAAGAACGACATGCCGTGCAGCGCCTCGCCGACCGGTCTGCCGGTGCGGACCGCGTCGACCAGGTGTGACCAGTTGTCCCGATGGATCGAGGAGCCGAAGAACAGCGCCGCGTCGCGCAGCGAGACCGCCTCGTCGCGGCGCAGCGTGCGGGCCATCGGCGTGAGCGCGTACCGGCCGTCCCGGCGCCTGGTGAAGATGCCGTGGCCGATGAGCAGGCGCAGCAGGCGATGCAGCGCGTCCTCGTCGGCGCCGACCGTGCGTGCCAGCTCGGCCCCGCTGCGCGGCCCGTCGGCGAGCGCGTCCGCGACGCCGAGTTCGGCGGCGGCGTGGATCGCCTGCGTCAGCCACCCCGCGGCGAGCAACTCCATGACGGCGAGCTGGCCGGGCACCAGTCTGCGATAGGCAATTGCGAGACCGTTGCGCAGCAACTCGACTACGCGAACCAATCCCGGCGGCGGCATTCTTGGGTGGTCGGATGCCACGGGGCGACTCCCATCCGTCGACGGCCGGCGATCTGCGCCTCCCAGCAGGGTACGGTGCCGCACCGCCGCGCGGTCGAACCGCCGGGTCAGAAGCGCCAGCGGGTCGCGCCGCCCGGCTCGACCGTGCCGAGCGCCATCGCCGTGGTCGCGGTGATGCGGTAGACGTGCCAGGGCGGCGGGCCCGCGGACGGCGCGCTGTACTCGGCGGTGAGCGCCTGCCCGGTCTCGTCGGGCCGCGCGGGCCAGCCGTCGGCGGCGTAGCGCGCGGCGATCTCGGCCACGGCCGCGGGATCGGTGACCTGTGCGGCCGTGCCGTCGACGGTGAGGTCGAAGTCGTGCATCGCGATGCTGAGGGTGCAGCGCGGGTCGCGGGCGAGGTTGCGGCCCTTGCGGCTTCGCGCGCCGGTGGTGAACCAGAACGCGCCGTGCAGCCACAGCGCGCCGAGCGCGGTCACATGCGGGCTGCCGTCGGGGTTGAGCGTGCTCAACCAATAGGTGTGCCGATTCGGGCCGCCGGTGTCGGGGGCCTGCGGGATATTGGCGTCGAGGGTCGACTCGATGGCCGCCCACTCGAGTTCGGGCAATGAGTACAGGTCGGCGAGGTTTTGGGTGTCCATACTGTGCTGACGATACGGAGACGGAGAACTCATCGCTCGTGACGCGCTCATGGCCGTTCGCGCAGGACCACCGGCAGGCGGGACGGTGCCGCGACGAAATCCCGATTCGACGGCCGCACCCGATAGCCGGGGTCGGCGACCGGTTCCCAGCGCGCGAAGAGGGCGGCGGTGGCGAGGGTGATCGTCATCAGCGCGAAGTTGTTGCCCGGGCAGTGCCGCAGGCCGACCCCGAACGGCAGGATGGCCTTCTTGTCGATCTCCTCGACGCGGCCGGGGAACCAGCGGTCGGGGTCGAAGGTCTCCGGGTCCGGGTAGTAGTGCGGGTTGTGGTGGATCATGTACGGGCTGAACACCACCATCGCGCCGTCGGGCAGGGTAGTGCCGCCCACCGTGACGGGGCCGTCCGCGGTGTGCGTGCTGACCCACGGCCCCCAGAACCGCAGCGTCTCCAGCACGATCAGCCGCAGATACGGCAGCCGCGCCACATGATCCGGGGTGACGGGCGCGTCGCCGACGAAATCGGCCAGCTCCCTGCGCAATTCGGCGGCGATGTCGGGATCGCGCATGATCTCGTGCCACACCCAGCCGAGGATGGACGCGGTCGAGCCGACGCCGGCCGCCAGCATGAGCAGCAGTTCGTCGATGATCTCCTCGTCCGAGAGTTGGATGCCGGTCTCCGGATCGCGGTGGCGCACCAGCGCGGAGAGCACGTCGTGGAAATCACGGTCGGCGCGGCGGTATGCGGCGACCACGGCGCCGATCTCGGCGCGCAGCCGACGGGACTTGGCGGTGAACCGGCGATTGGCCACCACGCGCAGGCGGCGCACCGGCGGCGGCAGCGCCGCGCGCTGGATCACCTGACCGAGCAGCCACGGAATGTTCTGCCGGACTTCGCGTTTGGCGTCCGCGCCGAACTCCGCGGTGAACAGGGTCGAGGAGATGGTGTCGAGGACGAGCCGATGCGCCTCGTCGACCAGATTCAGTCGCTGGTCCGCGCGTAGTGAGTTCGACCAGTCGTTCGCGAGATCCGCGGCGACGACGGCATATTCGTTCAACCGGCGCTGCCGCAGTGCGGGCGCGATCATCCGGCGGCGCAGCTCGTGCGGCTTGCCGCTGAGCACGTTGGACGCGCCGCGAATGACCTCCTGGATCGCCTCGCGCAGCTCCTCCCGGTGAAAGTCGCCCGCCTCACCGAAACTCACCTCGCGGATGAGCTCCGGCGTGGTGAGCACGTAGGCCGGTCGTGGTCCGAGATAGATCCGGACGATCGGGCCGACCTCGGCCAGCGACGTGACGAACTTCAGTCCGTCGCGCAGCGCGACCACGCTGTGGCCGAGCAGGGGTAGTCGCCCCGGCGCGGTGGGTACATTCGGGACAGGCTGTGACATAGCGGATTTCGGGCCTTCGGTCACGTCGGTGTAGATCGCGAGGATGTCCTCGGTGAGCCGCGACTGCCGCGCGGCGTCGGCGTGCTCGGCGAGGACCTTGCGCATCGACGCCAATTGTTCCGGACGAGCGGCGAGTTCGCGCAGCGAGTCGGCGATGGCCGCCGCGGACGGGTCGCTCGTGCGCACCCCGCCGCCCTCGGGCACGGTCTCCGCCAGGTCCGGGTCGCAGTAGACGACGGGCAGCCGCATCGCCACCGCCTCCAGCAGGGCCATGCCCTGGGTGTCGAAACCCGAAGAGGGGAAGAGCAATACGTCGTGCGTGGTCATCGCGGCGAGGCACTGAGCTTGGCTGACCCCGCCGTGCAGCCGGACGCGGTCGCGCAGTCCGTTCGTCCCGATCGCCGCCTGGGCCTGCTCGTACAGGTCTCCAGTGCCGTAGATGTCGAACGTGCAGTCGGGTACGCGCCGCACCGCCTCGACGGCCTCCAGTAGGCGCTTTTCGCCGGACAGCCTGGCGCACCACAGGATTCGCAGCGGGCCGGTACTCGGCTCGGTCGTCGGTTCGGGCGCGCTGTCCAGCAGTTCGTCGTCGATCCCATTGGAGATCACCCGAAGAGGCCGATCGAGTCCGTGCGCCAGAATGCGCTCGGCGAAGTGCCGCGTCGGTACGATCACCGAGTCGGCGGCCTGCGCCTGCGCGACCATCGTGCGCCAGGCGTGCCGCGCCGCCCGCGACTCGTCGTTGCGCGGCATGGGTGCGCGGTGAGAGACGAAGCGGCCGTGCAGGACCCGCATCGTGAGCGCGGACAGATACGGGACGGGAGAGGTGTTGGCGATGAACACGTCGTCGCGACTGTGCACGGTGTGCACCACGGGCAGGCCGTGACGCCGCGCCGCGCGCAGGCCGGAAATGGCCACGCCGTAGGTGGTCTGCGTATGTACGACGTCGATGGGCCCGCGCTCGGCGAAGGCCGCGTCGATCAGCCGGTTGTTCGCCGGAGTCGGCAAGACCATGGCGAAACCGTTGACCATGACCCCGCCGAGCGCGGAAAGAACCACGGTGTCGCGGTCGAATTCGGTAGATTCCGGCGTGGGCGCGGTGAAGACGGTCACGCGGTGGCCGAGCCGTTCGAGCCCGCGGCGCTGGGCCTGGACCGAGGTCTGGATCCCGCCGAGGGTCGCGGGGTGGAAGTCCGTGAACAGCGCGACGTGCATGCCGACCACGGTACGGACTCGCGCGGCGCTGGCATGCTGGAAGATCGACGAGTCGCCCACGCGGCGTGACGAGTGCGGGGCGGCCCGCCGAGTACAGGAGCTGGCATGAGAGTGGCGATTCCGCTGACAGGCACCCGCGGCGACGTGCAGCCCGCGGTGGCGCTGGGGCTCGAGCTGCGCAGGCGCGGCCACGACGTGCTGCTCGGCGCGCCGCCGAACCTGGTCGACTTCGCCGCCCGCACCGGCCTGTCCGCCGTCAGCTGCGGGCCGGATGTGCAGCAGCTCTACTCCTCCGACGAGGGCCAGCAGGCGCTGGCCGCCGGGAGCAGCTTCCGGCTGATGCAACTGGTCGGCAAGCAGATGGCCGACTACGCCGAGCGGATGAACCGCGAGGTGATCGACGTCTGCGCGGACGCGGACATCATCGTGGCGACCATGCTGACCGAGGATCGCGTCGCGTCCGTCGCCGAGGCGATGCGGGTGCCGATGGTCTCGCTGCACGGGTTCCCGTGCCGGAAGAACTCCGCGTACCCGTTCCCCGGCGCGCTGCCCCCGGCGTGGCGCCCGCCGGGCGTGGTCAACCAGGCCACCTGGCTGCTCGCCGAGAACCTGCGCCGCGTCGTGTTCATGCGCTACCTCAATCAGCTGCGCAAGGAACTCGGCCTGCCGCGCTCGACCGCGAGCCCCGCCGCCGTGCTCGATCGAAAAGGCGTGCCGGAGGTGCAGATCTACGACCCGGCCCTGGTGCCCGGCCTGGCCGAGGAGTGGGGCGAGCGCAGGCCGCTGGTCGGCTTCCTCCCGCTGGAACGCACCGCGCGCGAGGCGCTCGGCGAGCTGGCCGCCGACCACGGCGAGGTGATCGCCTGGATCGCCGAGGGCGAGCCGCCGGTGTATTTCGGCTTCGGCAGCATGCCCATTCGCGACACCCACGCCGTGCTCGCGCTCGTCGAGCAGGTGTGCGAGGAGCTGGGCATCCGCGGCCTGGTGAGCGCGGGCTGGAGCGATCTGGGAGACGCGCAGACCAGCGCGCGGGTCAAGGTCGTCGGCCCCGTCGCCCACGACATCGTCTTCCCGGTCTGCGCCGCCGCGGTCCACCACGGCGGCATCGGCACCACCTTCGAGAGCCTGCGGGCCGGCCTGCCCACGCTGGTCTGCTCGGTGTCGTTCGATCAGCCCATGTGGGGCGCGCAGGTCGAACGCCTCGGCGTCGGCGCGCATCTCGGCTTCCGCAAGCTCGACCGCGCTCGGCTGGCTGCGGGGGTGCGGAAACTGCTGGAGCAGGGGACAATTCAGCGGGCGAAAGCCCTTGCGGGAGAGCTGCACTCGCATTCGGACGCGACGACGCGGACGGCGGACATCGTCGAGGCGGCCGCCGGGTGAGTACACGCCGCATCCGCGGCATGAGCGGACCGGCGACGGCGTGCGCCGACACCGTGGTGATGTTCCGGCGCGCGGTACGGCACACGCTGCGCAGCCGCGACACCCTGCTGATCTCGCTACTGCTGCCGGTGCTGATCATGCTGCTGTTCGTTTACGTGTTCGGCGGCGCGATCCAGGTGGAGGGTCCGTACATCGACTACGTCATCCCCGGAATCATCCTGCTGTGCACCGGTTTCGGCGCATCGATCACCGCGACCGCCGTCGCGACCGACCTGCGCACCGGCGCGGTGGACCGATTCCGCACCTTGCCGATCTACCGCCAGGCCTTGCTGGCCGGTCACGTAGGGGAGGGCGTCGCACGCAACATGATCGCCGTCGCCCTCGTGCTGCTCGTCGGTGTGTTGCTGGGATTCCACCCGCGCGCAAGCCTTCTCGCCTGGCTCGGTGCCCTCGCGATCATCGCGCTCTTCGTCCACGCGATCACCTGGATAGCCGTCGCCCTGGGCCTGCTAGCCCAAAACCCGGAGGCTGCAGGCGGTTTCACCTACGCCATCATGTTCATTCCCTACATCAGCAGCGCCTTCGTACCCACCGCATCCATGCCGACCTGGCTACGCGGCTTCGCCGACCACCAACCGGCGACACCGGTGATCGACACCCTCCGCGACCTGTTCACCGGCGCGGACGCGGGTTCCGGCGCGTCGGCGGTGCTGTGGTCGGTCGGCCTCGCTGCGGTCGGATATGTCTGCGCCGCGGTACTTTTCGCGCGCCGCGCCCGCTAGGAGTGGGATTCCGGCCGGGACTCGGTGCGGGCGCGTTCGCGCTCGGCGGCGGTGGCGAGGTAGTCGCCGAGTTCCTTGCGGAGGGTGACGTCGAGGGAGCGGGCGAGGGTGGAGTGCACGGAGGCCACGGCCAGCTCGCGCATCTTGCTCAACATCGTTGTGGTGTCGGCGATCTCGCTGCTGGTGTCGGGCAGCCAGCCGGGGCCGTGCTCGTCGATGATGTGCTGCTTGGCGGCGGTGATCATGATGTGGGTGATGTCGTCGATGCGGTCGGCGACCTTGGCGTAGATCTCGATCAGGGTGCGCAGCTCCAGGCCGTACTCGTGCAGTTCGGCGAACGAGGTGAGCAGCTGGGTGTCGGTGAACACCACGGTGTCGCCCTCGAGCCGGACGAGTTTCATCTCGCCCAGCCGGTCGACCAGCTCGTCGGCCTCCGCGCCGAGAATGGTGCCGATGAGCTCGCGCGGAATCTCGAACGTCTCGTCCTTGGCCCAGGACGCGGTGACCGCGTGCTGCAAGCCGAGCACCTCGGTGAGGTCCTTGCCGGTCTCCCAGCTGGTGATGAAGTCGCCGATGTGCGCGGTGGTGAAGCCGCGCTGCAGCAGCGCGTCGATCAGCCGCAGCCGCTCGAGGTGTGAGTTGTCATAGATGCTGGCCCGCCCGTCCTTGCCGACGGGCGGGGGCAGCAGCCCGCGTTCCTGGTAGGCGCGCACATTGCGGGTGGTGGTGCCCGCGGCGCGCGCGAGATCATCGATCCGGTACTCCAACGACTCCACCTCCTCGCCCACCGTGGCGCCGGGTCGCCGGCGGCCGAACAGCACGGTCATCGTTCAATCGCGGCGTGCACGGTGCCGCTGCGGGGCACGCCGCTGTGATCGACCGAGTCTATCGCCAAGGCCGCCGGCCTCCGTCATCTAGGAAACCGCCGCGATCCGTGCCCTGCGCGCGTTCCGTTCCGCCGCGACGACCGTGTAGTCGGCGAGGTCGACCGTGCGCAGCTGGTTCACGTACTGCGTGGCGAACCCCGGGTACATGGTCGCGTTGAATCCGTCCTCGGTGAGATACCAGCTGCGGCAGCCCGAGTTCCAGGTGGTGGCGGTCAGCCTGCGCTGCATGCCCGCGTTGTAGCGATCCTGTCGCTCCTTGCGGACGTCGAGGACGCGCAGATCCTGCTCCAGGATGGTGCCGATCGCGCTCACCAGGTAGTCGATCTGCGCCTCCATGTACACCAGCGCCGAGTTGTGGCCCGGCCCGGAGTTCGGCCCGAAGGTGAGGAACAGATTCGGGTAGCCCGACACGGCCACGCTCTTGTAGGCGTACGCGCCGCGCGACCACTCCTCGGCGAGCACCCGCCCGTCCCGGCCGGTCACCGGGATCGGCGTGCCGGTCTTGGACACGTCGAAGCCCGTCGCGAAGACGATGCAATCCACCTGGTGCTCAACGCCTTCCGCGGTGCGGATGCCGCGCTCGGACAGCGTGGCGATGGGCCAGGTGATCAGCTTGCAGTTGTCGCGCTGCAGGGCCGGGTAGTAGTCGTCGGTCATCAGCAGCCGCTTGCACCCGGCCCGGAAGTCCGGGGTGAGCTGGCGCCGCAGCCACGGATCCTTGACCTGCCTGCGCAATTGGGCCCGCCCGACCAGCTCGACCACCCTGGTCAGCGGCGTGTTCCAGACGACGCCGAGCGCGACCGACTCGTGCCCGTAGAACCAGGCCTGCCGCGCCAGCTGCTCGGCGGCGGGCACCCTGCGGTAGAGCTCCTTGGTCACCGGGTTGGTGCGCCGGTTGACCCGGGGCAGCACCCAGCCGGGCGTGCGCTGAAAGACCTTGACCGAGGCGGCCTGATCGACCAGCTTCGGGATGATCTGCACCGCGCTCGCGCCGGTGCCGACGACCGCGACCTTCTTCCCGGTGAAGTCGTAGTCGTGATCCCAACGGGCACTGTGGATCTTGTGCCCGGCGTACTCGGCTATGCCTCGCATGTCGGGAAAGCTCGCGTTGGCCAGCGGCCCGGAGGCGAGCACGACGGCCCTGGCCCGCACGGTCTCCCGGCCGTCGATCGTGATCTCCCACTGACCGGCGTCCTCGTCGAAGACGATGCCGCTCACGTTGTGTTCGAACCGGAAGTGCGGCCCGAGCCCGAACTCCGCCGCCATCGCCTCGATATAGCCGAGGATCTCGTCGCTGCCCGAGTAGGTGTGCGACCAGTCCGGGTTCGGCGCGAAGC
The DNA here is from genome assembly GCF_000308715.1 of Nocardia tenerifensis NBRC 101015. Classification (GTDB taxonomy): domain Bacteria; phylum Actinomycetota; class Actinomycetes; order Mycobacteriales; family Mycobacteriaceae; genus Nocardia; species Nocardia tenerifensis. The sequence continues at coordinate 26,800 of NZ_BAGH01000108.1, forward strand.
TGTAGGAGTACAGCCGCGACGGAATGTCGCACGCCGCACCGGGATAGGTGTTGTCGCGCCAGGTGCCGCCGATCGCGTCGCCGCGTTCGAAGATGGCGAACCCGTCGATGCCCTTCTGTTTCAAGCGAATAGCCGCGCCGATGCCGGCGAACCCGCCGCCGATGATGGCGACGTCGAGTGTCGTGTCGTTCATCTGCCTCACGCCGCCGGCTCGTAGGTGACTTCCTTGACCCAGGTCGGGTCCCTGCGCAGCAACGCCTTCGGCACCCTGGCGGTGATCTTCACCAGCGCGTCCGCGAACAGGTGGTACGGGTGGTTGCGGTCGATCACCCAGCCGCCGTGCATCTTCACGATCTGATACATCGGCAGCCTGCGCGCGAACTCGCTGCGCTCACCGACATTGGCGTAGCGCTTGAGCGCCGAGTACAGCTTCTGCTCGTCGACGCCCATCTCGACGATGTTGTCGCGCATCTTGTTCAGCAGCGGCACGTAGCTCAGCACGCCGATGAGCAGCGACGGCTTCATCCAGCCGCCGACCAGATCGATGGCGAGCTTGCGCACGTGCGAGTGCCCGAGCAGATCCATCACCGCGAAATCGACGGCCAGGTGCCGGGATTCGTCGTTGTTGATCTTCTTGAACGCGTCCTGGCAGACCGGGTCCTCGATCTCGTCCATGATGAACTTGACCAGCGCGCCGTCCAGCGCGACCTCGAGCATCGGGATCACGGTGCCGAGGAACGACAGCGACATGTCGTCGGCGTAGCGGTCCAGGAAGTCGATCACGAGCTTGACGTTCACGTTCGGCTGCGGCATCTCGTCGCCGTCGAGCATGCCCCAGCGCCGCATGAGCGCCAGCTCGGCGTTGGCGTGGCGCTGCTCCTCGGCGTGGAAGTAGCGGTAGATCTCGCGCAGCGTCTCGGTCGGCGCCTTCTTCGCCATGGCGGCGAAGCCGCGCGCGCCCACGTTCTCGATCCACATCAGATTCGCCATGAACGGCTTGAGCTTGGCGTGCAGCTCCGGCGAGATCGTCTCGGCGCCCGGTGCGTCCCAGTCGATGTCGGCCAGCGCCCACTGCCGGTCCTTGATCTTGGCGAGCATGTCGTCGAAGTCCATCGTGATGGCCATGTCAGACTCCTGTCTTGTCGATGACCGTCGAGCGGTCGGTGGCGGGGGAGTTGTCCTGGGGCAGAACCCGATCCAGGAGGCCGAGGACATAGGTGTACTGAGCGGGAAGGTAACGCTTTAGCCGCCAGACGACGTGGGCGTCCAGCTGCGGCAGCACATACAGCTGCCCGCGATCGTGGGCGTCGAGGGTGTCGCGGGCGACGTGCTCGGGCGAGAACCCCGTCCAGCGCATGAGGGTGTCGGCCAGCCGCGCGGACTGCTGGGTGATCCGGCCGTCGCGCGCCACATTGGTTTTCACGAACGTCGGGCACAGCACGGTGACCGCCACGCCGGTGCCGCTGAGCTCGGCCGCCATCGTCTCCGACAGCGACATCACGCCCGCCTTGGACACGTTGTAGACGGCCATCGACGGCGCGGCGGCGAACCCGGCCGCCGAGGCGACGTTGATGATCCCGCCGCGGCGCGCGGCGCGCAGCTGCGGCGTGAACACCTCGCAGCCGTGCACCACGCCCCACAGGTTGATGCCGAGCGCCCACTCCCAGTCCGCGAAACCGACCTGGCCGACGCGCTTTCCGCCGATGCCGACCCCGGCGTTGTTGATGACCAGGCTGACCGGGCGGTCGAACAGCGAATCCGCGAAGCGCGCAAGGTTTCCACGTCCTCGCGCACGGCCACGTCGCAGCGGAACGCGTGCGCGGTGCCGGGGTGCTTG
>NZ_BAGH01000107.1 GCF_000308715.1 Nocardia tenerifensis NBRC 101015
AGCACAACGACCGCCTGCGGCACGCGGGCGGCAAGAGCACCCCCGACCTGCTGCGCCGTCGCGCCGAGGGCGCACAGGACGCGCCGGACGCCATCGTCTTCCCGGCCGATCACGACCAGGTGCTCGCCGTGCTGGCCTACTGCGCCGAGCACGCCGTCGCGGTGGTGCCGTTCGGCGGCGGCACCAGCGTGGTCGGCGGCGTCGACCCGGTGCGCGGCGGGTTCGATGCCGTGATCGCACTCGACCTGCGCAGGCTCGACTCGGTGGCGGAGATCGATCCCGTGAGCGGCATGGCGACCCTGGGAGCCGGGCTCACCGGACCGCGCGCGGAGGAACTGCTTCGCGCGCAGGGGCTTTCGCTCGGCCACTTCCCGCAGAGCTTCGAGTTCGCCAGCATCGGCGGGTTCGCCGCCACCCGCTCGTCCGGGCAGGCATCCGCCGGCTACGGCCGATTCGACGACATGGTGCAGCGGCTGAAGATCGCCACGCCCACCGGCACACTGGAACTCGGCCGCCCGCCCGCCTCGGCGGCGGGACCGGACCTGCGCGAGCTGTTCGTCGGGTCGGAGGGCGCGCTCGGCGTGATCACCGAGGTCGCCGTGCGCGTGCACCCGGTACCGGAAACGACCGCCTACCAAGCGTGGTCGTTCCCCGACTTCGAAACCGGCGCGGCCGCACTGCGTTCGGTCGTGCAGGCCGGGGCCGCGCCGACGGTGCTTCGGCTGTCCGACGAGGCCGAGACCGGCATCAACCTGGCCCGCGCGGGCGATATCGGCGGTGCCGCGGTGTCCGGCTGCCTGGCCATCACGACCTTCGAGGGCACCGAGGCGCACGTAGCCGCCCGCAGTGCCGAGGCGGGCGCGCTGCTCGCCGCGGCAGGCGGCACGGCGCTCGGTGAAACTCCGGCCCAGGAGTGGGAACACGGTCGCTTCGGCGCGCCGTACATGCGCGACGCGCTGCTGGATGTCGGGGTGCTCTGCGAGACGCTGGAGACCGCCACGACCTGGGCCGGCCTCGCCGATCTCAAGGCGAAGGTATCCGCGGCGCTTACGGACTCGCTCGCGGGCCAGGGCACCCCGCCGCTGGTCATGTGCCATATCTCGCACACCTACCCGACGGGTGCGTCGCTGTACTTCACCATCGTCGCCAAGCAGCTCGCGGACCCGATCGCCCAGTGGCACAAGGCAAAACAGGCCGTCGGCGACGCGATCGTAGCCGCCGGCGGCACCATCACGCACCATCACGCGGTCGGCACCGACCACCGCCCGTGGTTGCCCGCCGAGATCGGCGAGCTCGGCGTGCGCGTATTGCGCGCGGTGAAGGCCGAATTGGACCCCGCGGGCATTCTCAACCCTGGAAAGCTGGTCCCGTGACGCAGTATTCATCCCGCTCCGTGCGCGCGGTCACCGTGGTGACCAACCGGCACGCGGGGCTCGGCGCAGGACACGACGTCGCGACGGCGGCGCTGGCCCGGCTGCGCGAACGCGGGGTCGAGGTCGCCGAGGTGCGGGCGCCGTCCGCCGCCGAAACGGTTCGGCTGGTACGTGACTCGATCGCGCGGGACAACCCCGACGCGGTGGTCTGCATCGGCGGCGACGGATTGATCAATGTGACCCTGGACGCCGTCGCGCACACCGGCGTCCCGCTCGGCCTGGTCCCCGCGGGCACCGGCAACGATCTGGCCAGGGAGTTGGGCGTGCCGACCGAGGACCCGGTGGCCGCGGCCGACCTCGTGGCCCAGGGCCGAACCAGGACGATCGACCTCGGCCGCATCGAGCTGTCCGAACCGGAGTCCGCGCCGATGTGGTTCGTCACCGTCGCCGGCACCGGGTTCGATGCGCGAGTCACCTTGCGCGCCAATGCCATGCGCTGGCCGAGGGGGCGGCTGCGGTATACCGCCGCCGCGCTGGCCGAGATCTCCGGCCGGTTGACCGTGCCCTACCGGGTCGAGCTGACCGGCGCGGTCACCGAGGGCCTGACGAACCCGGGCGCCGGATCGACGGTCGAGACGAACGCGGTGATGGTCGCGGTCGGCAACACCCGCACCTACGGCGGCGGCATGCTGATCTGCCCGGACGCGGTGCTCGACGACGGGCTGCTCGACCTCACCGTGGTCGGCGCGCTGTCCCGGTGGGAGATGCTGCGCCTGCTGCCCGCCCTGTCCGCGGGCAAGCGGCAGAACCACCCCGAGGTCAAGCAGTACCGCGCCGCGGCGATCACCCTCACCGCCCAGGGCGCCCCGGCCACCGCGGACGGAGAACCGGTGGGCACGTTGCCCATCACCATCCGCGCCGTCCCGTCGGCGCTGACCGTGCTGGTGCCCTGACGCGCTATCGCCTACGCGGCGAAGGTGACTCGGCTCATTCGGTTGACGGTGACCCGGTCGACGATCACCGCCGACTCCGGCGCGGGACGCAGGCCGCCGCCCGCGCGCAAGCGCTGCATCAGCCTGCGCCAGCGAAAGCAGTGCAGCACGAACGTTATTTGGTTGGACCGTCGCCCGCGGGCGCGCTGACCCGCGCGCGCCGCGGCGGTCGGCACGTCGAGCAGCATGAGGTGTAGCTCCCGGCCGTACCCCGCGGCCCAGAAGGAGATGATCCGTCGGGCCCAGCCGGTGGTGGCGCAGTCGTGGATGACCACCGGTCCGTCCGTATCGCGCAGCGCCGCATGGATTCCCGCGAAGTGCACGACGTGCACGACCGGCCGCCACAGGGTGTAGGGCAGCCAGCCGAGCTTGTGCCGCAACCGATTCCGCGCCTGCAACGAGTCGATCACCAGTGATCCCTCCGGGCCGCCGGAGGGGACCTCCGCCTCCGTGGTCGCGCCGAAGAACCGCCGCAGCACAGTGCTTTTGCCCGCCCCCGGTATACCCGCGACGACCAGGGCCGACATGGGCGGATACTGCAGTTCATCGATCGCCAGGCCTCGCAGATCGTGCACGGCGTCCGGCACGAGGAAGAGCTCCAGCGGCGCGGAGGCAGGGGATGACGAGGTGGCGAGCGGAGGGTTCACCTCCTCCAGAGTCCCCAGCGGCCGTGGCTCCGGCAACGGGGAAAACCCTACTTTTTCACTGAGATTTTCCTGAAGCGGATCGGCCGAAATGTTCACATCTTCCAGAGTCCGTATTCGCGGCCGTTCTGGCAAGAACGGACATTACGGACATGGAATGGGGATGCTCGCGGCGGCCGGCCGTGAGCGACGTCTCGGACTCCCCGCATAGGTGGTCGTCGCAGCCTCTGTAGAGGCGTCGCGACAACCGCCCGGACAGGGTGTTCCGACGGTTAATGCGGAGATCAGGGGTAGAAAATGCCAGAAGCTGAGAATTGCTTATGGATTCCCGATCCCTTCCAGTCGGGACGGTAAGCTTGGGGGTGAAGGCGGAGTCTTCGGTGTCCCTCATCCACCGAAGACTTCGCCCTTCTTTATGTCCGATTCTCGTTGTGCGGCACCGTGACTGGCGAGCAGCGCGATTCCCCGGGCGGCAAGGTCCGCGAAGAGCCCCGGGCGTCCCTTCGAGACGCAGGTCACCCCCGTGCCGCGAGCTCAGCGGACGGCGTCCGGCACCGCCCGTAACCCAGCGGAAACCGATTGAACCCGGCCACTAGAATCGTCGGGTGACCAGCGCAGCCCCTGACACTTCGCGTAATCGTGCCGATGCCCTCCCCAAGAGCTGGACCCCCGGCGAGGTAGAGGCCGCCATGTACGAGCGCTGGGTAGCCGCTGGCTATTTCGAGGCCGACGCCACCAGCGGCAAGCCGGCGTACTCGGTCGTGCTGCCCCCGCCGAACGTCACCGGCAACCTGCACATCGGCCACGCCCTCGACCACACCCTCATGGACACCCTCACCCGCCGCAAGCGCATGCAGGGCTACGAGGTGCTGTGGCTGCCGGGCATGGACCACGCGGGCATCGCCACCCAGACCATGGTGGAGAAGCAGCTCGCCGTCGACGGCAAGACCAAGGAAGACTTCGGCCGCGAACTGTTCATCGACAAGGTCTGGGACTGGAAGCGCGACTCCGGCGGCGCCATCCAGTGGCAGATGCGCGCGCTCGGCGACGGCGTCGACTGGAGTCGCGACCGGTTCACCATGGACGACGGCCTGTCCAGGGCCGTGCAGACGATCTTCAAGCGGCTCTACGACGCCGGACTGATCTACCGCGCCGAGCGACTGGTCAACTGGTCGCCCGCGCTGCGCACCGCCATCTCCGATATCGAGGTCAAGTACGAGGACGTCGACGGCGAGCTCGTCTCGCTGCGGTACGGCTCGCTCGACGACGCCGAACCGCACGTCGTGGTGGCGACCACCCGCGTCGAGACCATGCTCGGCGACACCGCGGTGGCCGTGCACCCCGACGACCCGCGCTATAAGGCGCTGATCGGCACCACGCTCGAGCACCCCATCACCGGGCGGCGGATCCCGATCATCGCCGACGACTACGTCGACCCCGAATTCGGCACCGGCGCGGTGAAGATCACCCCCGCGCACGACCCGAACGACTTCGAGATGGGTGTGCGGCACAACCTGCCGATGCCCAACATCATGGACGAGCGCGGCCGGATCATCGGCACCGGAACCGAATTCGACGGCATGGACCGTTTCGAGGCTCGTATCGCGGTGCGCGAGCGGCTGGCCGCCGAGGGCCGCATCGTCGCGGAGAAGCGTCCGTACGTGCACAGCGTCGGGCACTCCGAGCGCAGCGGCGAGCCGATCGAGCCGCGGCTGTCCATGCAGTGGTGGGTCAAGGTGGAGACGCTGGCCAAGGCCGCGGGTGACGCGGTTCGCAACGGCGACACCGTGATTCACCCCGCCAGCTCGGAGCCCCGCTGGTTCGAGTGGGTCGACAACATGCACGACTGGTGCATCTCCCGGCAGCTGTGGTGGGGCCACCGCATCCCGATCTGGTACGGCCCCGAGGGCGAGGTGATCTGCGTCGGCCCCGACGAGACCGCGCCGGAGGGCTACGTGCAGGACCCGGACGTGCTAGACACCTGGTTCTCCTCGGGCCTGTGGCCGTTCTCCACCATGGGCTGGCCCGACGCCACCCCAGAACTCGAGAAGTTCTATCCCACAAGCGTTCTCGTCACCGGTTACGACATCCTCTTCTTCTGGGTCGCCAGGATGATGATGTTCGGCACCTTTGTGGCCGACGATGCCGTGCTCACAGCGGGCAAGGGTGGCGAGCGCCAGGTCCCGTTCAAAGACGTGTTCCTGCACGGGCTGGTGCGCGATCAGTTCGGCAAGAAGATGTCGAAGTCGCGCGGCAACGGCATCGACCCGCTGGTCTGGATCAACGAATACGGCGCGGACACATTGCGATTCACCCTCGCGCGGGCCGCGCAGCCCGGCGGCGACCTCTCGGTCGGCGAACCGCACGCGCTCGCGTCGCGCAGCTTCGTGACGAAGCTGTTCAATGCCACCAAGTTCGCGCTGATGAACGGCGCGCGGCCGGGCGAGCTGCCCGACCGCGCCGCGCTCACCGACGCCGACCGGTGGATCCTCGACCGGTTGGAAGAGGTTCGCGCCGAGGTGGATTCGGCGTTGGACGGCTACGAGTTCGGCAAGGCGTGCGAGGCGCTGTACCACTTCGCCTGGGACGAATTGTGTGACTGGTACCTGGAATTGACCAAGGTGCAGTTCGCCGCCGACGGCTCGCGGGCCCAGGCCACCCAGGTGGTGCTCGGCACCGTGCTCGACGCCGTGCTGCGCCTGCTGCACCCGGTCATCCCGTTCGTCACCGAGTCGCTGTGGCAGGCGCTCACGGGCGGTGAGTCCCTGGTGATCGCCGCGTGGCCGCAGGCCTCCGGGGTGGCGACGGATCAGGTGTCGGCGCAACGGATCTCGGACACCCAGCGGTTGATCACCGAGATCCGCCGGTTCCGCGGCGATCAGGGCCTGGCCGACAAGCAGAAGGTGGCGGCCAAGCTCATCGGCCTCGACACCGCGGGCCTGACCGAACTGCACGACTCGGTCGCCAACCTGGCCCGGCTCACCGAGCCCGGCGACGACTTCGCCGCGACCGCGACCGTCGAGGTCCGGCTCAGCGGCGCCACCGTCACCGTCGAACTCGACACCTCCGGCGCCGTCGACCTCGACGCCGAGCGCCGCCGCCTGGAGAAGGATCTGGCCGCCGCCGAGAAGGAGTTGGCCGGCACCGCCGCGAAACTCGGCAACGAGGCGTTCCTCGCCAAGGCGCCCGAGCCGGTGGTCGCGAAGATCAAGGGCCGCCAGGAGGTCGCCGCCGCCGAGGTGGCGCGCATCGGCGCCCGGCTCGCGGAGCTGAGCGGGAAATGAACCACGAACCGGAGCCGCAGTACGGCGACGACCTCAGGCACCCGGCCGCAGGCCCGCGGCTGAGCTCCGGCCCGTCGCCGGTCGAGCTGGCCGAGATGGCGCTGGTCGAGGCCGAGCTCGACACCCGCTGGCCGGAGACCAAGATCGAGCCGTCGCTCACCCGCATCGCCACCCTGATGGATCTGCTCGGCTCGCCGCAGCAGAGCTACCCGGCGATCCACGTCGCGGGCACCAACGGCAAGACCTCGGTCACCAGGATGATCGACGCGCTGCTCACCGCGCTGCACCGGCGCACAGGCCGGATCACCAGCCCGCACCTGCAGCTGGCGACCGAGCGGATCAGCATCGACAACGCGCCGATCACCCCGGCCCGCTACGTCGAGACCTATCGGGAGCTCGAGCCGTTCATCGAGATGATCGACGCGCAGTCGGCGGCCGCGGGCGGCCCGCGGATGAGCAAGTTCGAGGTGCTCACCGGCATGGCGTTCGCGGCCTTCGCCGAGGCGCCGGTCGACGTGGCCGTGGTGGAGACCGGCCTCGGCGGCACCTGGGACGCCACCAACGTGATCGACGGGCAGGTCGCGGTGATCACGCCGATCGGCCTCGACCACACCGAATACCTCGGGCCCGACCTCACCTCCATCGCGGGGGAGAAGGCGGGCATCATCAAGCGCGCGCCGGAGAGCCTGGTCCCGCGCGACACTGTCGCGATCATCGCCCAGCAGGAACCCGAGGCGATGGAGGTGCTGCTGCGCCGGGCGGTCGAGATGGACGCCGCGGTGGCGCGCGAGGGCAGCGAGTTCCGGGTGCTGGCGCGTCAGATCGCCGTCGGCGGACAGCAACTCGAACTCCAGGGCCTCGGCGGGGTGTACGACGAGATCTTCCTGCCGCTGCACGGCGAGCATCAGGCGCGCAACGCCGTGCTCGCGCTCGCGGCGGTCGAGGCGTTCTTCGGCGCGGGCGCCGACCGTCAGCTCGACATCGAGGCCGTCCGTGCGGGTTTCGCGAACGCGACCAGCCCCGGCCGGATGGAACGGATGCGCAACGCGCCGACCATCTTCATCGACGCCGCGCACAACCCGGCGGGCGCGCAGGCGCTCGCCGCGACGCTGACCGCCGAGTTCGACTTCCGCAAGCTGGTCGGCGTCGTCTCCGTGCTCGCCGACAAGGACGCGGCGGGCATTCTCGCCGCGCTCGAGCCGGTGCTCGACGAGATCGTCGTCACGTCCAACGGCTCGCCGCGCGCGATGGAGGTCGACCTGCTCGCCGATCTCGCGGTGCAGCGCTTCGGCGACGAGCGGGTGGTCACCGCGGCGACCCTGCCGGACGCGCTGGAGACCGCCATCGCCATCGCCGAGGAGGTCGGCGAGTCGGGCGAGATGGTGTCCGGCGCCGGCGTCGTGGTGACCGGTTCCGTGGTGACCGCAGGCGCGACCCGCGCGCTGTTCGGAAAGGACCCCGCATGACCGAGCCCGCCGAACGACCCGACGCGGTACCGGCGCCCGCGACCGACCCGTGGAAGGGCTTCCGCGGCGTGATGGCGGGCACGCTGGTGCTGGAGGCGATCGTGGTGCTGCTCGCGCTGCCGGTCGTCGGCGCGGTCGGCGGCGGGGTCACCTGGGCCTCGGGCACCTACCTCGTGGTGCTCGCCGTGATCATGTTCCTCGGCGCGGGTCTGCAGCGCAGGTCGTGGGCCATGCCGTTCAATCTCGGCCTGCAGGTGTTCGTGCTCCTCGGCACCTTCATCCACCTGTCCATCGGGATCATCGGCATCGTCTTCGCGGTCGTCTGGGGTTTCATCCTGGTGCTGCGCGCCGATGTGCGGGGCCGGATCGAGAAGGGGCTGCTGCCGAGTCAGCGCACCCAGCGTTCCTCCTGAACCTGGTGGCCCCGGATTCGGGGCCAGGGCAACTTTCGTCTGTTCGGTGTAGCGCGCAGGCTCCTAGCGTTGCCGTCGCACGGCGTCGCATCGGCGTCGTGTCGTCGAACGGAGGAATTGTTCATGAAACGTGTAATCGCGAATGTTGTTGTGGCAGGCGCAATTACGTTCGGTGGCGCGTTCGGCGCCGCGCAGGCGACGGCGGAACCCGGTCTGCCGCTGGAACCGGCCGCGCCCGCCGCGGCGCCGGTCGGCGAGGCGGGGACCGGCTCCGCCGACGGGGTGGTGAAGCTCCTCAGCGAGCTGTCGAGCCTTTCGGCGCGCGGCAACATGCCGTGTGGTCCCGGCGGCAGACCGGCCACCGGCAGCGATCTCTGCTGAATCGCCGACCACATCGTCCGATCGGGTCTCGGTGCCCCGGCTCCCCGCGTGGGCCGGGGCACCGTCGCATCGCCGATCGCGCCGTGAGTTCGGTACCCGCCGGGGGTGCCGGATAGAGTGTGCGCCGTGACTGAGCAGACGTTGGTACTCATCAAGCCGGACGGTGTGGCCCGTGGCCTCGTCGGCGAGGTGCTGGTACGAATCGAGCGCAAGGGCCTGAAGATCGCGGCCCTCGAGCTGAAGCATGTGTCCGAGGAGCTGGCCAAGGGCCACTACGCCGAGCACGCCGAGAAGCCGTTCTTCGGCTCCCTGATCGAATTCATCACCTCCGGCCCGGTTGTCGCGGCCGTCCTCGAGGGCCCGCGCGCGATCGCGGCGTTCCGGCAGATCGCCGGCGGCACCGACCCGGTCGAGAAGGCCGTGCCGGGCAGCGTTCGCGGCGACTTCGCCCTGGAGACCCAGGAGAACCTCGTCCACGGGTCCGATTCGCCCGAATCGGCCAAGCGTGAGATTGCTCTGTGGTTCCCGGAGTTCCCCGCCTGACACCAGTTCTCGAGTTGAACACGGTCGTGAGCGAGCGCCGCGAGCGAGTCGATGCGACGGCGCCCGGCGGCGTGCGGTGAACCGAGCGTCAACCAGGTTTGCCGTGCGCCGCGGCCAGTGCGCGGCGTTCGGTATGGGATACTGACATCGGCTGCTTTTGATGCCGACTGTTCGCGCAGGTACGTGGACTATCGGGGCCATCGCAGCCGGATGACACACCGCGGTTCGATGCCGATCATCGCTGCCACGGACAAAAGGCCCGGTCGCCGGGTCGGTTGTTCGCGTCGGCACGCTGGATGAGCGCTCACAATCGTGGAGTTCAGCCAACAGCCAGGCGCCGCGTGACCAGTTAGCCCAGACCGACGAACAACATGGTGATAACCGGACATGCGGGGCGAGACCATATGACCTTGCGCCGAGCGGCGTGAGGCGAACGGATAGTGCCCCCGCGTCGGCCGCTTCACTCCTTACCGGGAGGGACGCGCCCGGGGGTCCGAGGAGACTTCGTGGCCGAAAAAGAGCCATTGGAAACAACACCACAGGATGCCGAACAATTGCCGGAGCGAATCCGAGTTCACGCACTCGCCAAGCTGCTTGGGGTAACGAGCAAGCGCATCCTGGCCAAGCTCACCGAACTGGGGTCCGACGCGCGCAGCGCGCAATCGAACGTCGACCGGGCGATCGCGGAGTCCGTCCGCGACGCGCTCGGCCCGCCGGAAGGCGAGACTCCCGCACCGCAGGCCGAGGCCCCGGCACAGCCGGCTGAGTCCTCGCCGGTCGAGGCTCCGGCACAGGCGACCGACGCTCCGGCGGAGCAGCCCGAAGCCCCGGCGCGGCAGCGGGCAACCGCGACGCGGCAGTCTGAAACCGCGGCGCAGCAGCCGGAAACTGCGGCCCAGCAGTCCGAAACCGCAGCGCAGCAGCGCGAAACTCCAGCGCAGCAGCCCGAGACAGCGGCACAGACGCCTGAAGCCGCGCCCAGTCGCGGTCACGGCGGCTTGGTCTTCTCCGCGCCCGACCCGCTGATCGGCAACTCCGGTGCGGAGAACCCGAACGAAGTCGCGCACCAGCCCTCGGTGCAGCTCTTCACCCACCCCGTGAAGGAAGAGCCGCACGTCGCGGCCCCCGTAGTCTTCGAGTCCGCCGCCGTCGTGCAGGCGCCGCTGTTCCTGCCGCCGGACGCCGCGGCCGCCGAGCAGGCGCGCCGCAAGCGCCGCACCGAGCGCGACGTCCGGCGCGAGGAGCCCGTCGTCCAGGAGCCCGAGGACGAGGCCGACACCGGCGAGGACGACGAGTCGACCGACCAGCACAACGACGCCGACGGCCAGCCCCGTCGCAGGCGTCGCGGCCGTCGTGGCCGTGGCCGCGGTCGCGGCGAACAGCAGAACGACGGCGACGACGAGCACGACTCGGACGACGCCGACGACGAGCAGAACGCCGACACCGCCGAGAGCGCGGACACCGGCGACTCGGCCGACGACAACGCCGACACCGACGACGAGGACAACGAGCCCGAGGGCGCCAGCCGTCGCCGTCGTCGCCGCCGTCGCCGCAAGGTGGCCGGCGAGTCCGCCGAGGCCGACGCCGCCACCGAGGACGACCCGCCGAACACCGTCGTGCACGAGCGCGAGCCGCGGAACAAGAGCCGCAGCCGCGCCGCTGTCGACGAGGTGCAGGGCATCAGCGGCTCCACCCGCCTCGAGGCCAAGCGGCAGCGCAGGCGCGACGGCCGCGAGGCCGGACGGCGTCGCCCGCCGATCCTGACCGAGTCGGAGTTCCTGGCCCGGCGCGAGGCCGTCGACCGGGTGATGGTGGTGCGCGAGAAGGCGTTCCCCGACCACCCGACCGCCACCCAGGTCGCCGTGCTCGAGGACAACATCCTGGTCGAGCACTTCGTCACCAGCACCGGCTCCGCGTCGATGGTCGGCAACGTCTACCTCGGCCGGGTGCAGAACGTGCTGCCCAGCATGGAGGCGGCGTTCGTCGACATCGGCCGCGGCCGCAACGGCGTGCTCTACGCCGGCGAGGTGAACTGGGAGGCCGCCGGTCTGGGCGGCAAGGAGCGCAAGATCGAGCAGGCGCTCAAGCCCGGTGAACTCGTGCTGGTCCAGGTCTCCAAGGACCCGGTCGGGCACAAGGGCGCCCGGCTCACCACGCAGATCAGCCTGGCGGGTCGCTTCCTGGTGTACGTGCCCGGCGGCACGTCGACCGGCATCAGCCGCAAGCTGCCCGACACCGAGCGCAAGCGGCTCAAGGAGATCCTGCGCGACATCGTCCCCAACGACGCCGGTGTGATCATCCGCACCGCCTCCGAGGGCGTCGCCGAGGACGAGCTCGCCCGCGACGTGGAACGTCTGCAGGCGACCTGGCGCACCATCGAGAAGGCCGCCGAGGGCAAGAACGACGGTCAGCCCAAGACGCTGTACGAAGAGCCCGACCTGCTGGTCAAGGTCATTCGCGACCTGTTCAACGAGGACTTCTCCAAGCTCGTCATCGAGGGCGACCGGGCGTGGAGCACGGTCGAGAAGTACATCGGCACCGTCGCGCCGGAGATGCTCGCCCGCGTCTCCCGGCACGAGAACAACGGCGTCGACGTGTTCGAGGCGTACCGGATCGATGAGCAGCTCGCCAAGGCGCTCGATCGCAAGGTGTGGCTGCCCTCGGGCGGCACGCTGGTGATTGACCGCACCGAGGCGATGACGGTGGTCGACGTGAACACCGGCAAGTTCACCGGCTCCGGCGGCAGCAACCTGGAAGAGACGGTCACCCGCAACAACCTGGAGGCCGCCGAGGAGATCGTGCGCCAGATGCGGCTGCGCGATATCGGCGGCATGATCGTCGTCGACTTCATCGACATGGTGCTCGAGTCGAACCGAGACCTGGTGCTGCGCAGGCTCACCGAGGCCCTCGGCCGGGACCGCACCCGCCACCAGGTGTCCGAGGTGACCTCGCTCGGCTTGGTGCAGATGACCAGGAAGAAGCTCGGCACCGGACTGGTCGAGGCGTTCTCGACCACCTGTGAGCACTGCCACGGGCGCGGCATTCTCGTGCACGCCTACCCGGTCGAGCCGTCCTCCGGCGACGACGGAGCGGCGCGCGGCGGCGCCCGGGAGACCGGGTCGCGTCGCCGTCGCGGGCGTGACAAGGGTGCGGCGGCGACCGCGCCGGCCGCGGCGAGCAATGGGACCGTGCCGGCGGAGTCCGAGGAGGACATCGCGGTCAAGCGGGCGCACCCGGTCGCGTTGGCGATGGCCGCGCATCACGATCACGATCACGATCACGATCACGATCACGGGGACGCGGACGAGTCGGCGGGTGCGGACGAGTCGGTGGCTGCTGCGGCGGAGTCGGCGAAGGTCGAGCCGGTCGAGAGTGAGGTCGGTGCGGACGCGACCGAAAGTGTCGAGGCTGCGAAGGTCGACGGTGGCGCTGAGGTCGAGGCGGACATCGAGTCTGCCTCGGTTGATGAGTCGACGTCGGGTGCTGAGTCGGGGTCGCGTGCTGGGGTCGATGGGTCGACGTCGGGTGCCGAGTCGGGGTCGCGTGCTGAGTCGGTTTCACAGGCGGAGCCGGTGTCGCGTTCCGAGTCCGGCTCGCGTTCCGAGTCCGGCTCGCGTCTCGAGTCCGGCTCGCGTTCGGAGTCCAGTTCGCGTTCCGAGTCCGGTTCGCGTTCCGAGTCCGGTTCGCGTTCCGAGTCCGGTTCGCGTACTAGGCACCGCTCGCGCAGGGAATCAGGGGCGCGTACTGATTCAGGGTCGCGTGCTGAGTCGCATACGGAAACGGAGTCCCGTAGCGAGTCGGCGTCGGACGCCGAGTCGACCACGCGAACCGATTCCGCGTCGCGTTCCGAGTCGGCGTCGCGTTCCGAGTCGGCACCGTCTACGGGTTCGGCTCCGTCCGCGGCACAGACGGCCCCTGCGGAACCGTCCTCGCCCACCGAGGATCGCGCGGTAACCAACGGTGCGCCGGAACCCGCCCCCCGCACGCCTCGGCGTCGCAGGGTCGCCCGCTCGGCCGCCGCGCCCGCCGCGGACAGCAGCGGCGCGGTGTTCGTGCTGCCGACCGCGGAACAGGCCCCGCCGCCCGCCGTCGACTTCACGGCGGAGGCCCCGGTGGAGGTGCCGCAGCGCAGGCCGCGTCGCCGAGCCGTCGGCCGTCCGGCGGGCCCGCCGCCTGCGGAGTCGTAGCAGCCCATCTGACAGCCTCGACGCGGCCGGTGGCACCGAAAGGTGTGACCGGCCGCGTCGTCGGGCCAGGGGCCGGGCACGACCCCGCTACTGGTTTGCCGGAGACCGCGCCGCACGGCGAACAGCCACTCGGCGAAGGGTTGCTGACGGGCTGCCGACGGGCGGATTGTGTCGTTGATGGGGTGCTCTGGTAACCTTGGTCGGTCGCTGCCTGGCGATGGGCGTTATACCACGCCCCGCGCAGCAAGCCAGCCAAGAACATCTCGCGTCGCGCACTTGTGTCGCGAGAAGAAACATGACTGTACTTATTCGAGTGGAGGAAGCCGACCGATGGCAACGTACGCGATCGTCAAGACCGGCGGAAAGCAGTACAAGGTCGCGGTCGGTGACCTGGTGAAGGTCGAGAAGATCGAGGGCAAGCCGGGCACGTCCGTCGCCCTGGATCCGGTTCTCGTCGTCGACGGGGCCGACCTGACCACCGACGCCGCCAAGCTGGCCAAGGTCTCCGTGGCCGCAGAGGTCGTCGAGCAGACCAAGGGCCCGAAGATCCGCATCCACAAGTTCAAGAACAAGACCGGCTACCACAAGCGTCAGGGTCACCGTCAGCCGCTGACGGTCATCAAGGTCACCGGCATCAAGTAAGACATCCCGAGGAGATTCAGCTATGGCACACAAGAAGGGTGCGTCCAGCTCCCGGAACGGTCGCGACTCCAACGCCCAGCGCCTCGGCGTCAAGCGTTTCGGCGGCCAGAAGGTCAACGCAGGCGAGATCCTGGTGCGTCAGCGCGGAACCCACTTCCACCCCGGCGTGAACGTCGGTCGTGGCGGTGACGACACCCTGTTCGCCCTCGCGGCGGGCGCGGTCGAGTTCGGCACCAAGCGCGGACGCAAGACCGTCAACATCGTCGTCCCGGAGCCGGTCGAGGCCTAGGCCTTACCTCTCCAGACAACAGCCGAGCGGGTCAGGGGCGCAACCCTGGCCCGCTTTCGCGTTCTCCGGAACACCGTCGCGCGTTTCCCACGCCGCACCCCTGCACTCGACCAGTCCTGAAGGAGGATGATTCAGCAGATGTCCAAGTTCATCGACCGTGTCGTGCTGCACGTGCGTGCCGGTAAGGGCGGGCACGGCTGCGCCTCGGTACTTCGCGAGAAGTTCATGCCGCTCGGCGGGCCCAACGGCGGCAACGGCGGCAACGGCGGGGACGTGATCCTCGAGGTCGACCCCAACGTGCACACCCTGCTCGACTTCCACTTCCACCCGCACGCCAAGGCGGGCAACGGCAAGCCGGGCGAGGGCGGCAACCGCGACGGCAAGCAGGGCACCGACCTGCTGCTCAAGGTGCCCGACGGCACCATGGTGATCGACCGCGACGGCAATGTCCTGATGGACCTCGTCGGCGCGGGCAACCGCTTCATCGCCGCCCGCGGCGGTCGCGGCGGACTCGGCAACGCCGCGCTCGCCTCGAAGGCGCGCAAGGCCCCCGGTTTCGCGCTGCTCGGCGAGGACGGCGAAGAGGCCGACATCGTCCTCGAACTCAAGTCCGTCGCCGACGTCGGCCTCGTCGGCTTCCCGTCCGCGGGCAAGTCATCGCTGGTGTCGGTGCTGTCGGCGGCCAAGCCGAAGATCGCCGACTACCCGTTCACCACCCTGGTGCCCAACCTCGGCGTCGTCCTCAGCGGCGACACCACCTTCACCGTCGCCGACGTGCCCGGCCTGATCCCCGGCGCCAGCGAGGGGCGCGGCCTCGGCTTGGACTTCCTGCGGCACCTGGAGCGCTGCGCCGTTCTCGCGCACGTCGTCGACTGCGCGACCCTCGAGCCCGGCCGCGACCCGGTCTCCGACGTGGACGCGCTGGAAGCCGAACTCGCCGCCTACAAGCCGGCGCTCAGCGCCGACGCCAACCTCGGCGACCTGGCCGATCGGCCGCGCGTGGTGATCTTGAACAAGATCGACGTGCCCGACGCCGCCGAGCTGGCCGAGATGGTCACCCCCGAGTTCACCGCGCGGGGCTGGCCCGTGTTCGAGATCTCGGCGGTGAGCCGGGAAGGCTTGCGGCCCTTGACCTTCGCGCTCGCGGATCTGGTGCGCAAGTACCGCGAGGAGCATCCGAAGGCCGCGCCCGCGCGCCCGGTGATCCGGCCGATCGCGGTCAACCAGACCGGCTTCAGCGTGATCGCGGACCCGGATGAGCCCGGCGGCTTCATCGTGCGCGGCTCGCAGCCGGAGCGCTGGGTCGTGCAGACGCAGTTCGACAACGACGAGGCGGTCGGTTACCTCGCCGACCGGCTCGCCCGCCTCGGCGTCGAGGACGAACTGGTCAAGCAGGGCGCCGAGCCGGGCGCGCCGGTGACCATCGGCAATGTGACCTTCGAGTGGGAGCCGCAGATCACGGCCGGCGTCGACATGGTGCCGACCGGACGGGGCACCGACATCCGGCTCGAGCAGAACGACCGGATCAGCGCCGCCGAGCGTAAGCACGCCTCGCGGGTGCGCCGCGGTTTGGTGAAGGACGACGAGGAGTAGGCGTGCGCCCAGTTCCGGTGGGACGCATGGTCGTTGCGGCGACTCGGCTCAGGGCGCACAGGGTCGCGTCCGGGGGCGGCCGA
>NZ_BAGH01000106.1 GCF_000308715.1 Nocardia tenerifensis NBRC 101015
ATGCGGCGCGGTGGTGCGGAGCAGAATGCCGCGCTCCACGGCACTTTCGTGCGCGACGCCGACCTGACCGCTCGCCAGGTACCGCAGCCCGCCGTGCACCAGCTTCGAACTCCATCGGCTGGTCCCGAACGCCAGATCATGCCGCTCCACCAGCACGGTGCGCAGCCCGCGGGCGGCCGCATCGAGCGCCGCGCCGGCGCCGGTGACGCCGCCGCCGATCACCAGGACGTCGATCTCGCCTTCGTCGCCGAGCCGCCGCAGCTCGCGGGCGCGCCGCTCGGCGTTGAGCGAGGAGTCGCCGGTGACAACCGAATTCCTGGTCATCGCAGTGCCTTTCCGTGGTCGGACGTGCCGGGTCGGTCGGTGGGGGCGAGGTAGCCGTCGAGGGCGTTGGCCAGCTCGGTGTCGAGGTCGGCGCCGGCCAGCAGCGGGGCGACCGTGCCCGCCGACTGGACCGCGGACTGGGCGATCAGCAGGAGCATGGTGGCCAGGTGCTCGGGATGGCCGTCGCGAATGGACCCGTCGCGCTGGCCCTCCCGGATGCCCTCGGCGAACAACTCGATCAGCGCGCGCTGGTTGCGGCCGAGCCTGCCGAAGACGTAGGTGAGCATCAGATCGGTGTCGGTGCGGAAGATCTTGCCGAACAACGGATTCGAGCGAACCTTCCCCGCGCCCGCGACGATGCCCGCGACCAATCGGGTCCGGCCCGCACCCGCGCTCGGCATGGTGGCGGCGACGATCGCGCGCAGCTCACGCACCAGCAGCTCGGCGACCAGCGCGCCGGTATCCGGCCAGCGCCGGTAGACGGTCGGCCTGCTCACGCCCGCGCGCCTGGCGACCTCGGTGAGGGTGGTGCGACGCACGCCGAACTCCTCGACGCAGCGGCGGGCCGCGTCGAAGATCGCGAGGTCGATGGCGGAGGGCGCGTCGTCGGCTGCTGAGCCGTCGCCTGCGGGGTCCGGAGCGGTCAAGGCGTCACCTCGGTTCGTTACTGCTTGACATTCTATGTCAAACTGTAACGCATGGTCGAGACGCAGAAGTACCCCGGCGAGGCATCGGCTCCGGCGCGTCGGGCGGTTTCGCGCCGCGCCATCAGTTCCAGTTGTCGCTGCGGGCGGGGCGCCCGCAGGTCTCGCTCGGCGAGCATCTCGCGGTGGCGATACTTCGGCCGACAATGTCGGCAGCGCGGGTGGCGAGACCGTCGCCCCGCCAGGTCGAAAGACCGTGCCACCATGACGGTTTCGGGCGCGATCTCGAAGAAGTCATGCCCGGACATGATCGCCGCCTGACGGACGGCTTCGGCAGCCATCAAGGTGTCGTGATATTCGTAATGCCCGTCCGACCAGAGCGAATGCGCCCGTGGCAGCTGGACGGCGATCACGAACAGCTCGGGCGCGATGCGAGCGCGGTCGCACACGAACACTTCCGATACCGATCGGCGGGCCCGGCATTCCCGTGCTCTACCT
>NZ_BAGH01000105.1 GCF_000308715.1 Nocardia tenerifensis NBRC 101015
ACACCGACGCCAGCGCGGCCACGGCCGCCGGGGTGGCGGCGGCGCGATCCTCGGCGACCAAGCCGATGCGGGTGCGACGGTCGAGCAGATCGTCGGCGTCCAGCGCGCCCTCGTGCGCGACCGCGAAGTGGAACTCCGCTGCGGTCACGTCGATTCCGGGGGCGACCGGCTCGGCGAGGGCCGGATTGTGTTGTGCCGCCGCGAGAACGGCGGCCGCCTCGCAGCCGTAGCGGTCGAAGAGGACCGGCGGCGCGTCGATGCGATCGCGCGCCGCGCCGGAAACCGCGCCTACCAAGGGAAGTCGCTTGGTGCGGCACGGGCCTGCGGCGAGTCCCCCGCGGGCGACGGCGGCGTCGATGACGTCCTCGGCCATCCGGCGGTAGGTGGTGAGCTTGCCGCCGACGATGGTGATGACCCCGGCGGGGGAGTGCAGGACAGCGTGTTTGCGCGAGATGTCGGCGGTGCTGTCCTCGGCGGTCTTCAGCAGCGGACGCAGGCCCGCGAAGGCGCCACGAATGTCGTTGCGGGTCAGCGGTTCGCGCAGCGCGGTGTTGATGGTGTCGAGCAGGAAGTCGATCTCGTCCTCGGTGGGCTTCGGCTCGTCCGGGACGGGACCGGGAGCGTCCTCGTCGGTCAGCCCGAGGTACACCCGGCCGTGCGCGGCGGGGAAGGCGAAGACGAAACGGCTGGTGCTGCCCGGCACCGGGACGGTGAGCGCGGCGGTGAGGCCGCCGAACGACTCGGCGGAGAACACCAGATGGGTGCCGCGGCTCGGGCGTAGCTCGATGCTCGGATCGACCTCGTCGGCCCACACGCCGGTGGCGTTGACGACCGCGCGGGCGCGCAGGGGCATGGTCTCACCGCTCAGTGTGTCGCGCAGGTTCGCCGAATCGCCCGTCACGTCAAGGGCTTCCACGCGGGTGAGCACCGTGGCGCCCTGCGCGGCCGCCGTGCGCGCCAACGCGACGACCAGGCGGGCATCGTCGACGAGCTGCCCG
>NZ_BAGH01000104.1 GCF_000308715.1 Nocardia tenerifensis NBRC 101015
CCGGTCGGGATTCTTGTGCAGCAAGAACCCCAGGTCGGTCGCCGGCCAGCCGGCGCCCTCCGGTGGTGTGCAGGTGATCGTGAGCAGCATGCAGCGATCGTCGCCCAGCCGCCCGGACCTGCGCAAGGAAGTTTCGTCACCGCGTAACCGATACGGAAATCACCCGCGCGGGTACGGCCAACTCCAGTCGGCGACCTCGGGAATGTCCTCGCCGTGCGCGCGGGTCCACGCCCGCGCCTCCCAGCGCGCGTCCACCATCTCCTGGCGCAGCCCCGCCGCCCGCTCGCCCAGGCTGGGCACCCGGTCGATGACGTCCATCACCAGGTGATACCGGTCCAGATCGTTGAGCATCACCATGTCGAACGGCGTCGTGGTGGTGCCGCGCTCCTTGTAGCCGCGCACGTGCAGCCCGGCGTGGTTGGCCCGCCGGTAGGTGAGCCGGTGCACCAGCCACGGGTAGCCGTGGAAGGCGAAGATCACCGGCCGGTCGTGGGTGAACAGCGTGTCGAACTCGCTGTCGGGCAAGCCATGTGGGTGATCGTCCTGCGGCTGCAGGCGCATCAGATCGACCACATTGACCACCCTGACCCGCAGGTCCGGCAACCGTTCGCGCAGAATCGCCGCCGCCGCAAGGGTTTCCAGCGTCGGCACGTCACCGGCGCAGGCCAGCACCGCGTCCGGCACGGTGCCGAGCTCGTCGTTGTGGCCCGCCCAGTCCCAGATGCCGATGCCGCGCGCGCAGTGCTCGGCCGCGTCGGTCACCGAAAGCCAATCCGCCTGCGGCTGTTTGCCCGCCACCACCACGTTGACGTAGTGCCGCGAGCGCAGGCAGTGGTCGTAGGTGGACAGCAGGGTGTTCGCGTCCGGCGGCAGGTATACCCGCACGATCGAGGGCTTCTTGTTGAGCACCACATCGAGGAAGCCGGGGTCCTGATGGGTGAACCCGTTGTGGTCCTGACGCCAGACATGCGACGACAGCAGGTAGTTCAGGCTGGCGATGGGCCGCCGCCACGGCACCCCCGCGCTGGCGTCGAGCCACTTGGCGTGCTGGTTGAACATCGCGTCGACGATGTGGATGAACGCCTCGTAGCAGGTGAACACCCCGTGTCTGCCGGTGAGCAGATATCCCTCCAGCAGGCCCTGGCACATGTGCTCCGACAGCACCTCGACCACCCGTCCGGTGCGGTCGAGACGCTCGTCGTACTCGCCGATCTCGGCCTGCCAGTTGCGGCCGGTCACCTCGAGGATGTCCTGTAAACGGTTGCTGGCCAGCTCATCCGGCGCGAACGTGATGAAGTTGTCCGGATTGCCCCGGGTGACCTCGCGCAACCACGCGCCGAGCACCCTGGTCGCCTCGTGCCGCGAGCCGCCCGGCGTGGCGACCTCGACGCCGAAGTCCCGCCAGTCCGGCAGGTTCAGATCGCGAATGAGCGTGCCGCCGTTGGCGGTCGGGTTCGCGCTCATGCGCCGATCGCCCTCCGGCACCTGGTCGAGCAGCTCCGACACCGGCCTGCCCGCCTCGTCGAACAACTCCTCCGGACGGTAGGAGCGCAGCCACTGTTCCAGTACCGCACGGTGACTCGCGTCCGTGCGCGCGGCAGGCAGCGGCACCTGATGCGCGCGGAACGTGCCCTCGACCCGGTCGCCGTCCACCGTCGGCGGACAGGTCCAGCCCTTCGGCGTGCGCAGCACGATCATCGGCCAGGCCGGTCGGCCGCCGTCGGCGCCGCCGCGCGCGGCCCGCTGGATCTGCGCGATGCGCTCCATGCAGGTGTCGACCGCCACGGCCATCGCCTGATGCACGACCGTGGGATCGTCGCCCGCGACGATGACCGGCTCGTAGCCGTACCCGCGCAGCAGCGAGACCAGCTCTTGCTCCGGAATGCGCGCGAGGATGGTCGGATTGGCGATCTTGTACTGGTTCAGCGCGAGGATGGGCAGCACCGCGCCGTCGCGTGCCGGATTGAGGAACTTGTTGGCGTGCCAGCTGGTGGCGAGCGGGCCGGTCTCCGCCTCGCCGTCGCCGATCACGCAGAACACCGTGAGGTCCGGATTGTCCAGCGCCGCGCCGTAGGCGTGCAGCAGCGAGTAGCCGAGCTCGCCACCCTCGTGGAACGACCCCGGCGTCTCCGGCGCGCAGTGGCTCGGCACCCCGCCGGGGAAGGAGAACTGCGCGAACAACGCGCCCATCCCCGCCTCGTCCTGCGGAATGTGGCTGTACAGCTCGGAGTACGTGCCCTCCAGCCAGCCGCACGCGTTCGGCCCCGGCCCGCCGTGCCCCGGCCCGGCCACGAACACCGCGTCGAGCCCGCGCTGGCGAATCGCCCGATTGGCGTGCACCCACACCAGATTCAACCCGGGCACGGTGCCGAAGTGCCCGAGCAGGCGAGGCTTGATGTGCTCGGGGCGCAGCGGCTCGCGCAGCAGCGGGTTCGCCATCAGATAGATCTGCCCGACGGCCAGGTAGTTCGCCGCCCGCCACCAGGCGTCGATCGAGGTCAGTTCGTCGCGGTCCAGCGGGCCTTCGACGTCGGTCAGCCGGTAGGGCCGCGGGGCGACGGTCTCGCCACCCGCGCTGCCGACATTGTCGGCCGAAGTATCGCCACCCGCACTAGCCATGTGGGTCATGCGCTGCCTCTCCTCTGGTCGGGGGAGAACTTCGTCGCCAGCCTAACGGCACTTCGGCGCGCACCGGGCGACTCGGACATGCGCCGGGTACCCGGAGAAATACCGTCGACTCAGACACGCACCGGCAACTCATGTTCTGGGGACATGCGCCGTCCGACTCGGACACGCACCGCCGCGATGGTCTAGGGTCCGCCGCATGCACACACTCGGCAGGATCATCGGGATCGGCACCATCGCCGCGGCGGCGCTCGCCCTGGGCGCCTGTGGCTCCGACGACAAGTCGTCGTCGGCTCCCTCGTCCACCTCCGCGGCCGCCACCAAGGTCACCGCGCCCGCGCAGGCCAACCCGACCGCGAGCAAGGGCCGGGAATGCACCGCGGACGATATCGGCGTGAGTGGCGACTTCGGTACCGCCCCGAAGATCACCCTGCCCGACAACTGCGACCCGCCCAAGAAACTGATTACCAAGGATCTCGTCCAGGGCAGCGGCCCCGGCGCGGCGGCCGGCCAGCAGCTGAAGATGAACTACGCGCTGGTCACTTGGTCCAACGGCCAGAAGAAGGACAGCTCCTTCGACCGCGGCACTCCTTTCGATCTCACCCTCGGCGGCGGCCAGGTCATCCCCGGCTGGGACCAGGGACTCGTCGGCGTGCAGACGGGCTCGCGCAGGCTGCTGATCGTGCCCCCGGACCTGGGCTACGGCGCGAGCGGGCGCAGCGGCATCGCCCCCAACGAGACGCTCGTCTTCGTCACCGACGCGGTCTCGGTCGGAAAATAGGGGCCCGAAAAGCGGCCCAGTGCAGCCCGCCCCGGCCGGTCAACTAACCTGGTCGGGATGCGTACGCCGCGTCCCTCGCCAGCCCGGCGGGCGCCGGGGTCCCGGTGACAGCCGGGGCCGACGGGGATCGCGTCTCAACCAGAACAGACGACACACAAGGAGCATGTCCGTGAAGAGCACCGTCGAGCAGCTGAGCCCGACCCGGGTCCGGATCAATGTCGAGGTGCCCTTCGAGGAACTGAAGCCGGACTTCGACCGCGCGTACAAGGCGCTGGCCAAGCAGGTCAAGATCCCCGGCTTCCGTCCCGGCAAGGCGCCGGCCAAGCTGCTCGAGGCCCGCCTCGGCCGCGGCGCCGTGCTGGAGCAGGTCGTCAACGACGCGCTGCCCGGCCGCTACAGCGAGGCCGTCACCGCCTCCGAGGTGAAGGTCATCGGCCAGCCCGAGATCGAGATCACCAAGATCGAGGACGGCCAGGAGCTCGCGTTCACCGCCGAGGTCGACGTGCGTCCCGAGATCACGCTGCCCGACTACGAGAACATCGCGGTCACCGTCGACGCCTTCACCATCGGCGACGAGGACATCGATGAGCAGTTGCAGTCGCTGCGCCAGCGCTTCGGCACCCTCACCGGCGTCGAGCGCCCGGTCCAGAACGGCGACTTCGTCTCGATCGACCTCTCGGCCACCGTCGACGGCGAGGACGTTCCCGAGGCGGCCACCACCGGCCTGTCCCACGAGGTCGGCTCCGGCCAGCTCATCGAGGGCCTGGACGAGGCGCTGGTCGGCCTGTCCGCCGGCGAGTCCAAGGAGTTCACCTCCAACCTGGTCGCCGGTGAGCACGCGGGCAAGGAAGCCGTCATCACGGTCACCGTGCAGTCGGTCAAGGAGCGCGAGCTGCCCGAGGCCGACGACGACTTCGCCCAGCTGGCAAGCGAATTCGACACCCTCGAGGAGCTGAAGGCCGACCTGCGCAGCCGGGTCGAGCGCAGCAAGAAGGTGCAGCAGGCGGGCGAGATCCGCGACAAGGTGCTGGAGACCCTGCTCGAGCAGGTCGAGGTGCCGCTGCCTGAGGCGGTCGTGCAGGCCGAGATCGACGCCGTCACCCACGACGCCGTGCACGGCTTCGACCACGACGAGGCCAAGCTCGCCGAGGCGCTCGAGGCCCAGGGCTCGAGCCGCGAGGAGTTCGACAAGGACGCCAAGGAGTCCGCCGAGAAGTCGGTGCGCACCCAGCTGCTGCTCGACGCGATCGCCGAGGCGGAGAACACCCAGGTCGGTCAGGAAGAGCTCACCGAGCGGATCCTGTTCCAGTCCCAGCGCTACGGCCTCGCGCCGGAGCAGTTCATCCAGCAGGTCCAGCAGGCGGGCCAGCTCGGCGCGATCTTCGCCGACGTGCGGCGCGGCAAGGCGCTCGCGGGCGTCGTCGGCAAGGTCAAGGTGACCGACTCCGAGGGCAACGTCGTCGACACCGCCGAAATGTTCGGCGCGCCTGAGGATTCCGACGCGGGCGACGAGGTCGAGGTGACCACCGAGGCCGCCGGCGAGTCGACCGAGACCGCCGCGGCGAAGGCCGAATAGTTTGAGCACAGCGCAACTGAGCGCCAGCGAAGTTGCGCTGTGAGCGAAGTAGGGCGGTACCGGGAGTTCGGTGCCGCCCTGCTTCGTTAATGTTTGTGACAACGAACCAGAGATGGCCGTCGGCCAGCGAGCCAGTACGAGAAGGCAGGTATCCGTGACAAGTAACCAGGCAGGGATCGCTATGACGTCCGCTACTGCTGGTCTCAACCTCAGCGATTCGGTGTACGAGCGCCTGCTTCGTGAGCGCATCATCTTCCTCGGCACCCAGGTCGACGACGACATCGCGAACAAGATCTGCGCCCAGATCCTGCTGCTCACGGCGGAGGATCCGACCAAGGACATCTCGCTCTACATCAACTCGCCCGGTGGTTCGGTGACGGCGGGCATGGCCATCTACGACACGATGCAGTTCGCCGAGTGCGACATCCGCACCGTCGGCATGGGCCTGGCCGCCTCGATGGGCCAGTTCCTGCTCACCGCGGGCACCAAGGGCAAGCGCTTCGCCCTGCCGCACGCGCGGATCATGATGCACCAGCCGTCGGCAGGCATCGGTGGTTCCGCCGCCGACATCGCGATCATGGCCGAGCAGTTCGCGCACACCAAGCGCGAGCTCAACGAGCTGCAGTCGCTGCACACCGGCAAGTCCTTGGAGCAGGTCACCGCCGACGCCGACCGCGACCGCTGGTTCACCGCCAAGGAGGCGCTGGAGTACGGCTTCATCGACCGTGTCATCAGCCACGCGAACCAGACCAACGGCGTGAGCGACAACTAGGCGCCATCGGCGACCCTTCGTCCGTTCCAGCGCGCAGCCGCTTACTCACACAGACTTTGGAGACCAAGATGGCCAACCAGTTTGACCCCCGCGCACTCGGCGGCATGGCGCCGCAGGGCCCGCAGTCGCGTTACATCCTGCCGTCGTTCATCGAGCACTCGAGCTTCGGCGTCAAGGAGTCCAACCCGTACAACAAGCTGTTCGAGGAGCGCATCATCTTCCT
The DNA here is from genome assembly GCF_000308715.1 of Nocardia tenerifensis NBRC 101015. GTDB lineage: Bacteria > Actinomycetota > Actinomycetes > Mycobacteriales > Mycobacteriaceae > Nocardia > Nocardia tenerifensis. The sequence continues at coordinate 5,978 of NZ_BAGH01000104.1, forward strand.
CGGCGTGCAGGTCGACGACGCCTCGGCCAACGACGTGATGGCGCAGTTGCTCGTGCTCGAGTCCCTCGACCCCGATCGCGACATCACGATGTACATCAACTCGCCCGGTGGCTCGTTCACCTCGTTGATGGCCATCTACGACACCATGCAGTACGTGCGCGCCGACGTCGCGACCGTCTGCCTCGGCCAGGCCGCCTCGGCCGCGGCCGTGCTGCTCGCCGCGGGCACCCCCGGCAAGCGCGCCTGCCTGCCGAACGCCCGCGTGCTCATCCACCAGCCGTCGCTGGAGGGTGGCATCCAGGGGCAGGTGTCGGACCTGGAGATCCAGGCGGCCGAGATCGAGCGCATGCGTCGCCTGATGGAGACCACGCTGGCCCGCCACACCGGCAAGGACGCGGATCAGATCCGCAAGGACACCGACCGCGACAAGATCCTCACCGCCGAGGATGCCAAGGAGTACGGCATCATCGACCAGGTCTTCGACTACCGCAAGCTCAGCGCGCAGAAGAAGTGATCGACCGGAGCGAATCGCCGATCCCGGCGGCAGTTCGCTCGTAAGTTGCTATGCCCCAGGGAGTTCCGGCCGGGAGGCGCGCCCAGCGGCGTGCCGCCCGGCCGGACTGCTCCGGTGCGACGGCAGGCCCGGAAACGCTCCGGTCACCAGCCACGATGAAACAAGCGGCCGGCGCTCGAATCGGCCGCTGAACGGACACAACGCGCTCCGGTGCCGTGAGAACTCGCACAACCCGGCGGAGAAACATGCTCGAGTTGTCGACCTCCATCGCACACACCAGGTACGGTCAACCTAGGGACCTTTGCTCCCGGTTGACAGCACTGCCTCACCCACCGGAACGGTCGATGCGTTTGCGACCACGACCGGTGGCGCGGACCAGAAACGCGGCAGATAGCTGGCAACCTGGACGGACGGTTGCACGCGGACAAGGAAGTAGGGACCCACGAGATGGCGCGCATCGGAGATGGCGGCGATCTGCTCAAGTGCTCGTTCTGCGGAAAGAGTCAGAAGCAGGTCAAGAAGCTCATTGCGGGACCAGGGGTGTACATCTGCGACGAGTGCATCGATCTATGCAATGAGATCATCGAGGAGGAACTCGCCGAGTCCAGCGAGGTCAAGCTCGACGAGCTGCCCAAGCCCGCGGAGATCCGGGACTTCCTCGAGAACTATGTGATCGGACAGGACACCGCCAAGCGCACACTCGCGGTGGCCGTCTACAACCATTACAAGCGCATCCAGGCCGGCGACAAGGGCCGAGACAGCCGCGGCGAGGTCGTCGAGCTCACCAAGTCGAACATCCTCATGCTCGGCCCCACCGGCTGCGGCAAGACCTACCTCGCGCAGACGCTGGCCAAGATGCTCAACGTCCCGTTCGCCATCGCCGACGCCACCGCGTTGACCGAGGCCGGGTATGTCGGCGAGGACGTCGAGAACATCCTGCTGAAGCTGATCCAGGCCGCCGACTACGACGTCAAGCGCGCCGAGACCGGCATCATCTACATCGACGAGGTCGACAAGATCGCCCGCAAGAGCGAGAACCCGTCGATCACCCGCGACGTCTCCGGCGAGGGCGTGCAGCAGGCGCTGCTGAAGATCCTGGAGGGCACCCAGGCGAGCGTGCCGCCGCAGGGCGGACGCAAGCACCCGCACCAGGAATTCATCCAAATCGACACCACCAACGTGCTTTTCATCGTCGCGGGCGCGTTCGCGGGCCTGGAGCGGATCGTCTCCGAGCGCACCGGCCACCGCGGCATCGGCTTCGGCTCCGAGGTGCGGTCCAAGTCCGAGATCGACACCGCCGACCACTTCGCCGAGGTGATGCCGGAGGATCTGATCAAGTTCGGCCTGATTCCCGAGTTCATCGGCCGCCTGCCGGTCGTCGCCTCGGTGACCAACCTGGACAAGGACTCGCTGGTCAAGATCCTCTCCGAGCCGAAGAACGCGCTGGTCAAGCAGTACGTCCGGCTGTTCGAGATGGACGGGGTGGACCTCGAGTTCACCACCGACGCGCTCGAGGCGATCGCCGACCAGGCCATCCTGCGCGGCACCGGTGCTCGCGGTTTGCGCGCGATCATGGAGGAGGTCCTGCTGCCGGTGATGTACGACATCCCCAGCCGCGACGACGTCGCCAAGGTTGTCGTCGACTCCGACACCGTGACCGAGAATGTGCTGCCGACCATCGTGCCGCGTAAGGCGCAGCGGACCGAACGCCGGGAAAAGTCCGCGTAGGCACCGAGATTCGAGAGAAGCCACCGCGTACCGCGCGGTGGCTTCTCTCATTGTTACCAGTGGGAAATAAGTGGTACGGAAAAGGTGTAGCGAATTCGGGCGCGGGGTACTCCGAGTTCAGGGTTGAGCACACAGCCTAGTTCTGGGGCTCGGGTAGCCCTGGAACGCAACGCGATGCCGGCAACGGACGCCAATTGCCGTGCGCGACAGGACTGAGATCCGCATGTCGACCCCTCTTGCTACTACCGCATTTCCCGCGAGCACAACGTCGAAACCTGCCCCGAGCCGAGTGACGTTGCCCGGTCGGCCCGAGTCGGCAGTTCGAATGAGCATGTCCGTCACCTCACCCAGCGAGCGAGTCACCCTGTGCGCCCTCGCCGGTGAAGTGGATTTCTACACCGCCGCACAGTTCCGGTCCGAGCTGATCGGATCGTTGCACACCGCCGCGCCGCTGGTCGTCGTCGACCTGTCCCAGGTGACCTTCTTCGGGATCGCCGCGCTGCACGTGCTGATCGAGGCCCGCGACTGGGCCGAACGCACCGACCGGCGGATTCGCCTGGTCACCGGGCCCCGCTGCGTCGACCGGCTGCTCGAGGTCGCCGGCGACCTCGCCGCCTTCGACACCGCCGCCGATCTCGCCGACGCCCTGCTCGGCACCGCGTAACCGCTCGGCACCGCTGGGTCACCGCCGACCAGCAGCGGTCACTACGATTTGCTCATGTTCGCCCACCGCCGCCTAGAGCGGAAGATCGACGCGCTGCACTACAAGGTCGACCTGATCCTCGAGCATCTGGGGATCCAGGAACCTCCTGCCGCCGAACCCGTTTGGGCCGTGCCGCCTCCGGCGCGGCCTCCGCAGGGTTTCGCCGAGGTCGACGCGCTTTTGGCGCAGGGCAAGAAGATTCAGGCCATCAAGCGCTACCGGGAGTTGACCGGCAGCGGTCTCAAGGAGGCCAAGGACGCCGTCGAGGGTCGCTACGGTCGATATTGACCGGCGCGACTACAGCGGCACCGGTCGCTCGTGGACCACGTGCTTCATCACCAGCGTCGACGTCAGATGCTGCACTCCGGGGAGCGTGGCCAGCTTCTCGTCGTAAAGCTGTTGGAACGCGGGGAGATCCGCCGCGACGACGCGCAGCAGGAAGTCCGGATCGCCGAATAGGCGCTGCGCCTGCACTACGTTCGGGATCTCCGCCACGGCCTGCTCGAACGCGGCCACGGTCGTGCGATCCTCCTGCCGCATCGTCACGAAGACCAGCGCTTCGAACGTCAGGCCGACGGCCGCGGCGTCGACGAGCGCGCGGTAGCCGCGTATCACTCCCGACCTCTCCAATTCCCGCAGCCGGCGGTGGCACGGGGACAGGCTCAGCCGTACCCGGGCGGCGAGTTCGGTGATGGTGAGCCGGCCGTCTCGCTGTAGTTCGGCAAGAATCTTCCGGTCGACGCGATCCATGGGGGAGATCCTTCCACAAATGGGCGCTGAACTGCGAATACTTGGAATCAACTGCTAGCTGCTCCCGCCTATCCTTCCCACGGGTAGTCGAGTGAAGGGAGCAGTGCCGCATGGCCCTCGGGTATATCGCCGCGTTCTGGACGGTGTCGGTCCTGTTGATCCTCGTGCCCGGCGCGGACTGGGCGTACGCGATCACCGCCGGCCTGCGGGAACGATCGGTGGTGCCCGCCGTCGGGGGACTGCTGCTGGGGTATGTCGCGTTGACTGCGGTGGTCGCCGCGGGCGTCGCGGCGGTGGTGGACCGCAATCCCAGTGTGCTGACGGCGCTTACGGTGTTCGGTGGGGTGTATCTGATGTGGCTCGGCGGGACCACGCTCGCGACGGCGAGTACGCTGGCCGCTATGCCGGGGGAGGCCGAGCCCGCGCCGTGGGGGGCCAGCGTCCTGCGGGGCATCGGCATCAGCGGGCTGAATCCCAAGGCGCTGCTGCTGTTTCTCGCGCTGCTTCCGCAGTTCACCGATCGCACCGGCTCGTGGCCGCTCGCGGCCCAGATCGGCACCCTCGGGCTGATCCACACGCTCAGCTGCGCGGCGATTTATCTGTGCGTCGGCGTGCTGGCCCGTACCGTGCTGCGGGCCCGGCCCTCGGCTGCCCGGCTCGTCACGCGGGTGTCCGGGGTCGCCATGATCGTCATCGGCATATTGCTGCTGGTAGAACGCGTACTGTGAGTTGGCTTTTCGACGGGGCTGGTGCCGCTGGCCTCGCGGTATGAGCCGAGTTTTCCGAGACCGATCTCGTTGGCCGGCCTACGCCAGTGCGCTTGTCGTGGGTCGAAGACGGTTCGGTCTGGGATGCCGCCGACACAGGGAACACCGCTCGGCGAAAGTCATCGGCGAATATTTGTAACGAATCCCGTCCTCCCCGCGATGCATGTGTCGAGGAGCTGCTGTTGGTCACCGCACCCACTGGAGTCGCGGGGACCGGTTTCTCCGGTAGGTAGAAGAAGTGGATCGCGGGTGAACACCTGCAGGCACTCGCGGCCCATGCGATTCCCACTGCCCCGAGATCGACCCCGATGTCGAGCTCGGGGCAGTTCCATGTCCGGGTGTCGGCGGGCTCGTACCGACGTGAACTAATCGCCCAGGTGGTCTACCGGACGCCTTCACCACGTGGTGTTGTTCTGCTCGGTTTCCATGCGGTAGTGGCGGTGGGTCAGGTCCACCAGGCGGGCTATCTCGTTGGTCATGGCGGTGGGACTCATGGGGGTGGCGACTATCGGGTCGCCGGACTTGATGTAGTAGCGACCGTCGTCCGCGTAGTCGGCCCAGAGGAAGCCGCGGCCGTCGTTGGTCGGCCTGGAATCCATTGCCGGGCCCGGGAATACGGTGATCTCGCCGACGGCGGTGCGGTCGCGCTTGAACATTCGGCTCAGTTGTTCGTTGATGCTCAGTTCGTTGGGGCGACGGCTGTAGCGTTGACGGTCGGTGGCGATTTCCTCTCGGCGGAAACTGACGGCTGGTCGACTGCCCGCCGGTGTCTTCGGCAGCGCCGCCACCGCGGCGGCGGCCACTTCGTTCGGCGCGCACAGGCCTATGATCACGTCGCCGCCGGTGTCCTCGGCGGTGCCGGGCAGCTGAACGAGGGTGGCGCCGGAGCCATTTCGAACCGCGCCGTGGAACCGGAAAACGGTGGTCAATCCGGAGCCTCCGAAACCCTTTGACTCGACGCGCGTTTCGGGTTCCAGCAGCGTCGACAGGGCGAGTTCCAGATTCTCGGAATACTGACCGAGTAGTGACTGAATGGCGGCCTCGCGTTGCCGCACAAGGTCTTCCCAGTCGACGGCCGTCGTCGGGCGGAACGCCAGCGGGTACGGGAGGCGATCGCGGCCGTACGCCGACCAGAGGATGTCGAACTCCTGGCCGGTGAACCGCCAACCGCGCACGCTCAGTTTTCCCCGATCACCGGGGGGACCGCCTTGTCCGGCTCGCCGAGTAGCTCTTCGGACCAGTCCCGGATCAGGTAGTCCTTGGTCTGGTGGGTGCGTTCCTCGTCGTCCCTCTTGGCGGGCGCGCCGCCCATCGGCGTACCGCTCGTACCAGCTCGGCCCATGGTGCTGGTGCTGGAGCGGGCGGCCAGTGGGGTAGCGGTTCCTGGCTGTTGCGGGGTGCCTGGGATGCTGCGGCCTGGGCTCGGCGTGCCGGGAGAGCCTGGTGTGCTTGGCCTTCCGGGACGGCCGGGACTGGTCGTTGTGCCGGGCGAGCGAGTCGTCGGGCTGCCGGGAGTCGTGCTGCGGCTGGGCACCGGAGTCGCCGGAGTTGTCGTGCTCGGGGAGCTCGAGTTCGTCGTGCCAGCCGGGGTGTTGGTCGGCGTCGACGCGGGATTGTTCGACTGAGGGGTGGATTGTGGTGTCGTCGTGCTGGACGGGGTGGTCTGCGGGTTGTCGGCGGCAGGTTGGGTCGCCGAGTTCGGATCCTGATTCGAGTCGACGGGCTTCTGCTCGGTCGGCGTCGAGGCCTCCTGCTTGGGCTGGTCGCCTGTGCCGGACTGAATCGATGCGCCGGGCGAAGGTGATAGGGGACCTACCGGTGGGACCGGGTTACTCACCATCATTGGGCTGTTCGGGATGATAGGAACCCCATTATCGGTTTGGTTCGCGACCTGCCAGTACACCGTGCGCAGCACCCGCCGAGCCTCGTTCGTCGCTTCGGTTTGGGTGTGATCGCTGACCTTCAGCACGCCTTCGCTAGGCAGGGTTTTGCCACGCAGATCGGGGCTGCTGTCGCCGGCGCGAGGCATCAGGGCTTGGGTTTGATGCAGGCCGGTGTAGAGCTCGTTGAGTTTCACCGAGATGAGTTCGGTGGCGAGAGTCAGTTGTTGCGATTGATTGACATAGTTCGTGACCGATTCAATTGCTTGATCCGCAGCTAGGCCTTCCCAACCGTGGGTGACTGTGGCTCTGATGGCGTCACCGAAGGCGTGGGACTTATCGCGGAACGCAGCGCTGACGTTCTGCCACATCTGCGAGGCATCCCAGGCCTGGCTGGGCTTCATCGCTTCGACCTTGCTGATCAGATCCTGGAGTGTTCCGGTCTCGATGGCGAACAGGTCTTCGCCGGGGTTGGTGATCGACGGCGGGTCGTAGCCTTGTTCGAGCTCTTGGGCGAGCTTGCCCCGGTGCCAGTAGATCGCCGTGCGATCGTCGTTCCACTGCTGCTGGGCAGCGATGATTCGTGCTTGATAGTCGTCCTGACTCATGAGCCGACCTCAGGGACGTGTAGTGCCGCGATATCTTGACGGTTGGCCGCGTCGACCGCATGGTAGTTCTCGATGGCTTTGGCGAAGACCTGGCGCATCAGCAGTACTTCTTCGATGTGGGTCTCTAGTGATCCCTGTAGTGAGGTGTCGCCATCTCTGCCCTTTAGCGAGAACTTTCGCTCCAAGATTGGACCTGATGGCATACCGCCGAAACCCGAAAGTTGTTGAATCTGCCGGGTGGAGTCACGGATACCATCGAGGTCGTCCAGGTAAGCCTCGCACTTCGCGTCCAAGTCCTTACCCACCTCCGGACTCAACTTGAGCTCACCTGCGTTGGCCCGGTCGAGTAGCTGGCGCCAGTTCGATTGTCCAGCAGCCGATTCCATTGTTCAGTTCCCTCCGCCAGGCAGATACTTTGCAAAATCGTTGGCATGTCGAACTGCCTGCTCACACGGGTCACCTAGTTTGCCGACGGAATACCGGGTGGTGACCAGGAAACCAACAGTTCCGTTAGCTCTTCCCTGGGGGACCTCGACAGCTACACCGCAATCGAGGCGCTTTTCATCACCGACAAACAAGTACTGCAGCGCCGGTCGTCCTTCAATCGTCAGGGGTGTAAAGCTTTCGAAGTCTCGACGCTGTTGAAACTGTTGGAGCGAGGGTTCACCGGAGAGCAATGCGAGGGTGTACCAGCGGGCGGACGACCTCCAGCTGCAAACCTTCCAGCCAGCTGCGTCTATCCCCGCGACATCCTTCGTCCGCGTCTCCGGACTGAGCCCCCCACCCCGCAACGCATCATCCGGCAACGCCGTACACGGATCCCAAATCGCTGCATCAGGATCCTTGGCCCCCGACGGCTTGACACTCACACTCGTAGTCCCACTTGGACTTACACCCGTAGGCGCCCCATCCGTCGAACCCCCACACCCGCCCAGGACCAACACAGCCCCCACCGCAGCAACCCACCGCACCCCGCGACCGCCGACCATGCGTTCCCCTAACCGCCGCTGCTCGAACCCACTATGGATACGCCCCGCTGCCCGGCCCATTACCTGCGCAAACGGTACCGCCGACCACTCGACCCCCGCAAGGACATCGGCCGATCACGACAAGTCGGTAGCCTCGAGCGGCCCGCTCACCCCCGCTGCGCCCCCAGCAACGTGTCATGCATGGGCCGGGGCCGATCCGGATTCTCCCGGATATGCTCGGTGGCCCGCGTGATCGCCTGGCTGTACCGCGCGCTCGCCGCATTGTGGGTCAGCAAGGCCACGCCGATCATCATCGGCGCGACCGCGTGCACTCCCGCGTCGAACCACCGCGCGTCGCGCACGTGGGGGTACGTGTTCAATCCGACCGTCAGTGCCAGCAGCACGATTTCGGCGGTGACGACCTGGGTGCGGCTGTTGAGCACGCCCCACTCGGCCAGCTTGGTCGTGCCGATCATGATGATCACCAGGCAGACGCTGATCATCGCCTCGACCAGGTAGCTGAACCAGTAGAGCGGATCGGTGACGCCGTCGGGGGCGATGTTGTGCTGCACGTTGACCGCCGACCACAGCATGCCCGCGATCACCACGCCGGCCAGCGCGCGCAGCGACCAGGCGCGGTGTCGGTACAGCGAGGCGAGCTGGGCGTGCGGGCTGGATTCGCGGCGCTGAGAGGCGATGGCCTTGCGCGCCATGAGCAGGTCGCGGATGTCGGCCTTCTCGATGGCCTCCTTCGTCTGCCTGGCGCGGTCGGCGGCGGCGGAGACGGCCTGGGCGTACTTCCAGCGCTGCCCGCGGTCCTGGGTGCGGATGCGCTCGGCCAGTTCGCGTTCGGCCTCCAGCTCGTCCTCGGCCAGGACCTCGGTCAGCGCGGGATCGAACTGGTAGGCCATGCGGCCACGGGCCCGCTCGACCCGCTGTGCCAGCTGCGTGACGTCGTCGAAGGGGTGTTCCTCGGGCATGCTGCTCCAAAAGTGGATGGGCTGAACGGAACTCGACAAATCGGGAGATGCCGGGCTGCCCGATCACCGGGAGCTGGGTAGTAGCTCGCTGCGAGGGTAACGGACAGGCGGCATCGACGCCTACTCTTCATAGTCGATTCCGCGTGCCGAGGACACGCTCGAGCGCTATCCGCGCCGAAAAACCCGGCGAGTCACTCCGGTTCGACGACCATGTCTTCCTGACTCCAGAAGGCGCGCATGCGGGTGATCTTGCCCGTGTCGTCGAACTCCATGACGTCGATGGGGGTCAGGGTGAACCGCTGTCCGGCGACCCGGGTGACGACGGTGAACATGAAGGCCGCCTCGTTGCCCGCGATGCGCACGGTCTCCGGCCGCAGCTCGGTCTCCCGGTCGAGCGCGGCGAGCACGTCGTAGAACTCGCGGATGGCGGCGTGACCGTGCCGCACGGGGGTGCCGACGGGATCCTCGACGGTGGCGTCGGGCGCGTAGAGCTCGACGACCGCCTCGGTCGGGCCGGAGCCGACCAGCTTGACGTACTGCTCGACCACATCGCGGATCTGCTTGGTCATCGAAACTCCTGCCGAAGTGAAACGTGTTCTAGTTCGGCAGAGTAGCAGCACAGCCGCGGGGGCGGTCAAGGATCGGTTCGCGCTGTCGTAGCGCTGTTCACGTCGACCGAAGTGGCTCGGGCCGTGCGGAATCCCCCCGAAAGTTGGAACGCCCCCGCAGACGCTGTGCTGTTGTCGGCATCCGCGCGTCGCGGACCCGGTGACGGTCGATGATCCGATCGCGCCCGGTGCCGGGGATCGCCGTTGATCCCCCGTGGTTCGCCGTTGAACCTTTATCCCGCGCTGATGCTTTCGTAGATTCTGTCGCGTCCGCGCCGTACGGTGTTACCGGCATTTCGGTCAGCGGACCGAAAAGTCATTTCCGCCCATTTTGCCCGCCGATTACTGCGTTCGACGGCCCCCAACCAGGAAACTCATCGCTAACTCCGCCGTCCCGGCCCGGTGTGTCGGCCTTGCGCTGCCGGTGGAGTGCTGTTTACTCGGTCCGGTCAACCAGATGTTCGAGTGACGAGTGGAAGCGGAGGAGACATGGCACTGCCTACCATGACCGCGGAGCAGCGCACTGAAGCGTTGGCCAAAGCGGCAGCGGTCCGCAAGGCGCGCTCCGAACTGATCGGCAAGGTGAAGGCGGGCAAGGTTTCGGTCGCCGACCTGTTGAAGAAGGCCGACTCCGACGAGTTGGTCAAGAAGACCAAGGTCGCCGCGGTGATCAAGGCTCTGCCCGGTGTCGGCCCGGTGAAGGCCGCCAAGTTGATGGATCAGGCGGAGATCCCGGAGGATCGCCGGATCGGCGGGCTCGGCGCACGTCAGCGCGCGGCCCTACTGGACGCCCTGAAGGACTGACAGCGACGGCTCACGGTGTGACCGGGGAACGAAACCTCACGTCGGTGGCGCGGCTGTGTCTCGCGAGGGACCGCCTGCTCGCGGTCCTGGCCATGTAGCTCAGCCCCCAGCCGCACAGACAGTGCAAACGCCCCACAGCGCCTAGCCGGGCTGTGGGGCGTTGTCAGCGGCGGCGACGCGGGAACTTGACGTGCACCGGCGCCGGATCCGACAGGGGAATGTCGCCGCGCGGCGGCAGCAGCAGGCAGGCGGCGCCGAGAACGAGCACCAGGGCCGCGCCGACGAGGCTGAGGGTGAAGCTGACGCCGCTCAACGCGGCGGGCCGGTGGAAGACGTGGTAGACGAAGTGCGGCACGGCGAAGACCACCCAGCCGATGCCCGCCATCCGCGCCGCGCCGGTGCTGTTGTGCACGAGCGCCGCGATGGTCACCGCGGTGAGCGCCAGGAAGAACGCGCCGACGTCGGCAGCGAGATGATGGTTGTACGGTCCGTCGGCGGCGGTCCAGTGCATGCCGAAGCCGGGAAAGCTGGTGTACCAGGAATGTGGCGCGATCGTCGCCCACAGCCCGGTGAAGGAGCCCTGAACAGCCAAGAGCGCCAAGACGATTCGGGTGCTCATCAGGCGACGGCGGTACTGCTCGAACCGCATCCGCACGCGCAGCCCCTCCTGCGTGCCCTCCACCGAGATCCGCATCGGTCTCTCCCTGCCCGTCGAACCGCTCCCAGTACATGCTGTCACCGCGAAACGGGCCCCGGCAAGGGCGGATCAGGCCAGCATGGAGGAGGTGCTCGAACCCGCGACGATCCGATCGGGGTGGGTGTAGACGTTCATCGTGTCGCCGCGCAGGAACCCGGCCAGGGTGAGCCCGCTCTCGGCGGCGAGGTCGACCGCGAGCGAACTGGGCGCGGAGACGGCCCCGAGCATCGCGATGCCGGCCATCGACGCCTTCTGCACCAGCTCGAAGGAGGCGCGGCCGCTGACGATGAGCACCAGATCGCGGGCGGGGACCAGGTTTTCGCGCAGCGCCCAGCCGATCGCCTTGTCCACCGCGTTGTGCCTGCCGATGTCCTCGCGCACCGCGAGCGCGGTGCCGTCGGCGGCGAACAGGCCTGCCGCGTGCAGGCCGCCGGTCGCCTCGAAGAGGAACTGCTTGCTGCGCAACGTCTTCGGCATGCCGGCCAACACCTGCGTGTCCACCACCGGACCGCCCTCGGCGATCGGGTATCGGGACAGCGTGCGCACCTCGTCGAGGGCGGTCTTGCCGCACAGCCCGCACGCGCCGGTGGTCAGGAAGTTGCGCGGCCGGGACGTGGCGGGGTTGCGCAGCGTGAGGTCGAGGACGTTGTAGGTCTGGCGGCCCTCGTCGTCGGTGCCCGCGCAGTAGCGGGCGGCCATGATCTCCTCGGCGACGCCGATCATGCCCTCACTCAACAGGAATCCGTGCACGAGGTCCACGTCGTTGCCGGGGGTGCGCATGGTGACGGTGAGCGACTCGCCGCCGATTCGGATCTCCAGGGGTTCCTCGACGGCCAGGGTGTCGGGGCGCTGGATATCGCCGGTGGGCGAGATCCGGCGCATTCTGCGTCGGGCGGTGACTCTACTCATGGCGCGCTCGTTCTAGTCTGACCGTCACCGACTTGGACACCGGCGTATTCGACCGCGCCGCGACATGATCAAGCGGCACAAGGGGATTGGTCTCCGGATAGTAGGCCGCCGCGTTGCCGCGCGGGGTGGGGTAGGCGACGAGCCGGAAACCCTCGACGCTGCGCTCGGTGCCGTCGGTCCACTCCGAGATCACGTCCACCAGTTCGCCTTCCGCGAAGCCGAGCGCGGTGATGTCCTCGGGGTGCACCAGCACCACCTTGCGCCCGCCGTGCACGCCGCGGTAGCGGTCGTCGAGGCCGTAGATGGTGGTGTTGTACTGGTCGTGGCTGCGTATCGTCTGCAGGATCAGTCGCCCCTCGGGCACCGGGGTCCAGGTGAGCTCGTTCACCGCGAAGTTGGCTTTGCCTGTGCCGGTGCGGAATTCGCGGCTGTCCCGGGGCGGGTGGGGTAACACGAAGCCGTTGCGGGCGCGCACCCGCGTGTTGTAGTCCGCGCAACCCGGCACGACCCGGGAGATCGCGTCGCGGATGGTGTCGTAGTCGCGCCGGAAGCGCGCCCAGGGGACCGGGTGGTCCGCGCCGAACAGGGTCAGCGCGAGGTCGCAGACGATCGCGATCTCACTGCGCAAATGTTTGCTCACCGGCTTCAGCCGACCGGTCGACAGGTGCACCATCGACATCGAATCCTCCACCGACACCTGTTGTTTCAGGCCGTCGCGCAGATCCTCGTCGGTGCGGCCCAGGGTGGGCAGGATCAGCGCGGTCTTGCCGTGCACGACGTGGCTGCGGTTGAGTTTGGTGGAGACCTGCACGGTCAGCGCGCACGTGCGCAGCGCGGCCTCGGTCACCGCGGTGTCCGGGGTCGCCGAGACGAAATTGCCGCCCATTCCGAAGAACACCGACGCGCGCCCGTCCCGCATGGCGCGGATGGCGTCGACGGTGTCGTAGCCGTGCTCGCGCGGGCTGGCGATGCCGAACTCCCGGTCGAGCGCGTCGAGGAACGCGTCGGGCATCTTCTCCCAGATGCCCATGGTGCGGTCGCCCTGCACGTTCGAGTGCCCGCGCACGGGGCAGACGCCCGCGCCAGGCTTGCCGATCATGCCGCGCAGCAGCAGCAGATTCGTCGCCTCCTCGATGGTGGCGACGCCGTGCGCCTGCTGGGTGAGGCCCATGGCCCAGCAGATGATGATGTTCTTCGACTCCGCGAATCGCTGTGCGGTGCGCTCGATCTCGGCCATGGTGAGGCCGGTCGCGACCAGGACGGCGTCGAAATCCACCGCGCGCGCGTGCTTTTCGTACTCGTCGAAGCCGGCGCAGTGCGCGTCGACGAACTCCCGGTCCACCACGGTGCCGGGCGCGCGGTCCTCGGCCTCGAACAGGAGCCTGCCGAGCGCCTGGAACAACGCCATGTCGCCGCCGAGGCGGATCTGCAGGAAGTCGTCGGCGATGGACACGCCGGTGGTGAACCCCTGCACGGTCTGCGGATCGCGGAAGCCGAGCAGGCCGGTCTCGGGCAGCGGGTTGATCGCGACGATCTTCGCGCCCTTGGACTTGGCGTCGGCCAGCGCGCTGAGCATGCGCGGATGGTTGGTGCCCGGGTTCTGGCCCGCGACGATGATCAGGTCGGCGGCGGCGAAGTCGTCGATCGAGACCGAGCCCTTGCCGATGCCGATCGAGCTGACCAGCGCGGCGCCCGAGGACTCGTGGCACATGTTGGAGCAGTCCGGCAGGTTGTTCGTGCCGAAGCTGCGGACCAGCAGCTGGTAGAGGAACGCGGTCTCGTTGCTCGTGCGGCCGGAGGTGTAGAAGACGGCCTCGTTCGGAGATGCCAAGGCGCCCAAGTGATCCGCGACGAGGCGGTAGGCGTCGTCCCACTCGATGGGGGAGTAGTGCGTGTCGCCGGGGTGCAGCACCATCGGATGGGTCAGCCTGCCCTGCTGACCGAGCCAGTAACCCGACTTGCCCGCCAGCTCGTCGATCGAGTGGGCGGCGAAGAACTCCGGCGTGACCGTGCGCAGCGTCGCCTCCTCGGCGACCGCCTTCGCGCCGTTCTCACAGAACTCCGCCGGGCGGCGATGACCGGTGGGCTCCGGCCAGGCGCAGCCGGGGCAGTCGAAGCCGTGCACCTGATTGACCCGCGCGAGGGTGCGGGCGGTGCGAATCACGCCCATCTCGTCGACCGCGCGTTTCAGCGACACCGCGACCGCGGTGACACCCGCGGCCTGCTCTTTCGGCGCGCTCACGCTTAGCGCGGACTCATCGATGTCCTCGGTCGGCCCATTACGGTGCATAATTCGTATTGTCCTCTTCGCGCTGTCTCAGTCGGGCAGGGGACCAGCTATTTCGATGGTATGCACCCGGAACGATACGGGCGCGTAACACGCGCTGACCCTAATCGGCGTGGGGAGCCCGCGCGTCCCGGGATTTCGCGGGGTGTCGGGCGCGGGCGGGGTCGATCGAGATGCCTCCGTATTGGCGCACACGGCATTACGATGCTAGGGATCGCACGCACGTAGGCGCGGTCGTACGGAGTCCGCCACGTGGCTGGGATGGAGCGACGGCGGCGGTTCGTCTAGCGAGAGCATGGCCGATGGGGACGCTGGCACCTGCTGCTGCGCGTGCCGGCGCAGCGCGTCGGCAGGCAGGGAGGTTTCGCGCGGGCGGGGTGCTGGTCGGGAGCCTGAGTTGTCTTGCGCTGGTGGGGTTTTCGGGGGAGGCTGCGCGTGGGGATTCGGCGCCGCTCGTGTATGTCGAGGAGGGATCCGCGGAGTTCTCGGCGGTGCTGCGATCGCCGACGGGCGGTGATGACGCCGCAACCCGTGCGGACATCGTGCTCGTTGGGCAGCCGATCAGCCCGTTGCCGACACCGTCGGGACACGGCGGGCCGGTCGTGCCCGCACAGCAACCGCCGCAGGGCGGGACCGGTGGGCCAGACGCGCCCCCGAACGTCGGTGGAGCGCACGACAGGCCGTTCGCGCCGCACCAGCCGCCTTGCGACGGGACGCTTTGCCCGACCGTATCGCCGACCGAGCCGACACCGCCGGAGGTGACGACCTCGCAGACCACGCCGCCGACCACGACTCCGTCGGTGACCACTCCGCCGGTCACGAGCCCTTCCGTCACGAGTCCGTCCGCCACCACGACCACGCCGCCCGAACCCACGACGACCACGCCGGAGGAGGCCCCGCCGACCTCGGAGCAGGCTCCACCACCGCGGCCGGAGCGGCGGCCGGAGGTGGTCGGACCGCCCAGGAACTCGGAGCGCACACCGGCCGTCGTGCCGCCCGCTCCGGAGCCGGCACTGCTGCCACCACCCCGATTGCCGCCCGCCGCAATGGATCTCACGCCGTCGGCGATCGGTCCCGGCGCCGGTGTCCGGGCCAGCGGCCACGGATGCGAGCCGCAAGCGCCGGTCGATGTCACGATCGGAGACGTCGCCGTCGGGAAGACGGTGGCCGGTGCGGACGGCGCGTTCGAGGTGCCCCTGGTCACCGGCGCGGTGGAGATCGGCCGGCATCAGGTGACCGCGCGATGCGGGCGCACCTTGGTCGCGCCGCTGGATGTGGTGCTGGTGGGCACCGTCGGATCGGGCACGTCGACGCTCACCGTGATTCTGTTCGTGCTCCTGCTCGGCGGGTGGTATTACGGCCTGCGCATCGTCTCGTATCTGCCTGCGCGGAGGGTCGAATGAGCGGTGACTCGCATCGCCCTCGGCGGGCGGTCTGGTCGATGCTGCTGATCCTGCTGGTCTGGACGGCGGCGCAGGCGGGCGCGCGGCCCGACGGGGTCGACATGTCCGCGAGTTTCGACGGGCACGATATCGCGGGGACGTCGGTGGACAAGCCGCTGCGGCTACAGCCGGACAGCACGATTCGGGTCGCCGTCGAGCTGACCAACAATACCGGTGCGGCGCTGGAGATTCGGCGCGTCGATCTCACGGGGCACGTGCTGGGCCTCAGCTACTTCTCCTACTCCACCGACGTCGAATTATCCATCGCGCCAGGGCAATCGGACGCGCTGCGGTACCGGCTGGAGCTGCGGGGGCTGGCGGGGCAGGCGACCGGGTTGATGGGCGGCGAACTCGCGGTCTACGACGCGAACGGGACGGCGGTGGCCGCGATACCGGTGATCACCGATGTGCGCGGGTCGCTGTGGTCGGTGTACGGGTTGTTCGGGATCGCACTAGCTGTGCTCACCGCGCTCGGCTTCGCCGACGCCGGGTTCGCCATTGCCCGGCACCGGTTTTCGGTCACCCGGGGTCGGCGCGGATTGCGCTTGCTCGCACCGGGTCTCGGGATCGGGTTGGTGTTCGCGTTCATCGCGTCGGTGGCGCGGTGGTGGGTGCCGGACACCGGTCTGTGGCTGGCGTTCGCGGGAGTCACTGCGGCGGTGGCGTTTCTGC
This sequence comes from Nocardia tenerifensis NBRC 101015, assembly GCF_000308715.1. Taxonomy (GTDB): domain Bacteria; phylum Actinomycetota; class Actinomycetes; order Mycobacteriales; family Mycobacteriaceae; genus Nocardia; species Nocardia tenerifensis. The sequence goes on from NZ_BAGH01000104.1 coordinate 22,295, forward strand.
TCGGGTACGCCTCGCCGATGCCGGTGCCGGAGGACGAACTCGGTGACGCGGGCGTCGGCGAGGTCGAGACCGACGGCGATGACGCGGACGAAGACGAGACGGAGCGCATTCCGGCGGAAAAGCCGAAACCTTGACCAGGAGGGGCTGACTGACACTCCCGCGGCCTTCGCCATGCCTGCCGTCGGAGCTGAGTGCGTGGGGCTGCTACGCCGGTGCGTCAGGACTCGCGGCGACCGGCGTGGGCTCCTCCGGATGCCGGTAGGTGATGACCCGTTCGCTGATGCGGACGCTCCAGCCAGGGAGGAGTTCGGTGGGGGAGGTGCCGATTCGAGTCCACTGATCGGTGCCGGGAGGCGCGATGAAGGTGCCGGAGGTGGCGTTCGCGTCGCGGACGAAGACCTTGCCCCGGTCGACCGAGACGTAAGCGTGGACGCGAGAGACGTGGCGGTCGCGCTGGATCACTATGGGCGCGGCGGTGGCGGCGCGGACGGAGTCGTCGGTCTGCGGGCCGCGACCGATGACGTACGGGCGGTCCAGGGGATAGGCGGTGCCGTTCTCCAGGATGAGGGTGCCGACGGCGCGGTCCCGCTCGGCGACGGGGCGCACGACGCGCATGGCGCGGTCGGCCGAGTTCTTGTGCAGCGCAACGGGTTCCGGGTAGGCACCGGGCTGGCGGGCTTGTGACCAGGCGAGCGGCCGGTCCGCTGCGGGGCGGTTGCCGATCGGCGGGCGCGGCCTGACCCGAGGGCGCGCCGATCCCGTGGGGTGCATCGTGGTGGGGGATGCGGCCGAGGTGGAGCGGGTCGGCGACGGGGCTTCGGACGCGGACGAGCGCGAAGAGGTGGAACTGTCAGAGGTATCGAAGGCGGCCGGCACCGCGGAGGTCGGAGTCTCGGCGCTCGGGGAGGCCTTGCCAGAGCCTCCCGGCTCGACCGCGTCGTCGGCCCCCGTGGGCTCGGGGGTAGCGGCGAATCCGGCGGCAGCGGTAGGTGCGGGCTCGGACGCAGCCCCGGACGATGGCGTCGACCCGGACCGTCGAGTCGCCGCAGAACCCTTGGCCGTCTTACCTGCCCGGCGCAGCGCCACTTGCAGCACGAACCCGCCGCCGGGCACCACGCCAGCCCGCAGATCCGTGCGCGGCAACGCCTTCACCGGCGTTCCCGTGTCGGTGCCGACGGTGATCCGCCGCAGCGGTTCGCGCACGATCTCGTCGACCCAGGTGAACGCGCGTGCTCCGTCGAGCCGCCTGGTCCCCTCCGCGCCGTTGATCTCGGCGAACACCGGGCCGCGCAGCAGGATCAGGGTGCCGTCGTCGGTCGGCGCGACCACGCCGAACGGCGGCGGCTCGGAGGTGCTGCCGAAGATCACGGCGGCCAGCCGCTGGGCGAGCGCCGCGCCGGGATGTTCCTGCTCCGCGACCGCCTCGACGGTGCCGAGGATCCGCTCCGTGGAGGCGGTTTCGCCCGCCAGATAGACGATTACGCCGCCGAAGCGCGCGACGAGGCCATCGCCCCGCGCGATGCCGACCGTCGATGGTTTGCTGCGCATCCGCGCCCTCCTTCCCGGCGCACTACCGACATTCGCAGCCAGCATAGATCGTGTGCGCCGGGCGGTCCGGCGCGCGGAGGGGCGGTGCGGGCGCGGTCCGGCCCGCTGTCGTGTCCGACGTGGGGGAATGTTCGTCCGCTCAATTAGCCAGCGCCGCCGCGATTCTGGTGGTTCGCGCGGCGATGGGCCGTTCATCCTGCGGAGTCGGACGAGTGGAGTCGTCCCGTGCCGCGAGTGTGGCGACGGTCTCGCCGGACGCCCGCTATTCGTCGCCGTGCTCGCACGTCGTCTGCGCCACCGTCGGGCAACAGCGCGTGTCGGCGTACATCGTCGTGAGGAACATAAACCCCTCCGGACTATCTCACCCGGTGAACTCGGCGGCGTTCTCCTCGAGCCAACTCGTGAACGTGCGAGCCGGACGGCCGGTGAGAGTCGTGACGGCACCGGTGATCTCGGTCGGAACGCCGTCGCGGCTACGCCAGTAGTCGAGCAGCGCATCGGCGTACGAAGCCGGAAGACGCTCGGCCATCTCCTGTTTCCACGCCCCGGGCGTGACCCGCTCGACCGCGACGGGCCGCCCGATGACCTCCGCGAGGCGATCGATCTGCTCGGTGAAGGTGAGGGATTCCGGTCCGGTCAAGGTGTGGTGGGTACCGCGATGTGTCGGCGCGGTGAGCAGGGCGTGCGCGCAGGCGGCGATGTCGTCCTCGTGGATCGGGTCGGTGTAGGCGTTCGGGTAGGGCAGCCTGATGGGGTCCCCCGCCTTGATCGACCAGGACCAGCCGCGGGCATTGCCCGCGAAGGCGCCCGGACGCAGCACGCTGACGGTCATCGGGGCGTCGGCGAGCCCGAGTTCCGCCGTGCGATGCGCCTTGGCGATCGGGTTGGCGTCGGCATCGGGGTCGAGCACCGCGGACGAGGACAGCAGCACGATGTGTTCGACACCGGCTTCGCTTGCAGCCGAGACGAATTCATCGATCGTCGATCCCTCCGCGTAGAGGAATACCGAGGAGACACCGGCGAGGGCGGCGGGGAAGGTCTCGGGATCGGTGAGGTCGCAGGCGACGGCCGAGGTCTCCGCGGGCAGCCGGTCCGGCCGTGCCGAGCCGACCTGGACGGAAAGGCATTCGGCGCGCAGCGATTTCGACAGACTGGCGGCGACCGCGCCGCGGCCGCCGGTAACGAGAATCATGAAATCTCCTTGGTGAGTGCGGAACTGGCTCCGCGTATCGATGAAATATGACGGTGCTGAACCCGCGACGCCGATGCGTCAGTGGTCGACGGGTGCGTTGCGCGGCAAGAATCCGACCAGCCCGCAGCTGGCGAGCGTAATGGCGGCGACGAGAATCAGGCTGATGGTCAGCGCGTGCACCTGACCGGAGCCGACGGCGTGGAAGTACACGGTCGTGACGGCGGCCGCGCCCACGGCATTGGCGAGCTGCTGCACGGCCGTGAGCGACCCACTGGCACTGCCGGTTTCGGCCTGCTCGATATCGCCGATGGTGACCTGATAGATCGTGCCGAAGCAGGTGCCCATGCCGAGGCCGAGAATCAGGATCGGCCCGGCGAGCGCCCACGGCGCGTCGGTCACCCCGGCGAGCACGAGCAGCAGCCCGGTGCCGGTCAGGGTGATCAGCAGGCCGATCAGGATGAGAGTGCGGCCGAGCCGGGCGATGAACCGATGCGCCGCGAGCGAGGAGAGCACTATGCCGACCGCGACGGGCGCGAGACCGAGCGCTGCGCCGGTCGGGGTGTAACCGAGGCCGGTCTGCAGGAACAGCGACAACACGTAGAGCAGGCCGGACACCGCGGCGAAGAACACGAGACCGAGCAGCAGACCCGAGGTGAAGCCGCGGTTCTTGAACAAGGTCGGCCGGATCAACGGGTTCGCGGCGGTCAGCTGTCTGCGGGCGAACAAGCCGAAGCAGACCAGACCGGTGGCGAGATAACCGAGAGGCCCGGCGCGCCAACCGTGAGCGGAGCCGTCGATCAACCCGAACAGCGCACCGAACATGCCCGCGCCGAGCAGCGCCGCCCCGAGGCCATCGATGGCGACGGTGTCGTCCCCGCTGTCGGACGGCAGTAGGCGACAGGCAGCGGCGAACGCGCCGCCGCCCAGCACGATATTGATCAAAAATGTGGCGCGCCAACCGAATCCGAACAGATCGGCGTCGATCAGGAAACCGGCGAGGATCGGACCGCCGACAGCGGACAGTCCGAGGACGGGGCCGAAGACGCTGAACGCCTTGCCGAGATGCTCGCGCGGAAAGACGGCGGTGAGTATGCCGAAGCCCTGCGGAATGAGCAGCGCCCCGAACGCCCCCTGCGCCAGCCTGGCGGTAATGATCGAGGTCGGGTCGAAGGCCAGGCCGCAGGCGACCGAGGCGGCGGTGAATCCGGCCAGGCCGATGAGGAACAGGCGGCGCTTGCCGAAGCGATCGCCGAGCCGCCCGCCGACGACCAGGAGGACGCCGAGCGCGAGCGCGTAACTCGCGCCGAGCCACTGGATCAGCGACTGGCCGCCGCGCAGGTCCTCGGCGATGGCCGGGGCGGCGATATTGGTGATGGTCGAGTCGAGCAGGTCGAGCCCGTCCGCGGCGAGGATCACCGCGAGCACGGCCCACATGCGGCCGGTGACCTTGGCGGTGGCGGGACTGGAATGGGTGGTGGTGGCCATGGCACACCTTCTGGGAGATCAGCGATCGAACTTCGATCGTTACGAACGGCGTTCGTTTGCGCTGACGCTACGAGGCGAACGGCGTTCGTGTCAAACAGTGTTCGTTGACCGCGTATGCTCGACGGCATGAACCCAGCGCCCGTCAGCCGCCGAGCCCGCCCGGCGAAGGCCCCCCTGAGCCGCGACGTGATCATCGAGACGGGCCTGCGCATCCTCGACCGCGAGGGCCTTGTGGCGCTGACCATGCGGCGCGTCGCGCAGGAACTCGACACCGGCGCGGCCTCGCTCTACGTCTACGTCGCCAACCGCGACGACCTGATGGCCGCCATGCTCGATCACGTCCTCGGCACGCTCGCGGAACCGACCGGCGGCGACTGGCGCGAGCGATTGGGCGCGCTGATCGAGGCAGCGGTCACGGCCATGAGCCGCCACGAGGGCTTGGCGCTCGTCGCGCTCGGCGCGATCCCGACGGGGGAGAACGCCCTGGTGCTCATCGATCGGATGCTGGCACTGCTCGCCGAGGGCGGCGTGGACGAGCGCACCAACTCGTGGGCCGTCGATCTGCTGTTCCTGCACATCACCGCGGCCGCCGCCGAGCAGAGCGCCTACAACACGAAGGGCATGCGCGCCGAGGTGCACATCGCCGAGGTCACCGAGCGCTACGCCGCGCTGCCGGCCGACCGCTACCCGATGATCGCGGCGATGCGCGAAGAGCTCACGTCCGGGGACGGTGACTCGCGCGCGAAGTGGGCGCTGCGGGTGTTGATCGAGGGCATTCTCGCCACGCGGGCCACCTGAACTCTAAGATGACAGGGGTGTCCGTGATCCGACCGGCGACCGAGGTCGACTTGCCAGCCCTGCAGGAGATCGAAATCGCGGCGGGTAAACCGTTTGCCGATATCGGCATGACGGCCGTCGCCGAGGACGAACCGCCCTCGCTCGAGACGCTACGTGAATATCAGCGCGCCGGGCGCGCGTGGGTCTGGGCCGACGACGATGACAGACCGATCGGCTATCTGGTCCTCGGTGTCGTCGACGGCGCGGCCCATATCGACCAGGTGTCGGTGCTGCCCGGATATCGCGGGCAGCGCATCGGCAAGCGCCTGATCGACCACGCGGTGTTCTGGGCGAAAGACCATGGGATGCAGTCGATCACCCTCACCACGTTCCTCGATGTCGCCTGGAACGGGCCGTACTACGAGCGCCTCGGCTTCCGCTACCTGAGCGACGAGGAGCAGACGCCGGGCCTGCGCGCCATCCGCGCGGCCGAGGCGGCGCACGGACTGGACGGCTCGTCGCGCGCCTCCATGAGCGCCGATATCGCCACTTGGTCCTTCGACGGGACGGTCTCGGAGACCTAGGCCTGTCTCGAAGTCCCATCCGGCGCCTCCGGTGGCTGGATCACACGGGCATTGGTTGCTGCCCGGCACCACCGACGGCGGCGGGCTGGTCGCAGCAGAGGTCATCGCTCAGTTCTTCGGAATCGACCCGGTCGCCCGGAGCATCCCCTCGGTCGACGTCGGTTACAGAGGCTGAATTCGTGTTGTCGGTGGGCTAGACGTCATCTGGAGTGGTGTGAGGTACACCTGATGTGTGAGGTACCCGCAGGGCGGTGGGTTGACCGCCGAGCGTCGAGAGTTGCGGGAGCGGTTGCGGTTCGAGGCCGCGGCCGGTTTCGCGCGGGGCGAGGACAACGCGGTGATCGCCCACCAGCTTCGGGTCAGTGTCCGCTCGGTGCAGCGGTGGCGTCGTGCCTGGTCGGTCGAGGGCCGGGACGGGTTGCGGTCCAAGGGCCCGGCGTCGCTGCCGTTGTTGTCCGACGAGCAGTTCGCGGTGCTCGAGTATGAGCTGGACAAGGGGCCTGCCGAGCACGGCTGGCCGGACCAGAAATGGACCCTGCCCAGGATCAAGACCGTGATCGGGCGCCGGTTCCATATCTCCTACACGACCAAGGGGGTGTCGGTGTTGCTGCATCGACACGGCTGGAGCTGGCAGGTCCCCGCGCGGCGTGCGGTCGAACGCGACGATGCCGCGGTCGCGGTGTGGGTGAAAGATGTGTGGCCGCAGGTAAAAACGCCGCGGCGGCGCTCGGGGCCTGGCTGGTCTTCGAAGACGAGGCAGGGTTCTCGATGACGCCGCCGACCGCTAGAACCTGGGCGCCACGCGGCCGGACTCCGCTCGTGCGGGTGCGTGGGCGCACCACACGGCGGGTCTCGATCGCCGCACTGACCTGCTACAAGCCCGGGCAGCGTTCCCGATTGATCTGGCGGCCCCACCGGCACAACCGAACTACCTCGGGTAGAAAGAGTTTCGCCTGGACCGACTACCGGGACCTGCTGATCGCCGCACACCGCCAGCTCGGCGCGCCGATCGTGGTGATCTGGGACAACCTGAACACCCACCTCACCGACGGCATGCGCCGGTTCATCGCCGGCCACGACTGGCTGACGGTCTACCAGCTGCCCGCCTACGCCCCCGATCTCAATGCGGCCGAAGGCATCTGGTCGCTGCTGCGCCGAGGCCGTCTGGCCAACCGCATCATCACCGACCCCGAGGACCTGATGCGGATCATCCGCAGCGACCTCCATCGCATCCAATACCGCCCGCACCTGGTCGAGGGCTGCCTCACAGCAACCGGACTCGACCTCGAACGATCATGACGACATCACAAATTCAGCCTCTGTAGTTCGGCACCTAGCAGCGTGCTTTCGCCCCAGACATAGGCAGCGGGTGAGCCGATCGAGTGATGGTTTTCTTCCACCTCGCACTCTGTGTCCGTCATCACAGTCACCTCTCGGCCGAAAATGCGCGCTATGCCGTTGGGCATGAGCAGATGTATAGCTAACCCGTTATGGAAGGTATCTCGCGGTTCGCTTCTGTGCGGGTGGCCTTCATTCGAACAGTTGCTATCGCACCCACCTCGCGCATTCCGCAGCTGGCAACAGAGCCGTGATGGGCCCCGATCCAGGTCGACCGCTATCGCATAGCAGCGCTCACTCACGCCGTCTGCGCATCGATCCGACTCTAGTCGAGCTCGTCTGCGAAGGATCCTTCGCAGACCTGGGTGCTAATCTGAGGTCTCGTCCAAGAGATACCGCATCGCCCCGTGGAGATTGGCGTCCGCGCGGGGCGATGCGGTCCCGACCCGCTTCGCCGATGGCGAGCAGGAAGAAGGTAAGTACATGAGGATCGTGCGCTTCAACAGTTCATGGTACTGGCCCAGACGCGACACCCGCACAGCCTGGTGCGGTGTGGTCATCATCGTCCTGGTCGTCGCGGCCTGTTTTGTCGCCGGATATGGCGAAGCCGTCCTGGTGGCGCTCGCCACGACGGTCGCAGGTGCCCTGACCACTGAGATGATCAAGCTCGGCCTCCAGGCTCGGCTGCGCACAGCGTGATCGAGTGGGGCGTGACGATCACCGTCACGCCCCTTCATCCGAGGAGCAGAAGGAGGTGGATGCTGTGGATTACGAGGACAGATACACACTCGGGGAGCTGGCAGAGATAACGCCTGGCCCCTCAGGCTCTCTGCTGGACAAACTCGGCGAGAAGCTCGATGGCGTCCCCGTGGTGACCCCTTCGGACATCACTACGAGCGGCGAGGTGACAGTACGGAAGCTTCGCAGGTTGCCGCACGATGAGGCGGTCCGGTTGGACCGGTTCGGTCTCCAACAAAATGACATTGTGCTCGTCCGACAGGGATCGCTCGGCAGGTCGGCCCTGATCGGCGAGCAGTTGACGGGTGCGTTGTACAACTCCTCGTGTGCACGAGTGCGCAGCCAAGATCGACGCGTACTACCGGAATACCTTCATATATATCTTTCCTCGCCCGGAATGCAGGAGGAGATGATCAGGCGTGCGCTCCCCGGGACAGTTCAGTCCCTTAACACCAAGATCTTGAACAGTCTTCCGGTAATCCTGCCGCCGCGAGAGCGTCAGCACGATCTTGTCGCAGTTATCGCTGACATCGACGAACTCGTCCTCACCCACCGAGAAACTGCGGATCGCCTCGATATCCTCAAGCGCACACTGCTCGGCGACTTCCTGAACGAAGGGTAGAGCATGCGCACGACAGATCTCGCAGACACGATCATGTTTGAGATCGCCGGCCTTCTCCGTGGCAAGATGGACTCAGCAGAGTACAGGCGTGTTATGTCGGTTCTGCTCGTTCTCAAGTGGGCGCGCGATCATCCCGTAAGGCTGGAGATCCCGCCAAAAGCACGATGGAATCAGGTGCTCGAAGCTGCGAACAGCTCGCCGATTGAAGCGCTTGAGGACGCTGCGTCCGCACTCGTTTTCAATAACCGTGATGTGTTTGACGACTCATTCGAGCGTATGGAACTCGGCAAGCGGTTGAGTGACGGCGACGCCTGGCAGCTAGTTGCTCTCTTCGACAAGATCCCGTTGGACGACGAGATTCCCGGGTTCAATCACTTGGTTGGTCGGATCTATGACCAAGTCCTCGCCACGTTCCTCGATGACGGCAAGCGCGGCGGCCAATTCGGTACCCCACCCTCGGTCCGCCAGCTCATGGTGCAGTTGGCCAATCCGCAGCCTGGCCAGTCGGTTTACGACCCTTGCGTGGGTACCGGCGGACTGCTTATCGCAGCTGACGAATACGTTGCCGAGCGCACCGATCGACATGATGCACTTGCTCTGTTCGGACAGGACGTCAACATGCAGCAGCACACCCTGGCTTGGCTCAACCTGAACCTGCATGGAATCGCCGACGCGTCTATCCGGATAGGCGACGCGCTCCTCGATCCGTGTTTCCAGAACACCACCGGAGCACTGAGGCGGTTCGACCGAGTCCTGACCAATCCACCTTCCGGGTTGAAGTATCGACGCGAGATGGCGGGTAGCCACGCGCACGTATGGTATGGACAGATGCGCACAGCAGACTTGCTGTTCGTCCAGCATGTCCTAGCATCGTTGACCTCCGGCGGCGTGGGAGTCATGGTTGTCGCCAACGGTGTGCTGTTCAGAGGCGGGTTAGAGGGGAACATCCGGCGCAGCATGATCCAAGATGGCAGAATTTCTGCCGTAATCGCGCTGGGACGCAATATCTTCCCCAATACCTCAGTCCCATTCAGCCTTCTTGTCCTCCGGGGAGAGGATACGAACCCAGATACTGAACGCGACATTCTCTTCATAAATGCTGAACACGAGGTCGATACCGTACGCTCCCGAACTTATCTGGCTCCTCGCCATGTGCAAAAAATTGCGAACGCGTTCCATCGGCGAAACGATATCGATCATTTTTCACGGATAGTATCAATCGTTGAGATAGCGAAAAATGACTTCAATCTCAATGTCGGCAATTATCTTTTCCCGGTACCAAAGACCCCTGCGGCGCCAAGCATTGAATCTCTACTCTTCGGTGGGGTACCTGTCAACGAGGTCGAGGTTCAGCGCGAGCGATTCGACGCGCTCGGCATCGACTTGAACGAACTATTCGTGCGTAACCAGCTGGGGCACCTTGAGTTTCCCCCATCCGGTTACGAGACGATCGCCTCGACAATCCCCTCACTTACCGCACCGATCGAGACCGCGATCGTCGGTGCAGTCGAAGAGTGGTTCGCAGAGTTTCCGCTGCCCCGGAATGTATTCACTAAGCTGCCGCTCGACGCGGCACGCATGTACTTCGCCGAGACCTTTCAGGCTGCACTTACCGAAAGAATGGTTCTGAGCGACGAACAGATCGCTGGCCTGTTCACCGACTGGTGGGTGGCAAATCGCGAAAACATCACCCGGCTGCGATACCACAATCGTCAGCCTGGTGCGTCCACTGTCGATGTGAGCGCAAATATCCTTGAGATCGTCGGAACCGATCTCGTTGCACGCGCGAGGAAATTGTTAGCCCAGGAACGCAATCAGCTAATTGATTGTTATCTAACCTGGGGAAGCCGGTATAGCCCATCTCTCATGGAACTTGAGCGCCGACGAGCCGACGCATCCTCACGCCTAGAAGGGCGGATGCGAACCCTCGGTTACCAATGGCCTTTTCGTGAAATCGAACCGTAATCGGCATGCCAGAGCGGCGGGGTTTGGATGGCAACCCGTCACCATCACCTCCCGCCGCTACCCGGCAACGCCGGGCCCAGGCCTGTCGCAAAGCCCGGCCGGCGGATGGGACTGCGAGA